>NZ_DASTBH010000306.1:0-19110 GCF_035712165.1 Actinophytocola sp. | reverse complement strand
GGCACCTGGTTGCGCGGGGTGCGGCTGGGCAACGTGCCGACCACGCTGCTCGGCATGGTCGACGCCGCGGTGGGCGGGAAGACCGGCATCAACACCGAGGCCGGGAAGAACCTGGTCGGTGTGTTCCACGAGCCGGCGGCCGTGCTGGTCGACCTGGACACCCTGCTGACCCTGCCCCGCGACGAACTGGTCGCCGGAATGGCCGAGGTGGTCAAGGGCGGGTTCATCGGCGACCCCCGGATCATCGAGCTGATCGAGGCCGACCCGGCCGCCGCGCTCGATCCGGCCGGGGAGGTGCTGGCCGAGCTGGTGCGCCGCAAGATCCAGATCAAGGCCGACGTGGTCGCGGCCGATCTGCGCGAGTCCAGCCTGCGCGAGATCCTCAACTACGGCCACACCCTCGGCCATGCCATCGAGCGCCGGGAGGACTACCGCTGGCGGCACGGCGCCGCGGTGAGCGTCGGCCTGGTGTTCGCCGCGGAGCTGGCCCGGGCCGCCGGCAGGCTGGACGAGGCCACCGTCGGCCGGCACCGCGCCGTGCTCGAGTCGTTGGGACTGCCCACCCGCTACGCCCCCGGCGCGCTGCCGGAGCTGGTTGAGATCATGCGGGGCGACAAGAAGACCCGCGCCGGCGTGTTGCGGTTCGTCGTGCTGGACGGTCTGGCCACGCCGGGCCGCCTGGAGGGTCCGAGCGAGGTGCTGCTCGAAGCGGCCTACACCGCCGTGGCCGGGGAAGGGTGAGTTCATGAAGGTGCTGGTGCTCAACGGACCCAACCTCCGCAGGCTGGGCAGCCGGGAGCCGCTGATCTACGGCGACGACACGTACGCCGATCTCGTCGAGCTGTGCACCGCGACGGGACGGGAGCTGGGCATCGACGTCGAGGTGCGGCAGACCGACCACGAAGGCGAGATGCTCGGCTGGCTGCACGCGGCCGCCGACGACGGGGTCGCGGTCGTGCTCAACGCGGGCGCGTGGACCCACTACTCGATCGCGATCCGGGACGCCTGTGCCGCGCTGACCGCGCCCCTGGTCGAGGTGCACATCACCAACGTGCACACCAGGGAGGAGTTCCGGCACCACAGCTACATCTCCGCGATCGCGACCGGCGTGATCGTCGGGCTCGGCGTCCAGGGCTACCCGCTCGCCCTGCGCTGGCTGGCGGAGAACCGCAAGGGGTGACGCCGCCGACCCTGCGCACCCCGCGCCTGACCCTGCGGCCCACCGGCGCCGGCACCTGGGCCTGCGAGCAGGACGGCACGGTGCTCGGCACCGCGCACCTGCACCCGGGCGGCGAACTGCCCGGCCCGCTCCTCGACTGCCGGCTGCCCGACCCACGACTGAGTGCCGAGGCGGCCGAAGCCCTGCTGCGGTACGCGTTCGGCACGCTGGCCGCGCCCGCGGTGTTCGCGCTGGCGCGCGAGCCCAGCGGCGTGCCGGCGGGGTTCCGGGAGGTCGGCGAGCGAGACGGCGCCCGGCTGCTGGTCGCGCTGCCGCCGGTCGCCGGCCGGCTGCACCACGTCGAGCTGTGGGTCGCGGACCTGGCCGCCACCGAGGCGTCCTGGGGCTGGCTGCTCACCGAGCTGGGCTGGACCGAGTACCAACGCTGGGAGCATGGCGTGAGCTGGCGGCTCGGGCCGACCTACCTGGTGTTCGAGGACTCGCCGGCGCGGCAGGGCGAGCGGCACGACCGGATGGGGCCCGGCCTGAACCACATCGCCCTGCACGCGGCCTGCCCGGAGGCGGTCGAACGGCTGGTCCGGGCAGGTGCGGCACACGGCTGGCGGCTGATGTTCGCCGACCGGCACCCGCACGCCGGCGGCCCGGACCACTACGCCGCCTACCTGGAGAACGGCGACGGCTACGAGGTCGAACTGGTCGCCGACTCGGCCTGAGCAACGGACTCGACCGGAAGGCCGGCCCCGACCCAGTCCTCGATGCCGTCGCGGTACTTGCGCACGTTGGTGTAGCCGAGTCGCTCGAGCCCGGAGGCGACCTGCTGGCTGTTCGGGCAGGCCTGGTTCGAGCAGTAGGTGACGATCGCCGCCGCCTTGTCCGGCAGCAGGCGCGCGGCCTCGGTGGGCACGTCGCCGGCCAGCAGCGGGACGGCTCCGGGCAGGTGCTGCTTGGCCCAGTAGGTCGCGCCGAGTGCGTCGACGACGGTCACGGCGCCGGTCTCGATGGCGGCGCGCAGCTCGTCGCGGCTGATCAGAGCGGTCATGTCGGTCCCTTCACGAAGAAATCGGACTAGAGTCCGTATCTGTCATGAGCGACAACACCGGACCGCAGTCCGCTTATTCCGTGGGCGCACCCCGCCGGGAACGCGCCGACGCCGCCCGCAACCGGGCCCGCATCCTGGATGCGGCCGAGCGGCTGTTCCACGAGCACGGGGTGGACTCGGTGTCCATGGACCAGCTCGCGCAGGCCGCCCAGGTTGGCAAGGGCACGCTGTTCCGGCGGTTCGGCGACAAGGCGGGTCTCGCGGTGGCCCTGCTGGACTCGCGTGAGGCGCGACTGCAGGCCGCCGTCCTGTCCGGTCCGCCGCCGCTCGGCCCGGGAGCGCCGCCGGCCGAGCGGCTGACGGCGTTCCTCACCGCCTACGCCGACTTCCTCGACGCCCACCTGGACCTGCTGCACATGTCCGAGACCGCGCGGCCCGGCGCCCGGTACCGGATCGGCTCCTACCGCCTGTGGCACCGGCACGTCGAGTGGCTGCTCGGACAGGCCCGGCCCGACCTCGACGCGACGGTCCTGGCGCACGCCCTGCTCGCCCCGCTCGCCGCCGACCAGCGGATGGCGCTGCGCGACGAGGTTCCGCTGGACCGGCTGCGGGCCGGGGTGACCGAACTGGCCCGGTCAGTCCTCGCCGGCCGCTGAGCGCCGCCCGGGCCGGATCCAGGTGCCGGCCAGCAAACCGATCGCGGCCGGGACGAACACCAGCAGCGCGGTGAACGCGGCCCCGCCGGTCAGCGCGCCGCCCAGCGCACTGGCCCCGGTCTGATCGACGAAGGCCGCTCGCCCGATCACGCCGAGCACCCCGGCGCCCCAGCCCGCGACCAGCGCGGCGATCAGCCAGGTCCGCTCCGGGCGGGCCAGCTCGCGCCAGCGGTCCACCATGCCCCACACGGCCGCCACCGCGACCAGCACGCCGAGCACGATCGCGGCCAGCGTGGTCTGCGAGGTCGGATGGCGCACCGCGAACGCGGCCACCGCGATCTCGCCCGCGGCGTGCACGACGGCGAGCACTCCGCCGCGAAGCAGCCAGGTTCCCATCGCGCCAGCCTAGGACGGCGGAACCTCATAGGCTGGCCGCATGCCCGACATCCATGGCCGCCGCCGCGCCGCGTTGCGCGCCCTACTGCATGAGCTCGACGTGGCCGCCCTGCTCGTGGTCGATCTGCTCAACATCCGGTACCTGACCGGGTTCACCGGATCCAACGCGGCGCTGCTGGTGCATGCGGCGGACGAACCGGAGGCCGAGCACCGCACCGTGTTCTGCACCGACGGCCGTTATCTGACCCAGTCGCAGCGGCAGGTGCCGGACCTGGAACGGGTCATCGACCGCAGCAGCGCGCTCGCCCTGGCCAAGCGGGCCGGCGAGCAGCCGCGGCAGTACGCGCGCACCGGGTACGAGAGCCAGCACGTGACGGTCGAGCAACTGGACGAGCTGGCCTCGGCCGCCGGCCGGAACATCGAGCTGGTCCGGGTGCCCGGCCGGATCGAGACCCTGCGGATGATCAAGGACGACACCGAGGTGGAGGCGCTCCGGATGGCCTGCGCCGCGGCCGACCGGGCGCTGGCCGGGTTGATCGAGCAGGGCGGGCTGGCCGCCGGCCGGACCGAGCGTGAGGTGGCCAGGGACCTGGAGAACCGGATGCTCGATCACGGGGCGGCCGGGCCCTCGTTCGAGTCGATCGTGGCGACCGGGGCCAACTCCGCGGTCCCGCACCACCGGCCGACGGATGCCGTGCTGCGCGCCGGCGACCTGGTCAAGCTGGACTTCGGGGCGCTGGTCGACGGCTACCACTCGGACATGACCAGGACCCTGGTGCTGGGCAGGCCGGCCGACTGGCAGCGTGAGCTCTACGACCTGGTCGCCGAGTCGCAGGCGGCCGGCCGGGCGGCGCTGCGGGTCGGGGCGGCGACCGCCGAGGTGGACGCCGCGGCCCGCAAGGTGATCGAGGATGCCGGGCACGGCGAGAACTTCCTGCACGGACTCGGCCACGGGGTCGGTCTGGAGATCCACGAGGCGCCGATGTTGGGCAAGGCCGGTCAAGGTAGGATCGCGGCCGGTATGGCAGTCACCGTGGAGCCGGGTGTGTACCTGTCCGGCAAGGGCGGTGTCCGCATCGAGGACACCCTCGTCGTGCGGGACGAAGATCCCGAACTGCTGACGCTGACCACAAAGCAGCTCATCGTGGTGTAGACCTTGTCGAGTACAGGAGAGATCTTTCCGTGGCTTCCACCAACGACCTGAAGAACGGCCTCGTGCTGAACCTCGAGGGACAGCTCTGGTCGGTCGTCGAGTTCCAACACGTCAAGCCCGGCAAGGGCCCGGCGTTCGTGCGCACGAAGCTCAAGCACGTGCTGTCCGGCAAGGTCGTCGACAAGACGTTCAACGCCGGGGTGAAGGTGGACACGGCCACGGTCGACCGCCGGGAGATGAGCTACCTGTACTCGGACGGCACGGACTTCGTGTTCATGGACAGCGAGACCTACGAGCAGATGCACATCTCGGCCGACACGGTCGGCGACGCGGCGAAGTACATGCTGGAGAACCAGACCGCGATCGTGGCCACGCACGAGGGCGCGCCGCTGTTCATCGAGCTGCCCACGTCGGTCGAGCTGGTGATCAAGCACACCGACCCGGGCCTGCAGGGCGACCGGTCCACCGGTGGCACGAAGCCGGCCACCCTGGAGACCGGCGCGGAGATCCAGGTGCCGCTGTTCCTGTCGACCGGCGAGAAGGTCAAGGTGGACACCCGCGACGGCCGGTACCTCGGCCGCGTCAGCGGCTGAGTCCGGTGGGTGCCCGAAGCAAAGCCCGCAAACGCGCGATCGACGTGCTCTACGCCGCCGCGATGCGCGGGGCGGACCCGGTCGAGGTGCTCACCGAGCGCACCGCGGAACCGGACGCCGCCCCGATCAACGACTACACGGTCAGCCTGGTCGAGGGCGTCGCCGCGCACCGGGACCGAATCGACGAACTGCTCACCGAGCACTCGGAGGGCTGGACCCTTGGCCGGATGCCTCCGGTCGACCTCGCGGTGCTGCGGCTCGGCCTCTACGAGCTGCTCTGGGTTTCCGACGTCCCGGATCCGGTCGCCATCGACGAGGCGGTCGCGCTCGCCAAGAGCCTGTCCACCGACGATTCCCCGCGCTTCGTCAACGGCGTCTTAGGCCGGATCGCCACGATCGCCGATCGCCTGCGCGCGACTCTGTAGGGCAAAAACACACTCGGCGGAGACGCATCCGGTAAAAACCCGATACGGTATCCCACCTCAGCTTGCCGGTCGGGGAACCGCGGAGGACGTCATGGCTGCCGGTGTGCTCACCGTGTCCCGACTGTTTCTCGGTGAGGCCCTCAAGCGGCTGCGCGCCGAGTCGAAAAAGACACTGGACGAGACCGCCGCGGCGATCGGCAAGAGCCGGGCCCGGCTGATCAACGTGCTGGACGGAAAGGGCACGCTCACCGCGGAGGAACTGTCCCGGCTACTGGACTTTCTCGGCGCGAGTCCGGCGGACAAGACCGGGCTGCTGGCGCTGGGCGCCGAAGCCCGGCAGCGGCCCACCCGTCGCCCCTATACCGATCTGCGGCCCAGTTCCTACGAACGGATCACCGACCTGCAGGCGATGGCGGCGGAGATCGACTGGTACGAGCGGGGCGTGATTCCGGGCCTGCTGCAGACCCCCGAGTACTTCGAGGCGATCGCCGCCGACGCCGACGGGATCCTCTGGGAGTCGTCCCGGGTGGAGCGGGAGAACCGGCGAACCTTCCAGGTCGAACGGCAACGCATCATCCTGACCGCCCAGCCGGCCAAGACCATGCGGTTCGTGATCACCGATGACGCGCTGCGCACAGAGGTCGGTGACGGCCCGACCATGGCGCGCCAGCTGACCCACCTGTTGTCCACCCTGGAGCAGTTTCCGAACATCACGATTCGGGTGCTTTCTTCCACGGTGTCCCACAACCCGGCGCCGAGTGCCGGGCTGATTATGGTCCGGCTCGGACCGCAGTTGCGTCCGGTTGCCTTTTTGCCGGTCGCGTATGGACCGTCCACATATCTTGACGAGCCGACCGACACGGCCCGGTTGTCCCGCGCGTTCCAACGAATCTACGACCTCGCGGCCAGCCCGGGGGAATCCCGGTCGATCATCGCGGACCTCGTGGCGAGCCGATAGATCCCGGCGGGTATAAGGTAAGCACGGGGATTCCCGATCATGAAACTTGTCTATCACGCGCAGGGAGAAATGGAAGATCAACTACCCAGGGGCCGTGACACCGGTTGGTTCAAAAGCACGTTCAGCGTGACCGCGAACGACACCTGTGTCGAGGTTCGGATCATCACCGCGACGGCGGTTGGCGTGCGGGATTCGAAGAATCCCGACGCGGGCACCTTCTGGGTGCGTCCGGATGCGTGGACATCGTTTCTGGCCCGGGTTGGGCGGGACGAGTCGACCCGCTGACAACACAGTCACGACAGTCCAAAGGGGCCTTCGCCGATCGGCGAAGGCCCCTTTGGGACATGCGGTCAGTCCTCCTTGGAGGGTCGGGCCTCGGGAGGTAGGACACCCCAGTCGATCAGCTGCTCGGTCAGCTCGCCGGGGGTCATGTCGTAGATGATCGCCAGCGACCGGAGGTCCTCGGTCCGGATGGACAGGACCTTGCCGTTGTAGTCGCCGCGCTGGCTCTGGATGGTGGCCGCGTAGCGGGCCAGCGGGCCGACCTTCTCGGCGGGGAGCTGCTGCAGCCGCTCCAGGTTTATCACGATCTTGGTGGCCGGCTCCGCCCCGGACGGAACGCGACCTTCCGGGAGCAGCTCCATCACCGGAACGCCGTAGAAGTCAGCCAGCTCGGCCAACTTCTGGACGGTCACGGCTCGGTCGCCGCGCTCATAGGACCCGACGACGACGGCTTTCCACCGGCCGCCGGACTTCTGCTCCACTCCGTGCAAGGACAGGCCCTGCTGCTGGCGGATGCCCCTGAGCTTGCCTCCAAGCGCCTTGGCGTAGTCGCCCATATGGCGATTCTCCATTCCTTCGCCCCGACGGCCGGCTCTGTGGGACTGCCGCGGGTTTGCCTCAGATCAACACGCAGAGTAATGGTTACCCAGAGTTGTCACCAGGTCAAGTTGATCCCGCGAGCAGGAGTGACGAATCTGGCCCGGGTCGCTGGCCAAGACGCCGTCCAGCGCCTGCTAGGGTGCGAGAAACCCCAGGTGGGGTAGGTAGGACATCCTTTAACGACCCGTCCAGCGAGGCGGGGAAGGAGGTCAGCCGTGGCGCCGCGGACCCGTGGCGCGACGGACCCGGCCGGGCAGCGGGAGCTGCTCGGACCAGGCGATGTCGCGCGCACTGTCGCCCGAATGGCCCATCAGGTGATCGAGAAGACGGCCATCGAAGCCGCACCGGTCAACGTCGTTCTGCTCGGCATCCCCACCCGGGGCGCGCCGCTGGCCGCCCGGCTGGCCGCCCGGATCGCCGAGTTCAGCGGTGTGACGGTTCCCACCGGGGTGCTGGACATCACGCTCTACCGCGATGATCTCCGCCGCGGACCGACCCGCCCGCTGCTGGCCACCGCGCTGCCGGCGTCCGGTGTGGACGACGCGCTCGTGATCCTGGTCGACGACGTGCTGTTCTCCGGTCGCACGGTGCGCGCCGCGCTGGACGCCCTGCGCGACGTGGGTCGCCCGCGCGCCGTGCAGCTCGCCGCCCTGATCGACCGCGGTCACCGCGAGCTGCCCATTCGGGCCGACTACGTCGGCAAGAACGTGCCGACCGCCCGGGACGAGGACATCGCCGTCCTGCTCGAGGAGACCGACGGCCGGGATGCCGTACTGCTGCGCCGACCCATGGAGGCGGGGGCATGAGGAATCTGCTTTCCACCGAAGGTCTGGACGCCGAGGTCGCCACCGCGGTGCTGGACACCGCCGACAGCCTCAAGCGCACGCTGCTCGGCCGGGAGGTGCGCAAGCTGCCGACGCTGCGCGGCCGGACCGTGGTGACCATGTTCTACGAGAACTCCACGCGTACCCGGGTCTCGTTCGAGATCGCCGGGAAGTGGATGAGCGCGGACGTGGTCAACGTGTCGGCCGGCGGCTCCTCGGTCGGCAAGGGCGAGTCGCTGCGCGACACCGTGCTCACCCTGTCCGCGGCCGGCGCCGACTGCGTGATCATCCGGCACCCGGCGTCCGGCGCGGCGCACCGGCTGGCCGGTTGGCTCGCCGACACCGGTACGGCGGTGGTCAACGCCGGCGACGGCACCCACGAGCATCCGACCCAGGCGCTGCTGGACGCCGCGACCCTGCGCGAGCGGCTGGGTGGGATCGCCGACCGGCGGGTCGCGATCGTGGGCGACGTGCTGCACAGCCGGGTGGCCCGGTCCAACGTGCACCTGCTGCGCACCCTCGGCGCCGAGGTGGTGCTGGTCGCCCCGCCCACGCTGGTGCCGGCCGGGCTGCGACGCTGGCTGGACGGCGCGAAGGTGGCGGTCAGCCACGAACTGGACGCCGAACTGCCCAGCCTGGACGCGGTGATGATGTTGCGGGTCCAGGCCGAACGGATGCACGGCGGCTTCTTCCCGTCGGCGCGCGAGTACGCCGGCGCCTACGGCCTGTCCGAGGCCCGGCTGCGGCTGCTGCCGGACCACGCGGTCGTGCTGCATCCCGGGCCGATGCTGCGCGGCATGGAGATCGCCTCGACGGTGGCCGACTCGCCGTCGGCCGCGATCACCCAGCAGGTGGCCAACGGCGTGCACGTCCGGATGGCCGTGCTCTACCACCTGCTCGCGCACGAGGAGGGGAACCCATGACGATGACGATTCTGTTGCGCGGCATCCGGCCCTACGGCGCGGGTGAGCCGGTGGACCTGCTGGTCCGGGACGGGCTGATCGCGGCGCTCGGGTCCGATGTGGACGCCGACGGCGCCGAGGTGATCGACGCGGGCGGGCTGGTCGCGCTGCCCGGTTTCGTCGACCTGCACACCCACCTGCGTGAGCCGGGCCGGGAGGACGCCGAGACGATCGCCACCGGCTCGGCGGCCGCCGCCCTTGGCGGCTACACCGCGGTTTTCGCCATGGCCAACACCGATCCGGTCGCCGACAACGCGGTGGTCGTCGAGCACGTGTGGCGGCGCGGCCGCGAGGTCGGGCTGGTGGACGTGCATCCGGTCGGCGCGGTGACCGTGGGCCTGCGTGGCGAGCGGCTTGCCGAGCTGGGCAGCATGGCCCGCTCCGCGGCGGCGGTGCGGATGTTCTCCGACGACGGGCACTGCGTGGCCGATCCGCTGCTCATGCGCCGGGCGCTGGAGTACTCGACCGCGCTGGGCGCGGTGATCGCGCAGCACGCCGAGGAGCCGCGGCTGACCGAGGGCGCCCAGGCCCACGACGGCGAGTTGGCCGCGCGGCTGGGCCTGACCGGCTGGCCGGCGGTCGCCGAGGAGGCGATCGTGGCCCGGGACTGCCTGCTGGCCAGGTACACCGCGGCCCGGCTGCACGTGTGCCACGTGTCCACCGCCGGGACGGCGGAGATCCTGCGCTGGGCCAAGGCGAGCGGCGTGAGCGTGTCGGCCGAGGTGACCCCGCACCATCTGCTGCTCGACGAGGAACGGCTGACCACCTTCGACCCGGTGAACAAGGTCAACCCCCCGCTGCGCGCGCTGTCCGACACCAAGGCGCTGCGTGCCGCGCTGGCCGAGGGTGTGATCGACTGCGTGGCCACCGACCACGCCCCGCACGCGCCGCAGGACAAGGACTGCGAGTGGGCGGCGGCCCGGCCCGGCATGCTCGGGCTGCAGACCGCGCTGTCGGTGGTGGTGGCGACCATGGTCCGGCCCGGCCTGCTGGACTGGCGCGGGGTGGCCCGGGTGCTGAGCGAACGGCCGGCCGAGATCGCCGGCCTGCCCGACCAGGGCCGCCCACTGGAGCCCGGCGAGCCGGCCACGCTGACGCTGGTCGACCCGGACGCCACCTGGACGGTGCGTGGGGCGGCACTGGCCAGCATCGCCGGCAACACGCCCTACGAGGGCATGACGCTGCCCGGCCGGGTGGTCACGACGCTCCTCCGCGGCCGGATCACCGCGCACGACGGGAAGGTAGGCGAGTGAGCGGGAACGAACAGTCCAACACTGCCGCGCTGGTGCTCGAGGACGGGCGGGTGTTCCGGGGCGAGTCGTTCGGCGCCACCGGTCGCACGCTCGGCGAGGTGGTGTTCTGCACCGGGATGACCGGCTACCAGGAGACCCTGACCGACCCGTCGTACCACCGGCAGATCGTGGTGGCCACGGCGCCGCAGATCGGCAACACCGGCTGGAACGACGAGGACGACGAGTCGGACCGGATCTGGGTGGCCGGTTACGTGGTGCGTGACCCGGCCCGGATGCCGTCGAACTGGCGGTCCCGCCGGTCGCTGCCGGAGGCGTTGGTGAGCCAGGGGGTGGTCGGCATCGCCGGAGTCGACACCCGCACCCTGACCCGGCACATCCGGGAACGCGGTGCGATGCGGGCCGGGGTGTTCTCCGGCCCGGCGCTGGCCGACGAGGCGAGCATGGTGGACCAGGTCCGGTCCGGCCCGCAGATGCTCGGCGCCGATCTGGCCGGCGAGGTCAGCACCGGGGCGACCTACCGGGTGCCGGCGGTGGGCGAGCGCCGGTTCCGGGTGGCGGCGCTGGACCTCGGCATCAAGTCCAACACGCCGAGAATGCTGGCCCAGCGGGGAGTCGAGACCCACGTGCTGCCGGTCTCGGCGTCGCTGGACGACCTGCTCGGCGTCGAGCCGGACGGGGTGTTCCTGTCCAACGGGCCGGGCGACCCGGCCACCACCGACCACGCGGTGACGCTGACCAGGTCGGTGCTGGAGCGCCGGATCCCGCTGTTCGGGATCTGCTTCGGCAACCAGGTCCTCGGCCGCGCGCTCGGCCGGGGCACCTACAAGCTGCGCTACGGGCATCGCGGGATCAACATCCCGGTGATCGACACCGCCACGGGGCGGGTGGCGATCACCGCGCAGAACCACGGGTTCGCGCTGGAGGGTGAGCCGGGGGAGCGGTTCGGCACGCCGTTCGGGGTGGCGACGGTGAGCCACTACTGCCCGAACGACGGGTGTGTGGAAGGGGTGCGGGCGCTGGAGGTCCCGGCGTTCGGCGTGCAGTACCACCCGGAGGCGGCGGCCGGCCCGCACGACGCCGCGGCGCTGTTCGACGAGTTCCTGGGGTTGATGGAGAACCACGATGCCTAAACGGACCGATATCGAGCATGTGATGGTGATCGGCTCCGGTCCGATCGTGATCGGCCAGGCATGCGAGTTCGACTACTCCGGAACCCAGGCCTGCCGGGTACTGCGGGCCGAGGGGCTGCGGGTCACGCTGGTGAACTCCAACCCGGCGACGATCATGACCGATCCCGAGTTCGCCGACGCCACCTACATCGAGCCGATCTCGGTGGAGTTCGTGGAGAAGGTGATCGCCCGCGAGCGGCCGGACGCGCTGCTGGCCACGCTCGGCGGGCAGACGGCGCTGAACACGGCGGTGGGGCTGCACGAGCAGGGCGTGCTGGAGAAGTACAACGTGGAGTTGATCGGCGCGGACATCGAGGCCATCCAGCGCGGAGAAGACAGGCAGCGGTTCAAGGACATCGTGCGGTCGGTGGGCGCCGAGGTGCCGCGCAGCGCGGTGTGCCGGTCGATGGACGAGGTCCGGGTCGCGGTCAAGGAGTTGGGGTTGCCGGTGGTGATCCGGCCGTCGTTCACCATGGGCGGCCTGGGGTCCGGGATGGCGCACACGCCGGAGCAGCTGGAGCGGCTGGCGGCGGTGGGGCTCGCGGAGAGCCCGGTGACCGAGGTGCTGATCGAGGAGAGCGTGCTCGGCTGGAAGGAGTTCGAGCTCGAGCTGATGCGCGACCGGCGGGACAACGTGGTCGTGGTGTGCTCGATCGAGAACATCGACCCGATGGGCGTGCACACCGGGGACTCGGTGACGGTGGCGCCGGCGATGACCCTGACCGACCGGGAGTACCAGCACATGCGCGACGTGGGGATCGCGGTGCTGCGCGAGGTCGGGGTGGACACCGGCGGGTGCAACATCCAGTTCGCGGTGCACCCGGAGACCGGCCGGCTGGTCGTGATCGAGATGAACCCCCGGGTGTCCCGGTCGAGCGCGCTGGCGTCGAAGGCCACCGGGTTCCCGATCGCCAAGATCGCGGCGAAGCTGGCCATCGGCTACACCCTGGACGAGATCACCAACGACATCACCGGCGAGACCCCGGCGAGCTTCGAGCCGACGCTGGACTACGTGGTGGTGAAGGTGCCGCGGTTCGCCTTCGAGAAGTTCCCGGGGGCCGACCCGACGCTGACCACCACGATGAAGAGCGTCGGCGAGGCCATGTCGATCGGCCGCAGTTTCGTTGAGGCGCTTGGCAAGGCGCTGCGGTCGATGGAGACCGCGCAGGCCGGGTTCTGGACGGGGCCGGATCCGGGCGGCGAGTCGATGCGGTCCGTTGTGGACGCGCTGCGCACGCCGCACGACGGCCGGCTGTACACGGTGGAGCGGGCCCTGCGGCTGGGCGCCGGCGTCGCCGAGGTGTCGGCCGCCTCCGGCATCGACCCGTGGTTCGTCGACCAGGTCGCCGCCCTGGTGGAACTGCGCGCGGAGCTGATCGCCGCGCCGGTGCTCGACGCGCCGTTGCTGCGCCGGGCCAAGCGGGCGGGGCTGTCCGACCGGCAGGTGGCCGCGCTGCGCCCGGAACTGGCCGGCGAGGACGGGGTGCGCACGCTGCGGCACCGGCTCGGCGTGCGGCCGGTGTTCAAGACCGTGGACACCTGCGCGGCCGAGTTCGCCGCGCGCACGCCGTACCACTACTCGGCCTATGAGACCGACCCGGCCGCCGAGTCCGAAGTGGCCACTCAACGCGACCGGCCCAAGGTGCTGATCCTGGGGTCAGGCCCGAACCGGATCGGGCAGGGCATCGAGTTCGACTACTCGTGCGTGCACGCGGCGATGGCGCTGCGCGCGGCCGGGTTCGAGACCGTGATGATCAACTGCAACCCGGAGACGGTGTCCACCGACTACGACACCGCCGACCGGCTCTACTTCGAGCCGCTCACGTTCGAGGACGTGCTCGAGGTGGTGCACGCGGAACGGGCTTCCGGGGCCGGCGGGCCGGGCGTGGCCGGTGTGATCGTGCAGTTGGGCGGGCAGACCCCCCTCGGGCTGGCCCGGCGGCTGGCCGATGCCGGTGTGCCGGTCGTCGGCACGCCGCCGGAGGCGATCCACCTGGCCGAGGACCGCGGCGCGTTCGGCGACGTGCTCACCCAGGCCGGGTTGCCCGCCCCCCGCTACGGCACCGCGACCTCGTTCGCCGGGGCCAAGCGGATCGCCGACGAGATCGGTTACCCGGTGCTGGTCCGCCCGTCCTACGTGCTCGGCGGGCGCGGCATGGAGATCGTCTACGACGAGGGTTCGCTGGCCAGCTACATCGAGCGGGCCACCGCGGTCTCCCCGGAGCACCCGGTTCTGGTCGACCGGTTCCTCGACGACGCCGTGGAGATCGACGTCGACGCGCTGTGCGACGGCACCGAGGTGTTCCTGGGCGGCGTGATGGAGCACATCGAGGAGGCCGGCATCCACTCCGGCGACTCGTCCTGCGCGCTGCCGCCGATCACCCTCGGCCGCTCCGACCTGGAGGCCATCCGGCGGTCCACCACCGGCATCGCGATGGGCATCGGGGTGCGCGGCCTGCTCAACGTGCAGTACGCGCTCAAGGACGACGTGCTCTACGTGCTGGAGGCCAACCCGCGCGCCTCCCGCACCGTGCCGTTCGTGTCCAAGGCGACCGCGGTGCCGCTGGCCAAGGCGGCCGCCCGGATCATGCTCGGCGCCACCATCGCGGACCTGCGCGCCGAGGGCCTGCTGCCGGCCCAGGGCGACGGCGCCGACCTGCCCGCCGACGCCCCGGTCGCGGTCAAGGAGGCCGTGCTGCCGTTCCACCGGTTCCGCACCCCCGAGGGGCATGGCCTGGACTCGCTGCTCGGCCCGGAGATGAAGTCCACCGGCGAGGTGATGGGCATCGACGCCTCGTTCGGCAAGGCGTTCGCCAAGTCCCAGGCCGCCGCCTATGGCTCGCTGCCCACCACCGGCGCGGTGTTCGTCTCGGTGGCCAACCGCGACAAGCGGGCCATGGTGTTCCCGGTCAAGCGGCTGGCCGACCTGGGCTTCCAGATCCTGGCCACCTCCGGCACGGCGCAGGTGCTGCGGCGCAACGGCATCCCGTGCACGGTGGTGCGCAAGCACTTCGAGGGCGACGGCAACATCGTGGACCTGATCCGGGACGGCCAGGTCCAGATGGTGATCAACACCCCGTACGGCAACCACGGCCCCCGGCTGGACGGCTACGAGATCCGCACCGCGGCGGTGTCCCGGGACATCCCGTGCGTGACGACCATCCAGGGCGCGGCCGCCGCCGTGCACGGCATCGAGGCCCTGATCCACCAGGACATCGGCGTCGAACCGCTGCAGGCGCTGCAGGCGGCGCTGCGGGCCGGGCAGCCCCGGTGACGGTGTCCTTCGGCGCGCGGCTGCGGGCGGCGACGGCGGCGCGCGGCGCCCTGTGCGTGGGGATCGACCCGCACCCGGAACTGCTGACCGGCTGGGGGCTCCCGGTCGACCCGGCCGGTCTGGAACGGTTCGCGCTGACCTGTGTGGAGGCCTTGACCGGCGAGGTCGCCGTGGTCAAGCCGCAGTCGGCGTTCTTCGAGGCGTTCGGCTCGCGCGGCGTCGCGGTGCTGGAGCGGGTGATCTCCGCGGCCCGGGCGGCCGGCGCGCTGGTGCTCGTCGACGCCAAGCGCGGGGACATCGGCTCGACCATGGCCGCCTACGCCCGGGCCTACCTGGCGGACGGTTCGCCGCTGGCCGGCGACGCGGTCACCCTCTCGCCCTATCTCGGCTTCGGCTCCCTGGAACCGGCCCTGGACCTGGCCGAATCCACCGGGCGCGGGGTGTTCGTGCTGGCGCTGACCTCCAACCCGCAGGGCGCGGCGGTGCAGCGGGCCACCGGACCCGACGGCCGGGCGGTGGCCCAGTCGATCGTCGACGCGGCGGCGGCCCGGGGGGTGGGCGTGGTGATCGCCGGCAACGTCGGTGACCCGGGCCTGGACCTGTCGAACCTGGGCGGTCCGATCCTGGCGCCGGGGTTCGGCGCGCAGGGCGGCACACCGGCCGACCTGCGCAGGGCGTTCGGCGACCGGCTGCCCCAGGTGCTGCCGACGACCTCCCGGGACGTGCTCCGGCACGGACCCGACCCGGCGGCGCTGCGGGCGGCCGCATGCCGAGTTCGGGATTCCCTTGCGGCGGTGCTTTGAGCTTGACTAACTCGGGTATCACTCATTCGTGCAAGTCGAACCGGGATGACTACAGAAAGTCATCGAGAGGTAGGTGAGGGCTACGGAACGCACTATCGGGACCCGCGTTGTCCTGGCCTACCCAAGGTCGGTAACGTCGCTGCACCGATCCACCCTGTAGCAATCACCCCCACGGAGGAAATCGTGGCCCTTCCCCAGCTGACCGAGGAGCAGCGGGCCGCAGCGCTGGAGAAGGCGGCTGCCGCCCGACGCGCCCGGGCTGAGCTCAAGGAGCGCCTGAAGCGAGGCGGCACCACCCTCAAGGACGTGCTGGCCAAGGCTGACAACGATGAGGTCCTGGGCAAGATGAAGGTCACCGCCCTGCTGGAGGCCCTCCCGGGCGTCGGCAAGGTGCGCGCCCAGCAGATCATCGAGCGGCTTGAGATCGCCCCTAGCCGTCGCCTTCGCGGTCTTGGCGACCGTCAGCGCAAGGCGTTGCTCGCGGAGTTCGGCGGCGAGTGAATCGTGTGCAACAGCGGGGCCGGCTCGTCGTTTTGGCCGGCCCCTCTGGTGTAGGTAAGAGCAGCGTGGTGCGCGAGTTGCGCACGCTGTCTCCCGACGTGTGGTTCAGCGTCTCGGCCACGACCCGGAATCAACGCCCGGGTGAGGTGGACGGCCGGGACTATCACTTCGTGAGCCGGACCGAGTTCGACCGCATGGTCACCGCGGGCGAACTGCTGGAGTGGGCCGAGATCCACGGCGGGCTCCATCGCTCCGGCACCCCCCGCGCCCCGGTCGAGCAGCGGCTGGCCGCCGGCCTGCCCGCCCTGGTCGAGGTCGACCTGCAGGGCGCACGCGCGCTGAAGCTGGCCGCCCCCGAGGCGCTGCTGGTGTTTCTGGCCCCACCCAGCTGGGACCACCTGGTCGAGCGGCTGACCGGGCGCGGCACCGAACCGCCCGAGGTGGTGGACCGCCGGCTGCGCACCGCCAAGGAGGAGATCGCGGCGCAGGACGAGTTCGACGCCGTCGTGGTGAACACCGACGTCCGGACCGCCGCCCGTGACTTGCTAACCTTGTTAACAGCGGATACCCCCGAATGAGCTGGAGCGTTGCGAGTGATCACCCCCACCGAGCTGGGCGCACTGGGTGACCCGACCGGACATGTCCTCGAAGGCATCACCAACCCCCCGATCGACGACCTGCTCGACAAGGTCAGCTCCAAGTACGCGCTGGTGATCTACGCGGCGAAGCGTGCCCGGCAGATCAACGACTACTACGCGCAGCTCGGCGAAGGCCTGCTGGAGTACGTCGGGCCGCTGGTTGAGCCCGGCCCGCGGGAGAAGCCGCTGTCCATCGCGCTGCGCGAGATCCACTCCGGCCTGCTCGAGCACACCGAGGGCGAGTGAGCCCGGCGGCGCGCCCCCGCGTCGTCCTCGGCGTGGGGGGCGGTATCGCCGCCTACAAGGCCTGCGAGGTGCTGCGCGGGCTCACCGAAACCGGCCATGAGGTCCGGGTCGTGCCGACCGAGTCCGCCCTGCGGTTCGTCGGCGCCGCCACGTTCGAGGCGCTGTCCGGCAACCCCGTGCACTCCGGCGTGTTCACCGACGTGCCGGAGGTTCCGCACGTCCGCATCGGGCAGCAGGCCGACCTGGTCCTGGTCGTCCCGGCCACCGCGGACCTGCTCGCCAAGGCCGCCAACGGCCTGGCCGACGACCTGCTCACCAACACCCTGCTGACCGCCAGGTGCCCGGTGCTGATGGCGCCCGCCATGCACACCGAGATGTGGGAGCACCCGGCCACCCGGGACAACGTGGCGACGCTGCGGCGGCGCGGCGTCCTGGTCACCGAACCGGCCAGCGGGCGGCTCACCGGAGCGGACACCGGCAAGGGCCGGCTGGCCGACCCGGCCGAGATCGTGGACCTGGCCCGGCTGCTGCTCAGCCGGCCGGACGCGCTGCCCCGCGACCTGACCGGCCGCCGCGTGGTCATCTCCGCCGGTGGGACCCGGGAGCCGCTCGACCCGGTCCGCTATCTGGGCAACCGGTCCTCCGGCAAGCAGGGCTACGCGCTGGCCCGCACCGCCGTGGCCCGCGGCGCGACCGTGACGTTGGTCTCCGCGCACACCGTGGCGCTGCCCGAACCGGCCGGCGCCGAACTGGTTCGCGCCGGTACCGCCGAGGAGCTGCGCGAGGCGGTGCACAAGGTCGCCGCGGACGCCGATGTGATCGTCATGGCCGCCGCCGTAGCCGACTTCCGACCTGCGCACCGAGCCGAATACAAGATCAAGAAAACCGGTCGGGACCCGGACCCGGTCGCCCTCACCCGCAACCCCGACATCCTGGCCGAACTGGTGGCCGCGCGGACCCCCGGACAGGTGATCGTGGGGTTCGCCGCTGAGACCGGCGACACCAGTGCCGATGTGCTCGACCATGCCAGGGTGAAACACAAGCGGAAGGGCTGCGACCTACTGGTGGTGAATGCCGTCGGCGAGGGGAAAGCCTTCGAGACGGAGGACAACGCCGGCTGGCTACTATCCACGGACGGCACCGAACGGCCGATCGCTCTCGGCTCGAAGGCGCAACTGGCGTCCGAGGTGTGGGATGCCGTGGTGGCACTGCTCGACGGTGAGTTGCAATAGGTGCGGACCAGTTGGTCCCGTTGTGTGAATGAGATAGGTGGGTTGCGTCGTGACGTCCAGGCTGTTCACTTCCGAGTCGGTGACCGAGGGCCATCCGGACAAGATCTGCGACGCGATCAGCGACTCGATTCTGGATGCCCTGCTCGCCAAGGATCCCCGCTCCCGGGTCGCGGTCGAGAGCCTGGTCACCACCGGCCAGGTGCACGTGGCCGGTGAGGTCACCACCGAGGCCTACGCCGACATTCCGGCCATCGTCCGCGACGTCATCCTCAAGATCGGGTACGACTCGTCGGCCAAGGGCTTCGACGGCAACTCCTGCGGCGTGAACATCGCCATCGGGGCGCAGTCCCCGGACATCGCCCAGGGTGTGGACACCGCCTACGAGTCCCGGGTGGAGGACTCCGCCGAGGACGAGATCGCCCGGCAGGGCGCGGGTGACCAGGGCCTGATGTTCGGCTACGCCTGCACCGACACCCCCGAGCTGATGCCGCTGCCGATCGCGCTGGCGCACCGGCTGGCCAAGCGGCTGACCGCGGTCCGCAAGAACGGCGTGCTGCCCTACCTGCGGCCGGACGGCAAGACCCAGGTCACCATCGAGTACGCCGGCGACCAGGCGGTGCGGCTGGACACCGTGGTGGTCTCCAGCCAGCACGCCGACGGGATCGACCTGGAGCGGCTGCTCGGCGTGGACATCCGCGAGCAGGTCATGGGCCCGGAGCTGGACGGCCTGGAGCTGGACACCTCGAACGTCCGCCTGCTGGTCAACCCCACCGGCCGGTTCGTCATCGGCGGTCCGATGGGTGACGCCGGCCTGACCGGCCGGAAGATCATCGTGGACACCTACGGCGGGATGGCCCGGCACGGTGGCGGGGCGTTCTCCGGCAAGGACCCGTCGAAGGTGGACCGCTCGGCGGCCTACGCGATGC
>NZ_DASTBH010000305.1:0-11253 GCF_035712165.1 Actinophytocola sp. | reverse complement strand
GGCGGGGAGATGGTGATGTTGGGCAGGGGATGGGGCAGGATACCGGCGTGAGTGACAGGCGGCTGGTCTTCGACCATGTGTCCAAGCGGTACGGCGACGTCGTGGCGTTGCAGGAGGCGACCTTCGACGTGCGGGCGGGGGAGCTGTTCGGGTTCGTCGGAAGTAACGGGGCCGGCAAGACGACCGCCATGCGGATCGCGCTGGGGGTGTTGGCCGCCGACTCCGGAGTGGTCTGGTGGGAGGGCGCGCCGATCACGGCCGAGACGCGGCGGCAGATCGGGTACATGCCGGAGGAGCGGGGACTTTATCCGCGCATGAAGGTGGGGGAGCAGCTGGTCTACCTGGCGCGGCTGCACGGGTTGTCGGCGACGGGGGCGCAGCGGGCCATGGAGCAGTGGACCGAGCTGCTCGGGGTGGCCGCCCGCCGTGATGACGAGGTGCAGAAGCTGAGCCTGGGCAACCAGCAGCGGGTGCAGCTGGCCGCGGCGTTGATCCACGATCCCACGATTCTCGTGCTCGACGAACCGTTCTCGGGTCTTGATCCGGTCGCGGTGGACGTGATGAGCAGGGTGCTGCAGGGCAAGGCCGCGGAGGGGATTCCGGTCGTCTTCTCCAGCCACCAGCTGGACCTGGTGGAGCGGCTCTGTCACCGGGTGGGGATCATTCGCAGTGGACAGATGGTCGCCGTGGGCACCGTCGACGAGCTGCGTGCGGGCGGCGCGGTGCACCTGGTGGTGGACGCGCCGCACGCGGGGCCGGACTGGGCCGACGCGCTTCCCGGCGTGCACCTGCGCGGCTGGGAGGGCAACCGGGTGGTGTTGGAGCTCGATCCCGGCGCCGACGACCAGTTGGTCCTCCAGACCGCGCTGGCCACCGGGCCGGTGCGGGAGTTCACCCGGCGCCAGGCCACGCTCACCGAGCTGTTCCGCAATGTCGTGACGACCAACGAGCAGGAGCCGGCGGCATGAACCCGGCGACGCAAGCGATCCACACGGCGACGCCGCGGCGTCGGCCTGGGGGGAGAACAGCATGAGCACCCCGAGTTTTCAACTGGGCTCCGCGCAGGCGGTGCGGCTGGTGGCCGCCCGTGAGGTGACGGTTCGGTTACGGTCCAAGGCTTTCATCTGGTCGATCGTGGCCACCCTGGTGCTGCTCATCGGCTTCGCGGTCACCATGAAGTTCGTCGGCGGCGGCGCCGACGCGAGCGTCGGGGTGACCGGGCAGACCGCCCAGCTCCGCGAGGCGCTCGCCCGGAGCGGGACGGCCATCGGCACCAACATCGACGTCCGGGAGGTGGCCGACGAGGCCGCCGGGCGCGCCCAGGTGGCCGACGACTCGCTGGACGCGCTGCTGGTCGGGGACGGCAGCCGGATCCAGGTGGTGGTCCGCAATGAGCTCGACGGCAGCCTGCAGGACGCGCTCAACGTGCTGGCCGGCCAGCTCGCCCTCAACCAGGAGATCGACCGGCTCGGCGGGGACCCGGCGCAGGTGCAGGCCAGCGTCGCGCGGGCGAATGTCGACGTCGAGTCACTGGAACCGCCGTTTCCCTACAATCCGCAACAACTCGTGCTCGGCATCATCGCCGGCATCCTGATCTACATGGCGCTGCTGATCAACGGCGGTTCGGTGGCCCAGGGCGTGGTCGAGGAGAAGTCCAGCCGGGTGGTCGAACTGCTGCTGGCCACGATCCGGCCATGGCAGCTGATGGCCGGCAAGGTGGCCGGGATCGGCCTGGTCGGGCTGATCCAGATGACCGTGATCGGGGTGGTCGGCGTGGCCGTGGCGCTGGCCATCGGCTCGCTGACCATCTCGTTGTCCGCCGCGTTCGGCACGGTGCTCTGGCTGATCGTGTGGTTCGTGCTCGGCTTCGTCATGTACTCGCTGGTCTTCGCCGCGCTGGCCGCGCTGGTCTCCCGCCAGGAGGACGTCAACGGGGTGATCACACCGGCGTTGATGTTCGTGATCCTCGGTTACGTGCTGGGCATCTCGGTGCTGCCCACCGATCCGGACAACAAGCTGTGCGAGGTGCTCTCGATCGTGCCGGTGTTCGCGCCGACGCTGATGCCGATGCGGCTCGCGATGGGCGGGGTGCCCGCCTGGCAGGCGATCCTGTCGGTGGTGCTGGTGCTGATGACGATCCCGGGGCTGGTGTGGCTGTCCGGCCGGATCTACCGCAACGCCGTGGTGCGCAGCGGCGCGCGGGTGAAGCTGAGCGACGCCCTGCGTCCGGCGTAGCGGGTATCACGGTCCGCGACGAGATAGAATCCGGCCGTGGCCGACCCTGCGAGGCTGACGTGATCAAGGTACTGCTCGCGGACGATGAGGATCTCGTCCGCTCCGGACTCCGGACGATGCTGTCCAGCGCCGACGACATCGAGATCGTCGCGGAATGCGACGACGGGCTCTATGTCGCCGAACTGGCCAGGCAGCACCGTCCGGCCGTCGTGTTGCTGGACATCCGCATGCGCACCACGGACGGCCTGTCCGCGCTGCGCCGGCTGCGGGCGCTGCCGGAACCGCCCGCGGTCGCCATGCTCACCACGTTCGATGTGGACGAGTATGTCCAGGAGGCGCTGCGCATCGGCGCCAACGGGTTCCTGCTCAAGGACACCGAGCCGGCACAGCTGATCAAGGCCGTGCGGGACCTGGCGCGCGGCGGCGCGGTGCTGGATCCGAAGGTCGCCGCCCGGGTGCTGTCCGCGGTGGCCGACGGCGCGCGGGCGGCCGAGCCGGCGCGGCGGCTGCTCGCCTCGCTCTCCGACCGGGAGCGCGAGGTGGTCACGCTGATCGGCCAGGGCCTGTCCAACGCCGAGATCGGTAACGAACTGCACCTGTCCGAGGCGACGGTGAAGGGCTACGTGTCGGCCGTGCTCGGCAAGATCGGCGCGGTCAACCGGGTGCAGGCGGCGCTGGTCGCGTTCCGTGGCGGTCTGATCGCCTGACGCGATCGCGAACAGGTCACAGCAAGATCGCAACACTGGTGACACGGGTAACGACGGCGTTACCGTGCCTCGTACTCCAACGGAGGAGCGAGCTGATGAGTGAACATTTCACCAGGCGAGACGTGCTCAGGACCGCGGGGTTGGCGGCGCTCGCGGTATCAGCGGCCGGTGCGTGCGCGAGCGAGGAGGGCGGCGGTCCCGGCGGTACCGCCCCGCCGTCGACCGGAGCCCCGGAGGAGACCTTCGCCCAGCCTGCCTCGAAGCTGTCCGGCGACCTGAAGGTCCTGCTGTGGAGCCATTTCGTGCCCAGCCACGACGAGTGGTTCGACAAGTTCGCCAAGGACTGGGGCGCCAAGGTCGGGGTCAACGTGATCGTCGACCACGTCGACCAGGCGCAGATCCCCACCCGGATCGCCGCGGAGATCCAGGCCGGTCAGGGGCACGACGTCATCCAGTACATCGCCACGCTGTCCCAGTACGAGCCGAGCGTGCTCGACATGAAGGACCTGGTCGACGAGGCCAACAAACGGTGGGGCAAGCAGCTCGACCTGTGCCGCAAGTCCAGCTTCAACCCGGCCACCAACAAGTTCTACTCCTACTCGCCGGGCTGGGTACCGGACCCGGGCAACTTCCGCAAGTCGCTGTGGGAGCCGGTCGGCTTCGGCAACGGACCGTCCACTTGGGACGATCTGCTCAAGGGTGGCGCGGAGATCAAGAAGAGCCAGAACATCCAGCTCGGGCTCGGCATGTCGCAGGAGATCGACTCGAACATGATCCTGCGCGCGCTGATGTGGTCCTACGGCGCGTCGGAGCAGGACGAGAACGAGAAGGTGGTGCTCGACTCGCCGGAGACGGTGGCCGCGGTCGAGTACATGACCAAGCTCTACCAGCAGGCGATGACCCCCGAGGTGTTCTCCTGGAACGCCGCGAGCAACAACCAGGGCCTGGTGGCGGGCAAGCTCTCCTACATCGTCAACTCGATCTCGGCGTGGCGCACCGCGCAGGGCAGCAACCCGGCCGTGGCCGACGACGTGTTCTTCGTGCCGGCGCTCAAGGGTCCGAAGGCCGCCATCGCCGCCCAGCACGTGCTCTACAACTGGATCATCCCGAAGCACGCGACGGGCGTCGACAACGCCAAGGAGTTCCTGCTGCACTACACGGCGAACTTCGCCTCGGCCAGCTACCACTCCAAGCTCTACGACTTCAGCGCGTGGCCGGAGAAGCTGACCCCGAACCGGGACGCGTGGCTGGGCAGCGACCCGTTCGGCGCCAAGCCGGCGGACAAGCTGAACTTCCTCAAGGACTCGCTGTCCTGGAGCACCAACATCGGCCACCCGGGCCCGGCCAGCACCGCGATCGGCGAGGTGTTCAACACGTTCGTGATCCCGAACATGTTCGCCAGGGCGGCCCGCGGCGAGGCATCCCCGCAGCAGGCGGTCAAGGAAGCCGCGCAGCAGGTCACCAACGTGTTCAACAAGTGGCGGGCCGCCGGGCTCGTCGGCGGCTGAGGCAGGGCTTATGGCGGTGGTCGAGGTCCGCGACCTGCGGAAGCATTTCGACGGCGGCGAGGTGCACGCGATCGACGGGGTGGACCTCACCGCCGCCGACCGGGAGTACCTGGTGCTGCTCGGTCCGTCCGGTTGCGGGAAAACCACCCTGTTGCGCACGATCGCCGGGCTCGAGGAGCCGACCAGCGGCGACGTGCTGATCGACAACGAGGTGGTCACCGGGCTGCCGCCCCGGGCCCGCAAGATCGCGATGGTGTTCCAGAGCTACGCCCTCTATCCACACAAGACGGTGCTGGCGAACATCGTGTTTCCGTTGCGGGCCGCGGGAATGCCGACCGAGCAGCGGGTGCGCAAGGCGCACTGGGCGGCCGACCTGCTGGGCATCACGCCGCTGCTGAACCGCAAGCCGCGCCAGCTGTCCGGCGGCGAGCGGCAACGGGTGGCGCTGGCCCGGGCCCTGGTCCGCGAGCCGCACGTGTTCCTGCTCGACGAGCCCTTGTCCAACCTGGACGCGAAGCTGCGGACAAGTGCCCGGGACGAGCTGAAGTCCTTCCAGGCCGAGATCGGCGTGACCACGATCTACGTGACCCACGACCAGGTCGAGGCAATGGGCCTCGGTGACCGGATCGCCGTGCTGGCCGACGGAAAGGTGCGCCAGATCGGCCCTCCGGTGGAGATCTACGATGACCCGGCGGACACCTTCGTGGCCACGTTCATCGGCTCGCCGCCGATGAACCTGGTGCCGAGGGACGGACATCTGGTCGGGTTCCGGCCGGAGCACCTGCTGCCGGTGGAGATCGTCCGCGACGACGACCGGGTGACGATGCCGCTCGCTGTCGACCGGGTCGAGTATCTGTCCGGCGACCGGCATTTGTACGGCACGGTGACCCGGATCGGCGAGGACACCCGGGTCGTGGTCCGCCTTCCCTCCACGGTAGAAACGCCGATCGTGGTGGGCGAGACACACGAGTTCGCCGTGCACGGCAGCCGGCTGCGGTTCTTCGACAAGGAAAGCGGGCTACGCGGCGAACCGGTCCGGTTGGGGACCTGACATGGCCACCACGACCGAGCGGCCTGCGCCCGTGCAACCGGGTCCGGTTGCCCGGCCGGCGGCGCGTCGCCGCCTCGCCGACCGGGACGGCGTGCTGGCCTGGATCTTCCTGCTGCCCAGCGTGGTCTACATCATCGCGTTGGTGGCGTTGCCGTTCGGGCTGGCCATCGCGTTCGCGCTGTCCGACGTCACCGCAGGCGACCCGTCCTACGACTTCGCCGGGCTGCGCAACTTCGCCCGGGCCTTCGACGACCCGGTGTTCTGGCGGGCCCTGGGCAACACGCTGATCTTCACCGGTATCTCGATGGTGCTGATCGTGGTGCTGGGCAAGGTCCTGGCGAACATCCTGATCGCGGACTTCAAGGGCAAGTGGCTGGTCCGGTTCTTCGTGCTGCTGGCCTGGACCACTCCGGTCGCGCTGTCCTCGATCTCGTGGCTGTGGCTGCTCGACTCGATCTACTCGCCGATCGACTGGATGCTGCGCCAGGTCGGGATTCTCGGCCCGCACGAGAACATGTACTACCTCGGCGAACCGGGCTGGGCGATGGCCTCGGTGATCGCCGTGCACGTCTGGCGGCTCACCCCGCTCGCGGCGATCATCATGATCGCCGGGCTGGTCGCGATCCCGCGGGACATCGACGAGGCGGCCCGGGTGGACGGCGCCGGGTACTGGCGCCGGATGTTCGAGATCACCATTCCGATGGTGCTGCCGGTGGTCGCGGTCGCCGCGCTGTTCGGCGCGATCTTCACGTTCACCGACATCGCCGTGGTCCGGGTGCTGACCCGGGGCGGTCCCAACGACGCCACCCAGGTGCTCGCCAGTTGGGCGTTCTACCGCGGCATCGAGGGCGGTGACGTGGCCCAGGGGGCCGCGGTGGCGCTGTTCCTGTTCCCGCTGCTGCTCGCCGCCGCGATCGCCATCCTGCGCGCGGTGCGCCGGATCGAGGTGCGCTGATGGTCACCTCGCCGAACGCCGCCGCCGCCCTGCGCCGCAGGCACGAACGGCAGCACATCGCCCGCCGGGTCGGCGTGTACACCGCTGCGATCCTGGCGGCCCTGGTGTGCGCCGGCCCGTTCGTCTGGAGCACGGTCACCGCGTTCAAGCAGAACCGCGACCTCTACAACCCGGACAGCAACCCGTTCCTGTTCAACCGGCCGCCGACGCCGGACCACGTGACCTACCTGTTCACCGACACCGGGTTCCTGACCTTCGCCTGGAACACCCTGTGGGTCGGCGTGCTGGTCGTGCTGATCACGCTGGCGCTGGCGCTGCCCGCGGCCTACGCGCTGGCCCGGTTGGACCGGCCGTGGGCCGGCACGATGGGGATCGTGATCTTCCTGGTCTACCTGGTGCCGCCGACCCTGCTTTTCCTGTCGCTGTCCCGGATGGTGGTGTGGATCGGTCTGCAGGACTCCACCTGGTCGCTGGTGCTGGTCTACCCGACGATCACGATTCCGGTGTCGATCTGGCTGCTGATGGGCTTCCTGAAAGGGATTCCGCGCGACATCGAGGAACAGGCGATGGTCGACGGGTACAGCCGGCTCGGCGCGTTCGGCCGGGCGGTCGTTCCGCTGGTGTTCCCCGGCATCGTCGCGGTGATCGTGTTCGCGTTCACCCTGACCGCCAGCGAGTTCATCTACGCGCTGGCGTTCGTCGCGCCCACCGACTCGATGACGGTCAGCACCGGGGTGCCCACCCAACTGGTCCGCGGCGACGTGTTCTTCTGGCAGTCCCTGCAGGCGGCGACCATCCTGGTGGCGGTGCCGATCGCCTTCGTGTTCAACCTGTTCCTGGACAAGTTCGTGGCCGGCTTCACCGCGGGCGCGGTCAAGGGCTGAGCCGCACCAGGGTGACGAAGGTCAGCGGATCCGACCCGATCGAGCCGGTCACCGCCCAGCAGCCCGGAGTTGGGAAGGACACACCGCTCGGCGTGAACCCGGTGCGGCCGTAGTACTGGTTGAGCGCGTCGCCGCGCAGCGGTGCGGCCGGTGCGTCCAGCCGGTGGCCGGTGATGGTCAGCTCGCCGGTGCCGATCCGCCACCAGCCGAACTTCCAGCCGATCGCGCCGTCCGGCTCGAGCAGCTCCGGTCCGGCGTCGAGCACCCCGCCCGGGCCGAGGCCGCCAACCCACAGGGTGCTGTTGCCGTACGCACGCTCGGAACCGAACAGCCCAGCCGGGTTGACGCCGGCCGGGGCGACGAACGGCCCCGGCCGGGTGACCGGGCACGGCTCGCCGGCGGCGAGGGTGCTCGGCGGCGTGCTGCTGGACGGTGCGGCGGCGGGCGGCGCGGCGGTGCAGGCGGCCAGGAACGCGAGGGCGAGCCCGATCGGGGTTCGCACGGGGTGACTACACCGCCGGCAGCTGCGTGGTTCCGTCCGGCGAGTCACGCCATTGCTCGAACGGGCGGTCCAGGTGCCAGCGCAGGCCGCGCAGCGACAGGATCCGGTGGTCGCAGTGGCCCGGGTTGGACAGCGACTCGAACAGGTCGATGCTCCAGCTGAACATCCGCCGGCAGAGCAGCCGCATGGTCAGCCCGTGCGAGACCACCAGCGCGGTGTCCGGGTGGGCCGGGTCGGCGCGCACCCGCAGCTCCAACTCGGACAGGAAGCTCGCCACCCGGTCGTCCACGTCGGCCCCGGACTCGCCGTGCTCGAGCCGGTAGTAGAAATGACCGAACTCGTGCCGCTTGCGCTTCTGCACCTCCTGCTCGACCGGGTCCTGCAGGTTGCCCCAGTCCTGCTCGCGCAGCCTCGGCTCGGGCACCGTGCGCCGCACCAGGTCGTCCAGGCCGAGTAGCCGGAAGGTCTGCGTGGTGCGCACGTACGGGCTGACGTAGGCGGCCACCGGCGCCTCGCCGAGCACCGCCCGCAGCGCCGGCCCGGCGGCCCTGGCCTGCTCGACGCCGAGCTCGGTCAGCGGCAGCGAGTGGTCCGGGATCCGGGTGTATGCCAGCTCGTCCACGTTGCCCAGGCTCTGCGCGTGCCGTAACAGGATGATCTGCACGGCTATATGGTGCCGGGTGGGGTTCGTTCGACTCGTCGCCCCGGGACCGCACAGGAGGAACCGCGAAATGATCAAGTACATCGCGCTGTACCGCACGCCGGCCGACCCGCAGAGCTTCGACGCGAAGTACTTCGAGTCGCACAAGCCGCTCATCGACAAGGTGCCCGGCCTGGTGCGCCAGGAGATCGCCAAGGTGAGCCGCACGTTCGTGCCCGGCTTCCTCAACGACAGCGAGCCGTACCTGATCGCGGAGCTGTACTTCGAGAGCAAGGAGGCGATGAAGGCCGGGTTCGCCTCGCCGGAATGGCAGGCCGCGGGCGCGAACCTGACCGAGATCGGGGGCATGGAGCTGGTGGCGATGTTCGCCGCGGAGGTGGTCGAGTGACCGTAGTCGTTCGGGAGGTCCGGCCGGAGGACGGCGAGGAGCTGTTCCGGATCAAGCGGATCGCGTTCGGCGGGCCGCGCGAGCCGGAGCCGGCCCGGGTGGGGGACAACCCGTTCTGGCCGGACGGCTTCGAAGGCTGGTGGGGCCTGGTCGCCGAGCTGGACGGCCGGCCGGCCGGGTTCCTGCGCTCCCGGGACTACCGGCAGTACTTCGGCGGCCGGCCGGTGCCGATGGGCGGGCTGGCCAGCGTCGCGGTCGACCCGTACGCCCGGGGTCGCGGGGTGGCCACCGCGCTGCTGGACCGCGCCCTGGCGGGGTTGCGCGACGCCGGCCAGTGCATCTCGGCACTGTACCCGTCGGTCCCGCCGCTCTACCGGGCCCGGGGCTGGGAGCAGACCGGTGTCTACGAGCGGATGATCCTGCCGATGGACCTGCTCGCCGCGCTGCCCAAACCCGCGGCGCACCGGACCACCCGGCCGGCCAACCCCGCCGACCTGCCCGCGCTGCACACCGCCTACCTCGGCCTGGCCGCCACGTTGGACGGCATGCTCAACCGGTCCACCAAGGCGCACGACCTGTCCCGGATCTTCGAGCTGGACATCGTCGACGTGGTGCCCGGCGCCGAGGGCATCCGCGGCTACCTGACCGCGGAACGGCCCGAGGGCGAGCGGCTGATCACCTACGACCTGATCGCCGACGACGTGGACACCGCCAGCCGGTTGCTGCGCCATCTGGCCAGCTGGGCGGGCATCCTGCAGGACGTCTCGCTGCGGGTGGTCGACCCGGCGGTGCGGGATCTGCTGCTGGCCCAGCCGGTGCTGCACGACGTGCGCAACCACCCGTGGATGCTGCGGGTGATCGACCTGCCGGCCGCGGTGGCCGCGCGGGGCTGGCCGCTGGCCGCGCTGCTGCGCCCGTTCGCGGTGGATGTCGAGGTGGTCGACGAGCACGCGCCCTGGCAGGCCGGCCGGCACCGGATCGTGTTCGACGGCGACACGGTGTTCTGCGAGCCGGGCGGCACCGGCGAGATCCGGTTGCACGCGCGCGCACTCGGACCCTGGTACGCCGGGTCGGCGGACACCGGGATGCTGCGCCGGGCCGGCCTGATCGAGGGCGACGCGAAGACCGCCGCGCGCCTGGACGCGCTGACCGGCGCCCCGCGCCCAGTCCGCATGGCCGACTCGTTCTGATCCGCCTCTCCGGAATTTTGATGCGGTGGTGCGCTCCAGTGAATGGTGCGGGGCATCCGGTGGACGGTGGCTGGCCGCCGTCACGGTGCCCCTGAGGTTCCGTTGGTCGTCCCAAAGGAAACCGGCTCGAGCAGGCGGTCCAGTCGCCTTCTCAGGCGTGTCTCAGAACGGCAGGGAACACTAGCGACATGCGGATACTCGTGGTCGATGACGATCGGGCGGTCCGGGAGTCGCTGCGCCGCTCGCTGCAGTTCAACGGATACCAGGTTGAACTGGCCAGCGACGGGCAGCAGGCCCTGGAGGCGGTCGTGGCCGAACGGCCGGACGCCATGGTGCTCGACGTGATGATGCCGCGGCTGGACGGCCTCGAGGTGTGCCGGCGCCTGCGCAGCACGGGCGACGACCTGCCGATCCTGGTGCTCACCGCGCGGGATCTGGTGTCCGACCGGGTCGCCGGGCTGGACGCCGGCGCCGACGACTACCTGCCCAAGCCGTTCGCCCTGGAGGAGTTGCTGGCCCGGCTGCGGGCGCTGCTGCGCAGGGCCGTGCCGGACCCGACCGTCGGCAAGACCGCGCCGCCGCTGCGGTTCGCCGACCTGGAGATGGACCTGGGCACCCGGGAGGTGCGCCGGGGCGAGCGTGGGATCAGCCTGACCCGGACCGAGTTCGCCCTGCTCGAACTGCTGTTGGCGCACCCGAAGCAGGTGCTCACCCGCAGCCGCATCCTGGAGGAGGTCTGGGGCTACGACTTCCCCACCTCGGGCAACGCCCTGGAGGTCTACGTCGGCTATCTGCGCCGCAAGACCGAGGCGGAGGGCGAGCCACGCCTGATTCACACCGTGCGCGGCGTGGGTTACGTGCTGCGCGAGACACCACCGTGACGGTGCCCGGGGACCACGCCCAGCACGCCGAGCGCCGGATCTCGCTGCGGGCCCGGGTCACCCTGCTGGCGGCGGCATGCGTCGCCGGAGCCGTCGCGCTGATCTCGGTCGGCGCCTACGCCACCGTCTACCGCAGCCTGTACCAGCAGGTCGACGACAACCTGCGGGTCCGCGCCGACAACGCCCTGCGCACGCCGGGGTTCACCGAACTGCGCAACGGCTACATACCCAACGCTTTCCTGGCCCTGACCGACATCCAGGCCGCGCTGATCGACGCGGACGGCCGGGTCT
>NZ_DASTBH010000304.1:0-2243 GCF_035712165.1 Actinophytocola sp. | reverse complement strand
GGGGCGGCGGCAGCGACCCGGTCGGGATCATGTCCATGGTCACCTACGTGGAGCAGCGGTTCAACGGCGACCCGAACCGGGTGTACGTCACCGGGGCCTCCTCGGGCGCCATGATGACCAACGTCCTGCTCGCCAACTATCCCGACGTGTTCAAGGCGGGCGCGGCGTTCATGGGAGTGCCGGACACCTGCTTCGCGACCACGCCGCCGAACGAGTGGAACAGCGAGTGCGCCAACGGCACCGTGATCAGGACCGCGCAGCAGTGGGGAGACGCGGCCCGGGCCGCCTTCCCGGGCTACACCGGTGCCCGCCCACGCATGCAGGTCTGGCACGGCACCGCGGACTCCACGCTGCGCTTCCCCAACTTCGGGGAGGAGATCAAGCAGTGGACCAACGTGCTCGGCGTGAGCCAGACGCCGGCCATGACCGACACCCCGCAGTCCGGCTGGACCCGCACCCGCTACGGCGGCACCGGTGTGATGGCCCCGGTCGAGGGAATCAGCCTGCAGGGCGTCGGGCACAGCCTGCCGATGGGCGGCCAGGCGGCGATGGCCATCGCGTTCATGGGGCTGAACACCGGAACGCCGCCGGTCACGACCACCACGACCACCGGGCCGCCGCCGGTCTCCGCGTGCCGGGTCAGCTACACCGTCAACGCCTGGAACAACGGCCTCACCACCGACATCACCATCGCCAACACCGGCGGCACCCAGGTCAACGGCTGGTCCCTGGTGTTCACCCTGCCCACCGGGCAGACGATCTCCAGCGGCTGGAACGCCTCCTACAGCCCCAACTCCGGTCAGGTGACCGCCCGCAACGTCGGCCACAACGCGGTGATCAACCCCGGTCAGTCGGTGGGCAGCATCGGCTTCCAGGCCGGCCACACCGGCAACACCGGTGAGCCGACCTCGTTCACCCTCAACGGAAACGCCTGCACGGTCGCCTGACCATCCCGGGCGCGGCCGCGCCGCGATGAGGGAAGCAACGCCGCGTTGCTTCCCTCATCGCCTTTTCACCTGGTCAGCGGATCGTGAACGGGGCGCTGAGCGCGTCCACCTGGACCTGGTAGGAACCGCGTTGCACCTCGGGCCGGCCGGTGGCCTCGATGTCGCCCGGCGTCACCGCCAGCACTGAGACCGGGAAGGACATCCGCACCGTCCTGGACTGCCCGGCGGCCAACTCGACCCTGGCGAACGTCGCCAGCCGCTTCGGCGGCACGACGATGTCGCTGACCGGTTGGTTGACGTAGACCGGTACCACCTGGGTGCCCGGCCGGGACCCGGTGTTGGTGACCGTGACGCTGACCTCGACCGTGCCGTCCCGCCGGACCGAGCCGGTCGCGGTCAGGTTGCTGGTCGCGAACGTCGTGTAGCTCAGCCCGAACCCGAAGGGATACAACGGGTTGTAGGCGTTGCCCTGACCGGACGCGGTGCTCGGCAGGTGGTCGAAGGTCTTCGGCTGGTCGCCGATCGGGGACGGACAGTCGCCGCAGAAGTCGCCGCCCGGCGCGTCGGCCTCGGACGGCCAACTGACCGGAAGCCGGCCGCTCGGGTTGATCCGACCGAAGATCGCGTCCGCGACCGCGGTGCCCGCCTCGGTGCTGCCCTGGTAGGCCATCAGCAGGGCCGCGGTGTCCTTGGCCGGGCCGAGCCCGAGCGGCCGGCCGGCGAGCACCACGACGATGACCGGCTTGCCGGTCGCCTGCAACGCGCTCACCAGCGCCTTCTGGTCCGCGGCCAACGCAGGCGCCGGGTTGTCGCCCAGCCCCTCGGCGTAGGCCTTCTCGCCCACCGCGACCACGACCGCGTCCGCACCGGCCGCCGCCGCCACCGCACTCGCCTGGTCCGGCGCGTAGGTGACGTTCGGCGTGGCGGCCTGCAGCCCGGACAGCACGGTGGTGCCCGGCGGGATCTGGTCGGCCGGTCCCATGCAGCAGACGTGGCCGGCGCCGAACACGCCCTGCCAGCTCACACTCCAGCCGCCGAGCTGGTTGGTCATCGAGTCCGCGCTCGGCCCGGTCACGACGACCTTGGCGTTCGGCGCCAGCGGCAGCGCGTTGCCCTCGTTGCGCAGCAGCGTGATCGAGTCCCTGGCCGCGGCCAGCGTCGCGTCCCGGCCGGCCTTCACGGCCGAGTCCGCCGCAGCCGGGTCCACGTACGGGTTGTCGAACAGGCCGAGCTGGAACTTCAGCCGCAGGATCCGCCGTACCGACTGGTCGATCCGCTTCTCGGACACCAGGCCCT
>NZ_DASTBH010000303.1:0-6043 GCF_035712165.1 Actinophytocola sp. | reverse complement strand
GGAGGGGCGTCGTACGCTGGGACTTGTCCCTCGCGCCGAGGTGGCCTCTGGTCGCTGGTCCGGAGCGGCGAGGGGTCTACAGGCGAGAGGTGTCGTCGTGGACGACCGGTTGGATCTTGGCGGACGTATCCGCGGGCTGCGTGGCAAGCTGCTGTCACAGCGGGAGTTGGCCGACCGCGCGCAGGTCAGCGTCGACCTGATCCGGAAGTTGGAGCAGGGGCGGCGGCACACGGCCAGCATCGGCAGCCTGCAACGGATCGCCCGGGCGTTGGACGTCAGCATCGTGGAGTTGCTCGGCAAGCCGGCTCCGCCGCCGTCGCCGGATCCGATGGCTGGCGTGGTGGCGATCCGCCGGGCACTGACACCGGTCGATGATCTGCTCGATATGGATGTCATCGAGAGCGCACCGCTGACGCTGGAGGAGGCGGAGCGCACCGTCACCTACCTGTGGGGGGCGTACTGGGCCGGCCGGTATGAGCTGCTCTCGACGTTGCTGCCCACAGCGCTGATGCACCTGCGCGCCACCTGTCGGGCCGTCGCGAGTGCCGAGCGCCCCCGGGCGGCCCACGCGCTGGCGCGGGCATATCAGGCGGCCGGCGACACGCTCGTTCACCTCGGTCACCAGGACGCCGGTTTCCTGGCTGTCCGGGAGGCGTTGCGGGCGGCCTTGGACAGCGACGATGCGTTGTTGTTCGCGGCGATGCGGGTGTCGGTGGCCTGGCAACTGCTGGTGCAGGGCCGTTACGAGGAGTCCGAGCGGGTCGCCGTGGTCGCTGCGCGGGACGTTGAGCCGCACGGTGACTCGTCGGAGTCTGAGCTTTCGGCGTTCGGGATCCTGTCGGTGACCGCCGCCACCGCCGCCGCCCGGGCTCAGAAGCGGGACAGCGCGCGGGACCTGCTCGCGCAGGCCGGGGAGATGGCCGGTCGTCTCGGCTATGACCGCGCCGATCACCAGACCACATTCGGCCCGGCCAAGGTGGCGATGCTGGCCGTGGATGTGGCCGTGGTGACGGACGATTTCCCGGAAGCGTTGCGGGCGGCCAAGGCCATGCCCCGGGACGCCGTGCTGCCGTTGGCGACCCGGGCCCGGCACCTGGCCGATGTCGCGCTGGCGCAGCTTCGGGTTGGTCGCGACGATCAGGCTCTGCACACGGTGCTGACGATGGAGCAACTGGCTCCCGACTGGATCAAGTATCAGACGTTGCCCCGACAGGTGGTGGGCGAGTTGGTCGAGCGGGAGCGCCGGGTCAGCACGCCGCTACGCGAGTTGGCCCTGCGTATCGGGGCGGTTTCCAGGTAGACCCGTTCGGGCAATGGGACGCGCCGTCCTACCCGACTCCCCGTGTCGATTCCTAACGTGCCGCTGTGAGCACTCTGGTCCGGTCGGCGTCCACGCGGGACGCGGCATGAACGACGAACTGCACATCCTGTTGGATCGACTCGGCCGGTGCGGCTACGTCGTCCATCAGTTCGAGCACGACGACCGACACGGGCCGGCCACGGTCGCGGCCGTGCTGAACTGGGGCGGCACCGCTGATGTGGTCGTGCTGTTCGACCAGGACCGGGCTGCGGCGTGGCGCTGTCCCACCGGTCCCGGCGTGGATGTGTTCGCCCCGGTTCAGGTCTACTGGTCATACGCCGCATGTCCGGTGTGGACACTGCGGGCGTTGCTGACTCTCGCCCCGCCCGGCCATCCGGACGCGCCCAACGGGCTCACCGCGACACCTCCCGGCATGGGCCTGTCGACTGAAGGTCGGGTGCCTGCGCGCATTCGGGCGCGGGGTCATCAGTGACGGCTGAGCACTGCGCGCAGCGCGCCTGCGGCGCCGGCCTCCGGCCGGGAGGTTGTTGGAGCCGAGGCCCGGGCTGCTCGAACAGGGAACTCGCGTGCCCGAAATGGGGACTCGCGGGTTCTGAAGTGGGGACTCGCGGGTTCTGAAGTGGGGACTCGCGGGTTGTGGAGTGGGGACTCGCGGGGTTAGGGGCAATGCCGCTCAGTTATGGGTCGTGGTGTGTTGTCAACGGCGGCGCGCCGTTGATGTTGATGGTGATGTTGGCTTGGTAGTTGGTGCGGTCGATGTTGCCTTTGGCGCGGTGTTTGGAGATGGCGCGTTTGACGACGCGGGGGCAGATCCTGGTTCGGCGAGGGGGCAGGAGGTCGGTGAGGACGGCGTGGCCGATCTTGCCGACCAGGTCGATGGTGGTGTCGGTGAGGACGCCGGCGGCGTGGATGAGTTGGTCGCGGGCGGCGTGCAGGGCGATGGTGAAACCGGCTCGATCGGGGTTGGCGGTGGGGTGGCCGAGAGTGGCGTCACCGATGCAGAGCCGCAGCGCCTGGTAGGTGACGAGCAGGGCGTAGATCTCTTGGTCAACGCCGTCGGGGGTGCGGGCGCGCAGCACCCGTCCGCCTAGGATGGTGGACTTCAGCTCCAGGTAGGTGGTCTCAATCTCCCATCGCTGGTGGTAGAGCGCGACGATCTCGGCGGCCGGGTGGCGGTGTGGGTCGAGCAGGGTGGTGACCAGCCGGTAGTGGCCGGTGTGCTGCTTGCGGCGGCCGAGAGTGGCGGTGATCTCGGCGTCGATCACTCGGACGGTCACGCCGCCCAGCAGCGCGTGCCAGGACCCATCGCCCAGCCGACGGATCGGCGGCAGGGCGCGGCCGTTCTTGCAGCGGATGAGTAGGTCCACACCCGTCGAGGCAATGCGGCCGATCAGGTCGGCGACGGCGAAGTTGCGGTCGGCCAACAGCAGCATTCCCGGCCGCAGACACCCAAACAGGCGCGGCGCCATGCTGATCTCACCGACGCCCAGCGGACCGAACACCGCGTCCAGCACGGTGCGGGTGCCGCAGGCCACCACCGCCACCAGCCGCAGCATCGGATACCCCGAGCCGCCATGGGTGCCGGTCTGCCGCCCATAGCGGGCCAGGTTCGCTGGGCTGTCCGGCACGAACAGGCTGGTGCCATCAATCGCGCACACCAGCAGGCCCCGCCACCGGGCCGTCCCGGCGGCCGGACCGGCCACCAGGGTGAACAACGCCCGCAACGGGGCCACGCCGAGGCGGCGACGCGCCTGGCTCAACGCCGAGGAACTCGGCATGGCCACCGGCAACCCGCCCAGACCCGCGACCAGCCGCGCCCACACCTGCCGATACCCCAGTTCGGCGAACAGACCCGCCGCCAACAGCAGATACACCACCACCCGCGACGGCAGATCCCGCACCCGAGCCTGCATTCGCCCGGTCGAGGCCACCACCTCATCGACCAGCTCGAACGGCACCTGCTGGGTCAGCTCCCCAAGGTGACCAGGCGCGAAAGGCCCCTCAGCCACGCTCGCCGAGCGCGTGATGACAAACTGAGCATCCAACGGAGTTCCTGCCGACAGTGATCTTGGTCGACACTGTTCTAACAGGAACTCCGTTGCCATCTCAGCCGGCTTGACAGACCGGCCCAGTCCTTAACTTCCCGGCATTGGGGTTAGGGGTGGGTGGCGCGCCAGGCTAGGAGGGCGGCGCCGATGCAGCCGGCGTTGTCGCCGAGGAAGGCTGGGACGAGTCGGGGGCGGCGGTGGAAGGTGAGCCGGGTTTCCAGTTCGGTGCGCAGGGGGGCCAGGAGGAGTTCGCCGGCCTCGGCCAGGCCGCCGCCGATCACGATCACCTCGGGGGCCAGCAGGACGACGGCCGTGGTGAGGACGGTGGCCATGGCGGCGATCGCCTCGTCCCAGATTCGCTGGGCGACGGCGTCGCCGGCGCGTAAGCGGGCCACGACCCCGGCGGCGCCGTCGACCGGTTCGCCGGTGTGCTCGGTGTAGCGGCGGGCGATGGCCGATGCCGAGGCGAATGCCTCCAGGCAGCCCCGGGCGCCGCAGCCGCAGGCCGGGCCGTCCGGGTCGGCGATGGCGTGCCCGATCTCCCCGGCGTACCCGTCGGCGGTCAAGTCGTGGCCGTCCACTCGGAACGCCGCCGCGATGCCGGTGCCCACCGGCATGAACATCGCGTTGCGCACCCCGGCCGCGGCGCCGAGGGTGAACTCGGCAAGGCCGCCCGTGCGCACGTCGTGCTCGATGCGCATCGGCAGCCCGGTCCGCGCGGCCAGCACGTCGCGCAGCGCCACGTCGCGCCAGCCGAGGTTGGCGGTGAAGCGCACCACGCCCCGCTCCCCGTCGACGATCCCGGGCACCGCGATCCCGAGCCCGCGCACCGTCGCGCCGAGCGTGGCCGCGTGCTCCGACAGCAGGTCGACCAGTTCGGCGAGCTGTTCGACCTCGACCACCCCGTCGCGCCGCCGGGTCGGCACCCGCACCGTGTGCACCGGAGTCGCGGTGGCGTCCGCCAACGCCGCCTTGATCGAGGTGCCGCCGAGGTCGATGGCGACGGCCAGCTCAGCAGGGGTCTGCACTAGGGCATCTTGGCACCCAGCATGCGCAGCACGAGATCGGCGTACTGCCGGCCGAGCATGCCCGGCGAGGGCTTGCCGCCGTCGGTGTACCAGCGGGCGACGTCGACGCCCAGCGACAGCACGGCGCGTGCCGCCGTCCGGGCGTCGGTGACCTCGAACGCCCCGCTGCGCACCCCGTCGCCGATCACGTCCCGGACCAGCTGTTCGGTGCGCCGCCGCAGGTCGGCGATGGCGCGGTAGTCCTCTTCGGGCAGCGCGTTCAGCTCGTACTGCACGACCCGGGCCACCCGGTGCCGCTTGGCGTGCCAGGCGACGAACTTCTGCGTGAGCAGCCCGATCGCCTCCACCGGGTCCTTGGTGCTGACCACGACCCCGTGGATCATCGCCAGCGCCTGTTCGTGCCCGCTGCGGCTGATCGCGGACAGCACGGCCGCCTTGGACGGGAAGTGGACGTACAACGCGGCCGGGCTCATCCCGGCCGCGTTGGCGATGTCCCTGGTGGTCGTGGCGTGGTAGCCGCGGGTGGCGAACGAGTCGATCGCGGCCGCCATCAGCCGGCGCGCCGCGTCCGGCTTGACGTCCGGCCACAGATCGTCGGGCAGGGGCTCGGACACGGGATGCCTCAGGCCGGGCCTGGCAGGTCGATCAGCGGGGCGAGCCGCGCCCGGTGCTGGCCGGGACTGCCCAACGCGATCTCGTCGGCCTTGGCGCGCTTGAGGTACAGGTGCGCCGGGTGCTCCCAGGTCATGCCGATCCCGCCGTGCAGCTGGACGCACTCCTCGGCCGCGTACACCGCGACGGACGCGCACAGCGACTGCGCGATGCTCACCGCGACCGGCGCGTCGGCGTCCCCGGCGGCCAGCGTGTCCGCTGCGTACCTGGCGGTCGCCCGGGCCAGTACGAGCTGCTCCCAGATGTCGGCCATCCGGTGCTTGAGCGACTGGAACCCGCCGACCGTGCGGCCGAACTGCTTGCGCTCCTTGAGGTAGCCGACCGTGCTGGCCAGGCACCACTCGGCGATCCCGAGCTGCTCGGAGGCCAGCAGGCCGGCGCCGGTCAGCAGCGCGCCGGCCAGCGCCTGCTCGGCCCGCTCCGGTCCGGCGAGCCGGATGGACGGCGCGTCGGTCAGCGTCACGTCGCCGATCGGCCGGGTCAGGTCCAGCGAGACCACCGGGGTGACCGTGACGCCCTCGCCCGAGGTGCGCACCGCATGCAGCTCCGGTCCGTCCGGCCCGACCGCCGGCAGCACCAGCAGGTCGGCGACGAGCACGTCGGCCACCGAGGTCACCCGGCCGGTCAGCCGGCCGTTCTGCACCCGGACGGTGCCGGGGAAGGCCGCTCCGGGGGCGGTGGGCAGCGGCACGCCGAGCGCACCGGTCGACTCCCCGGCGGCCAGCGACGCGAGCAGCGCCGTCACGTCGTCACCCGAGCCGGCGCCGAGCAGCGCCGTGGTGGCGAGCACCGCGCTGCCCAGGAACGGCACCGGCGCCACGTACCGGCCGAGCTCCTCCAGCACGACCGCGGCTTCCCGGGCGGTCGAGCCGTGCCCGCCGGCCTCCTCCGGGACCAGCAGCCCGGCGGCGCCGACGTCGGCGGCCAGGGTGCGCCACAGCTCCAGGTCGTAGGGCTTGTCGGTCTCGCAGCGG
>NZ_DASTBH010000302.1:0-5420 GCF_035712165.1 Actinophytocola sp. | reverse complement strand
GGACCTGTCCGCGGGGGAGCGCCAACTGGTGGCGCTCGTGCGCGCCTATCTCTCCCCGGCTTCGCTGGTGGTGCTGGACGAGGCCACCTGCCATCTGGACCCGGTGGCCGAACGGCGTGCCGAGGAGGCCTTCGCGGACCGCCCCGGCACGCTGATCGTGATCGCCCACCGGATCAGCTCGGCACTGCGCGCGAAGCGGGTCCTGGTGCTCGACGGCACGACAGCCGCCCTCGGCGACCACGAGACGCTTCGTGCCGTCTCCCCGCTCTACCGTGACCTGCTCGGTCACTGGCAGAGCGTGCCCACTCCCGCCTGACCCGTCAGATCCAGCCCGCTTCGCGGGCGATGCGGACGGCGTCCACCCGGGTGCGCGCGCAGGTCTTGTTGATCACTTTGGACAGGTAGTTGCGGACCGTCCCGGGGGACAGGTGCAGGCGCTGGGCGATCTCCGGTCCGGACGCGCCGTCCGCGGCGAGCCGCAGCACCTCCAACTCACGGGGGGTGAGCGGGTTGGGCTCGACGGCGAGCGCGGCGACGGCCAGGTTGACGTCGACCACCAGCTCTCCCTTCGCCGCACCCCGGATCGCTTCGAGAAGACGCCCGGCGGGCGCGTTCTTGTCCACCGCGCCGAGCACGTCGGCGGCCAGCAAACGCTGCACGAGTCCGGCCGGTTTGGCCGCCGCGAGCGCCACGATCTGCGTCTCGGGCAACCTCCTGCGCAGGTCCCGAACGGTGGACAGGCCGTTTGTGCAGGGTAGGTCTACATCGACCACGATGACGTCCGGCCGGAGCCGCAAGGCCACCTGGATCACCTTCTCATTGCATTTCAGCGCGGCGACGACCTCGATGTCCTCCTCCTCTGATAAGAGGCTGACCAAGGCGCTGCGCAACAGATCAAGATCCTCCGCGAGCAGCACCTTGATCTTTGCGGACGTTCCCGCCGATATGAGGGTTGGTTCGACCGGAGCAATCTGCCCTTCGGCCGGATGCGACCGTGATACGCGCATGGTGCCTCTCTCTGCCGCGGGGCCCCGATCACCGCCTCCCTGCACGGCCGGGCGGACGCACGTCACTCACATCAGGCCGATGGAGTGACGTGGTTTGCCTCGTGCCGACCACTAGATCCCGTTTGAGTATGTGCCCGTTACGGCGGCACGCGGTTGAGTTGGCAGGTTGTAATCCCATTGAGTGAACGTCCTTGGTCCAGTTCCTAGGGGCGACAACTAGCTAACGCCTCTGGGGCGGAATTGGATACTGATCCGCGGCCCGATCGGCCTGTTGGTCTTCGGAACCGCATGTTCCCAGGTCCGCTGACATGAACCGCCCATAACGATCAAGTCTCCGTGCCCAACGGCGTGTCGCACGATTTGCCCGCCGCCGCGCGGTCGCAGCAGCAATGCGCGCGCCGCGCCGACCGACAGGATTGCCACCATCGTGTCGGTGCTGGCGCCCCGGCCGTTGCGGTCGCCGTGCCAGGCGACGCTGTCCCGGCCGTCCCGGTAGTAGCACAGGCCCGCGGTCCGGAACGGCTCACCGAGTTCGCCCGCATAGTGCCGGCTCAGCATGTCGCGGGCCTGCCCCAGCACCGGGTCGGGCAGCGCCTCGCCCTCCCCGTAGAACTTCAGAAGCCTTGGCACGTCGACCATCCGGTCGTACATGTTGCGCCGTTCGGCATGCCACGGCACGGCCTGCGACAGCCGGTGGAACAGGGCCTCGGAGCCGGCCAGCCAGCCGGGCAGCACGTCGATCCACGCGCCGTCGGACAGGGGTGTCCGGCGCAGCGCGTCCAGCGGCCCCAGGCTCGTCGGGCCGTCGTCGAACAGCGAACCCTGCAGCGGCATGGCCATGGTCCGAGACTAGCTCATCTATCGCACACATGTTCAATCGCATTGTGTGCCAACGGTTTCTTTTGGACGTCGTTCGGCGGGGATTGCTGAATCATTCACATTGCATGATCTCGACCGATATCGCGCACAATGCCACGCGAATCGCGCATTTCGACGCCGCCGCCGGGTGGAGATCGTTTCGCGGGCGCGGCGCGAGGCCCCGGGCCGGCCCGCCCGTCAGGAGCCCCTAGGGGGTTGTGGGCCAGCCGAGAAATGATCATGCGGCGGGCACCGCGCTGGCCTGCCGGTTCACCGCCCGGCGCGCAGCGCATTCGTGTCATTAGGACCAGTCATTGATCGATGTGTGGTCTATGCCCATAAACCTAAGTATGGGAAGATAACTCTCAGCGTCCACGTGAGTGGGCACAGTCACAGGCTAAGGGGAACCGGTGAAGGCCGGGGGAGTTCGGGCATAGGTGTGCGCGCCGGTTCTTGATGCGAATCATGAACCGAGGTTTTCCATGGAGGGGACCAATACCGTCACTGTCGTGCTCCAGCACCAGAATCGGCTGGTCAGGGAGATGCTGGCCGGGCATCTGGTGCGGGAGCCGGGCATCGTCCTGGCTGGCACGGCACCGTCGGGTCCGGAGCTGATCCAGCTCTGCAGTCTGCGCCAACCCGGCGTCGTGCTGTTCGAGGCCGACGCGCCGCGGTGGAGCAACGAGCGGCTGGTCGCGCTGCTGACCCAGTCGGGCCGGGACATGCGCCTGGTCGGGGTGCACGACTCGCTGCCGACCGCGTACGTGATCCGGGCCTACGAGGCCGGGGTGAGCGCGCTCGTGTCGTACACCAGCGGGCTGGAGGCGTTACTCGACGCGGTCAAGAACCCGCTGCTGCCGGTGGAGGCGGCGCGGGCCAAAAGGGTCGACGGGCACACCCTGACCGAGCGCGAACTGCAGGTGCTCTACCTGATCAGCGCCGGGTACCCGCCCAAGCAGGTGGCCGGCGAGCTCGGGATCAGCCTGCACACCGTGGAGAACCACAAGCAGCGGATCTTCGCCAAGCTGGACGTGCACAACCAGGCGCACGCCGCCGCCAGTGCGGTCCGGCTCGGGCTGCTGCCGCGCGCGGTGCCGGCGCCCCGGCAGCAGCCGAAGACGCCCCGGCGCCGCCGCCGGGTCTGCGTGACGCTGCGCGACCCCGGGGGGCGACTCACCGGCCGGCTGCGCGAGGTGCTCGAGGAGCACAACATCCCGGTGGTGGAGCGGGGACCGGAGAGCCGGCCGGCCGCCGGCACCGACGCGGAGGCCGTGGTCACGCTGCTGGTGGACCCGGACCGGGAGGAGTGGTCGGAGCCGGACGGCCGGGCCGGGGAACCGATGGTGATCGTGACCAGCCGCGAGCCGAAGCGCTCCGACGTCACCAAGGCGCTGTCCGCCGGGATCGCCACCGTTCCGGCCAGCCGCATGGAGGATCTGCTCGCGCCCGCGGTCCGGGCGACGGCCAACGGCTACATCCTGGTGAGCTCCACCCATGTCCGGGCGTTGCTCGGGCCGGCCCACGCCGGTTCGAACGGCGGCTGGCAGCGTTGGGAGCTCGCTCTCACGCCCCGGGAACGGGAGATCCTGACCTCCATCGGCCGTGGCCACGCGACCAAGCAGACCGCGCGCCTGCTCGGCATCTCCATCCGGACCGTGGAGAACCTGCAGAGCAACCTGTTCCGCAAGCTGCGGGTGCACAGCCGGGCCGCCGCGCTGGTCGCCGCGCACGACCTGGGGCTGCTCGACGAGTAGCGTCCAACCGGGAGGCTTTGCGGGTTCGCGCAAACTGTCGGGGGCCGCTGCTAGCTTTGTGCGCATGGACTTCAGACTCGAGCTCGTCCTGGTTCCGGTGTCCGATGTGGACGATGCGATCGCGTTCTACCGCGACAAGGCCGGATTCACCCTCGACCACGACCATACGGTCAGCCCGGAGCTGCGGTTCGTGCAGCTGACCCCGCCCGGGTCGCCCTGCTCGATCGCGCTGGGCAAGGGCCTCACCGACGCGCCGCCGGGAACGGTGCCCGGGTTGCAGCTCGTCGTCAAGGACATCGACGCGGCCCGGGCGGAGCTTGCCGGCCGCGGGGTGGCCGTCAGCGACGTCCAGCGCGGCCCGGGCGGCGCGTTCGTCTACTTCGCCGACCCGGACGGCAACCGGTGGTCCTTACAGGACATCTCCGGCTGAACCCGGCTCATCCCAACGACTTCAGGCCGTAGGCGCGGATCACCGTCTGGTCGACGCCGTTGCCCGCGGCGTCGGTGGCGCGCACGCGCAGCGAGATCGCGCCGGTGGTATCCGCCAGCCGGGGATGCCGGACGAGGGCGATCACGGTGCCGTGCCCGAGGCGGATCAGGTCGATCCGTTGCCACGTGGCGCCGTCGTTCGCCGACATCCAGGCCTGGACCTCGCGGATGTCCCGTCCGGACGCGCCGGGCACATGACCCACCCGCAGCGCGAGCGGGTACATGACACCGGCGAACGCCCGGTTGCGCTCGTCGAGCGGAATCCGGTAGTCCACCTGCGGCAGCGCCGGGTTCTCGGTCCGGTTCGGCGGTGGCCGCCGGGAGCCGAACGTCCAGCTCGTGTTCGTTTCCGTGGCGTACAACGACCACGGGGCCGACCGCTTGGCGTCGAGGGTCAGCCGGTAGGTGGCCGGTGTGGACAGTGCCGGGAAGGTCCCGATCGGCGGTGCGCCGGACTCGTGCAGCAACTCGTTGCCCGCGTACAGCTTGGTGGTGTACTCGTCGCCGGCCGAGTTCCAGCCGTAGTGTCCGCCCGCGTCGGAGAACGGGAACACCGCCATGGTGAACTCGTCGCCGGTGCGGGTCACCTGGGTGTCGGCCAGTGCGGAGACGCCGGGCCGGGACGGCCGGCCGAACCACTGTTCGGTCAGGTGTTCCCGGCCTCGGTACCGCACGAACGAACTGTCGAACTCGCCGTCGAACGGGGCGTTCGACCACGCGATGTGCCACCACCGCGTGTCGTTGGCCGACACCAGGTAGGTCCGCCGCAGCGGCCTGGGCACCTCGCGCGCGAACGCGACCGAGAACGTCGGCCAGGGCCGGGCGATGTGCCGCACGTCGGTGCCCAGCGCCGTGGCGGTGTCCGAGGTGTACGCGGTGTCGATGGTCGCGGTGTTGTCCGGGTCGATCCGGTACCCCAGCGCCGGCGGAACCCGCTGTGGCTCGGGGAGCAGCAGGTCGTAGAAGTACGGGCTGACCGCCGTTCCGGACACCTCGACCTGGACCGGGCCGCGCTGCAGCAGATCGACCAGCGCCAGACCGGGCTGCTGTTCGATGGTGAGCCCGTGGATGGACACCTCGCCGGGGTTTCCGGCCCCGGCGAGCAGCAGACCCGGCCGGTTGTTGAAGATCAGCACCCCCCAGGCGCCCGCCTTCGTCGCGTTCGCCACCTTCTCGGCGAAGGTGATCTCGCCCCGGGAGACCAGGGCGAGCTTGCCGGCCACGTCCTTGCCCGGATAGTCCTCGGCCTTGCCCAGGCCGACGTAGACCAGCGGCAGGCTGTGCCGGCCGTCGACCGGGACCGCGTTGGTCA
>NZ_DASTBH010000301.1:0-2911 GCF_035712165.1 Actinophytocola sp. | reverse complement strand
GGCCGTCGCGGCATTGCGGCTGTCGGCCGAACTGTCCGCCGCCGGCTACCCGAACGCCGTGCTGGACACCCCGGAACTGCACCACGACCTGATCGTGGCGGCCGGCGCCGGCCCGACGCCGCAACGCGGCCGCGAAAGCTGGCGGGAGTGCTCGGTGGACGGTGTGCGCCAGGCATGTTTCCTGCCCCGCCGCGCCGCCGACGTGCTCCCGCTCATCGGCCGGCCTGCCCCGGGCAGCGCGTTCACCTGCGTGGCCTACACGATCAGCCGCGGCGGCGCCGGGCACGACACCGCCGCGGTCCGGCTCGGCCCGGCCCCCACGCTGCCCCGACTCACCCCGCGAGCCGTCGCCGCGCGGCTCGATCCACGGCTGCGCCCGGCCAACGGCCGCCACGGTCAGTACCTCCTGACCACCCTGCCGCTGGCGCTGAGCTGAGCCGGGCCGGCACGCATCAGCCGGACTCGTCGGTGGTGACGTGCGGGGCGCCGACCGGTTTGGACTCCGGTGAGCCACGCTGCCGCAGGTAGATCGACAGCACCACCATCGAGCCGATGGCCAGGAACTCCGACTGCCAGTTCTGCAGGGTGCGGTCCCAGAAGTCTGCGCTTGCCAGGTACTGCGGCCAGCTCACCTGCTCCTGCTGGTGGCTGAGCTGGTCGTTGTTGTAGACCACCAGACCGGCCAACGACTGCGCCAGCCAGGACAGCAGGAACAGTGCGGCCATCAACAGGCCGAGCGAGTTGGAGTACACGGCGGTGCGCCAGCCGCCCGCCCGGGCCCAGGCGGGGGAGTCCTTGGTGGTGTGCGCGCCGAGCCGTTGCTGCTCGTCGGTCTCGCCGCCGATCTCGTGCGGCTGCTTTGACTCCGGCGAACCACGCTGGATCAGCCACACGGTGGCGAGGATGAACAGGAGAAACTGCAGGTACTCCGACTGCCAGTTCTCGGCGACCTCGACGACGAAGTCGCTGGAGGTGACGAACTGCCAGAACGAGGCCACCGGCTCGCCGTGGGCACGCTGCGTCTCGTTGAACTCGGCCAGCCCGGCGAACGCCTGGCCGACCAGCGCGGCCAGGAACAGCACTCCGAACGCCAGGCCGAGGCCGTTGTCCCGCAGCACCCTTCTCATTCGGCCCCCTTACCGGCCCAGAACCCCGATGACGATGAAGTACGCCAGGCCGCCCAGGATGACGGTCAGATAGGCGGTGAACAGGCCACGGCGCATCATGGGCCCAGAATGACCAGGGCATCCGGCAGGCAAACCTTCAGCGATCAAGAAACCGGCCGGCCAGCACGGCGGTCGCGGTCCCGAGGGTGACCCCGGCGAGCAGGTCGGTCGGCCAGTGCACCCGGGTGCGCAACCGGCCGTAGCTGGAGGTGAGGGTCAGCGGCGCGACCAGAGCGGCCCGGCGGAGGTCGTGCACGGCCAGGGCGGCGGTGAACGCGGCCGCCGTCGCCGCGTGCGCCGAGGGAAACGACGAGGAGTCCGGGCGTTCCGGCAGGCTCCGGCGGGCCGGACCGCCGGGCGGCTCGGGCCGGGCCCGGCGCGGCACCACCCGTTTGACCAGATGGGCCAGGCCCAGTGCGCTGAGCACGGCCAGGGCGGCGTGCCGGGCCGCCCGCCGGTCGCCGCCGGGACGCAGCGCCTCCGCGGCACACAGCGCCAGCCACAGCGCGCCGCCGCGACCGGCCGTGGTCACCGCGATCACCGCCGGGTTCGGTGGCCGGTTCGGCAGCACGGGCACGCTGGCCACCGCCCGGGCCTCGACCCGGTTCAGCCTGTCCCACCGCCGACCCATGCGTTCCCTCCATCGCGCGTTGCCGTTCCCGGCGTGATTCCCCGGTCCGAACCGGGGTAAACCGTGCTGAACTGCGTGAACGGAGGACCGATGCATACCGTGACCCGGCTTGCCGAACTGGCCGAGCTGGTTGAGCTCGACGTTCCGGTGTATCTGCGGTACTCCCCGGGACCGGAGGCGGACGCGGTGCATCCCAGCGTCGACCACGAGAGCGGGTTGGCCATGCCCGGTCATTCGGCCAACCCGCTGCGACCACCCGGCTGGTGGACCCTGCCCACCGAGGACTGGCTGGCCCGGGCGGTGTGCCAGTACCGGCACAAGATCGGCGAGGGGGCCCGGCCGTGGGTGCTCACCGGAGTCGTGGTCGATGTCGGTCCGGACAACGAACCGCTGCTGGTCGCGGTGCGGCCGCTGGCCTGGCTGGCGCCGGAACTGCTGACCGAGGCCCATGACCGGTACCGGGCCCGGATGAAGGTCGGAAACCAAACCTAGATCACCCGTCTGGGGCGATGAGGTTTGGCCGGGGGTGCCCGGGGGATACCTCGACCTTGGATCGGTGGCGTCAAACAGCCGGCGTTTCCCGTTCCATCAGACCGCCCGGTTAGGGGAGGCCAGTGATGGAGTTGGAATTCGAGTCGGCTGCGGCGCGTGGGCTGCACGGTTACGTGTCGCTGGTGGCGGCGGCGCTGGGTCTGTCCGGGCCCGGCTGGACGGTGCAGCCGGAGCCGCCGGCCAGCGCCTACCTGGCGGTCGACCTGCGGCATCCGCACTACCCCGGCTGGGACACCGCGTTGCTGTGGCACGAACTGTGCGGCTGGTCGCTGGCCGTGGAGCCGAGGGCCACCGGGGATCTGCGCGTGGTGGCCTACCTGGGCGGCGACGTGCTGCCCGACCCCGACCTGGTCGCGGCGTTCGCCGTCCGGGAGACCAGCGTGGCGCGGACCGAACGCCCCGCCGGGCGGCCGGACCCGCCGCGGTTGCGCGACGGCGGCCCCGATGATCTGGCGGACCGGCTGGCGTCCTACGCCACCGGGCACGCCGTGCCGGCGGTGTCGTTCGGGTGACCGTCCATAGTGGACGCTGCTTCCAGGTTTTCCTTGCCGTCATTGAGGTA
>NZ_DASTBH010000300.1:0-5884 GCF_035712165.1 Actinophytocola sp. | reverse complement strand
TGTCGCCGACTCACTGATCCCACCGATGCGCGCTGACACACGCCGTGCTGCCATGCGCTCATGGTGTCAGACGAGTCGGTTGGGGAGGCGCGCAGGTGTTGCCGTAGACTGCGGAACTTGGAACGTCACGGTCAGCCCCACGGTTACAGTGGGGAGGGTCTTTGACGTCCACCAAACGCGGCTCTCGAAGATCCTCCGGTGGCCGCGTAGGGGCGTAGCTCAACTGGCAGAGCAGCGGTCTCCAAAACCGCAGGTTGCAGGTTCAAGTCCTGTCGCCCCTGCACCAGAACCATGATCGCGAGCGGAGGAACTGGCGTGGCCGACGACCGGAACACGGAGCCAGAGGAGAACGGGCAGAAGCGCCCGTCTCGTCCGGTGACCGCCGCGGCCCGGCGGGACCGGCGGGCCGCTGCACGGCCGACGGCCCGTAAGGACGCGGAGGGCGAGACCGCGGAGACGACCGCGAAGCCGAGCCCGAAGGGCAAGACCGGCCCGGCGACCAAGGACAAGGCCCAGCGCGCGGCCAGGGCCAAGGGCAAGGCCGAGAGCGTGACCAAGGCGCCGGACGCCAAGGGCCGGCCGACCCGGTCCCGGGACGAGAGCAAGGCCGCCCGGCCCGGGCTGCTCGCCCGGGGGTTCCGCTTCCTTCGCGAGGTGGTCTCCGAACTGCGCAAGGTCATCTGGCCGACCCGCAAGCAGATGATCACCTACACCACGGTCGTGCTGGTGTTCCTGGCCGTGATGACGGCCCTGATCTGGGCCATGGACATCGTGCTGATCAAGGGCGTGACCTGGCTGTTCGGCTGAGGCCGGACGCAGAAAGGAAGCGAGACACATCGTGAGCTCCGACAACGGCACCGTTGGCAGCGAGGAGCGGAGCGGCCTGCCCGGCGACGTCGACTTCTCCGACGGCGCCGACCGGGCCGCACCCGCTCAGGCCGACCTGGCCACGCCCGCGGAGGCCGAGGAGCCTGCCTCGTCCGACGACGGTGACCTTGTCGTCACCGAGGGGGCCGTCACCGAGGAAGCCGTCGCCGAGGAAGCCGAAGCCGTCGCCGAAGACGCTGTCGGCGAGGACGCCGAACAGGGCGAGGCCGAGGAGGATCCGGCGGCGGAGATGCGGGAGGCGCTGCGCCGGGCGCCCGGGGAGTGGTACGTCGTGCACTCCTACGCCGGCTACGAGAACAAGGTGAAGGCCAACCTCGAGACCCGTATCCACTCGCTGGACATGGAGGACTTCATCTTCCAGGTCGAGGTGCCCACCGAGGAGGTCACCGAGATCAAGAACGGGCAGCGCAAGCAGGTCCAGCGCAAGGTGCTGCCCGGCTACATCCTCGTCCGGATGGAGCTCAACGACCCGTCCTGGTCCGCCGTGCGGAACACGCCGGGGGTCACCGGGTTCGTCGGAGCGACGTCGCGGCCCTCGCCGCTGTCCATCGACGAGGTGCTGAAGTTCCTTCTCCCGCAGGAGCAGCAGGCCAAGCCGGCCGCCGGCAAGGCCGCGGCCACGCCGGCCAAGGGCCCGGTCGTGGAGGTGGACTTCGAGATCGGCGAGTCGGTGACCGTGATGGACGGCCCGTTCGCCACGCTGCCCGCCACGATCAGCGAGGTCAACGCGGACGGGCAGAAGCTGAAGGTGCTGGTGTCGATCTTCGGCCGGGAGACGCCGGTCGAACTGTCGTTCAGCCAGGTCTCCAAGATCTGACCGGTCCTCGCACGAGGACCGGCAGGCATCCGGCCGCTGCCATTCGGCCGGGTGAACATCGGGAACTTAGGGAAAACGGAATGCCTCCGAAGAAGAAGAAGCTTGCGGCGATCATCAAGCTGCAGATCACGGCCGGCCAGGCCAACCCGGCACCGCCGGTCGGCCCGGCGCTGGGCCAGCACGGCGTGAACATCATGGAGTTCTGCCGGGCCTACAACGCCGCGACCGAGTCGCAGCGCGGCACGGTGGTGCCGGTCGAGATCTCGGTGTACGAGGACCGGTCGTTCGACTTCAAGCTCAAGACCCCGCCCGCCGCCAAGCTGCTGCTCAAGGCCGCCGGCGTGGAGAAGGGCAGCGGCGAGCCGCACCGCCTCAAGGTCGCCAAGGTGACCTGGGACCAGGTGCGCGAGATCGCCGAGCAGAAGAAGACCGACCTCAACGCCAACGACATCGAGCAGGCCGCCAAGATCATCGCCGGCACGGCGAGGTCCATGGGCATCACGGTCGAATAGGGCCGTAGCGACCAATCAAACACCGTGGGAGGGCCGGCGCTGGCCCTGACCACAACTGATCCGTGAAGTGAGGAACAGCAATGGCAAAGCGCAGCAAGGCTTATCGCGCGGCCAGTGAGCTGGTGGACCGGGAGCGGCTGTACTCGCCGCTGGAGGCCGCCAAGCTCGCCAAGGAGACCAACAAGGTGAAGCTGGACGCGACCGTCGAGGTCGCCATCCGGCTCGGCGTCGACCCGCGCAAGGCCGACCAGATGGTGCGCGGAACGGTGAACCTGCCGCACGGCACCGGCAAGACGGCCCGCGTCGTGGTGTTCGCCGCGGGCGACAAGGCCGCCGAGGCCGAGGCGGCCGGCGCCGACGTGGTGGGCGTCGAGGAGTTGATCGAGCGGGTGCAGGGCGGCTGGACCGACTTCGACGCCGCGATCGCCACTCCGGACCAGATGGCCAAGGTCGGGCGGATCGCCCGCATCCTGGGTCCGCGCGGTCTGATGCCGAACCCCAAGACCGGGACGGTGACCATGGACGTCGGCAAGGCGATCCAGGACATCAAGGGCGGCAAGATCAACTTCAAGGTGGACAAGCAGGCCAACCTGCACCTGGTGATCGGCAAGGCGTCCTTCGACCCGGAGAAGCTGGTGGAGAACTACGCCGCCGCGCTGGACGAGGTGATCCGGGCCAAGCCGTCCGCGGCCAAGGGCCGGTACCTCAGGAAGGTCACCTTCAGCACCACGATGGGCCCGGGCATCCCGGTCGACCCGGCCCGCACCCGCAACATGCTGGCCGACGAGGCGCCGGTCGCCTGAACCGAACAGCTCTGAAGGGCGGTCCCGGCTCGGGGCCGCCCTTCAGCAGGTTTCGGGCCGGTGCCCGGTGATCACCCACTGGTCGTTCTCGATGCGGCGCAACGTGAACTCGCCGAGTTGCGGGCCGAACTTGACCTGGCACGAGCTCACCACCGCGACCGTGCCGACCGGCACCTCGCCCAGTTCGGCCCCCGGAAACGGCTCGGCGTAGGCGTTGCGCCAGCCCGGCACCGACTTGTCGATCTGCGCGTGCAGCTTGGCCACCGCCGCCTTGCAGTCCGGCGCGCCGAAGTCTTCGGCGAACTGCCGCTCCGCACCGTTCTCGAACTGACCGCAGACGAACTCGTACTCGTTGGGCGCCCGGTCGTTCTGCGCGATGTGCGAGTAGACCTGCCGAACGGTGCGCTTCGGCGTGGTCTCGTGCAGCACGTTGGTCTTGTTGGTGCCACCGCCGGTGACCGACGCGGGCAGGTTCTCGCTGTCGTCGCCGAAGTAGTAGTCGTAGGCGAAGTACAGGCCGAACAGCACGATCGCCAGCAGGGCCAGCCGGCGCACGGTGCGGCTGGTGAGCACGCGTTTCCACAGCGGGCGCGGAGCCGGGGCCGGCGGGATCCCGCCGTGCTGCCGCATCAGCTCCTGGAACTGCTGGAACTGCTGGAACTGACGCACCTGCTCGGGATCGACCGGCGGTGGACCACCGGGCGGGGGCAGCGCCGGCGGTGGTCCCGGCTGGTGCTCGTTTTCGCGCACGACTCTCATCATGCAGGTCGATTTGGATAGCCGACACCCGGTCCCGTAACCTGTTCGAGGTTCTACCGAAGACCGCTGGTCCCTCCCGCCCTCGGGCCGGGAGGCGAAGGTCCCGCCGAATGGGCGGGCGGCCCGCGCAGGAGGACGAGGATCGTTCGGGCACATCTGTGCTCATCACGCCCCGTGCTGCTGCGCCGGGGCGTTCGTCGTCTCCGGGGCCCTCGCGCACCACTGGTCACCAGTCACCAGAGAGGAGGCGACGCTCATGGCGAAGCCGGACAAGGTGACGGCAGTCGCCGAGATCGCGGACCGGTTCCGCACCAGCTCGGCGGCCGTCATCACCGAGTACAGCGGCCTCACCGTGTCTCAGATCACCAACCTCCGTCGCTCTCTCGGCACCGGCGCGACCTACCGGGTTGCGAAGAACACCCTGGTCAAGCGGGCCGCGGCGGACGCGGGCGTGCAGGGTCTCGAGGAGCTGTTCGTCGGCCCCACCGCCATCGCCTTCGTCACCGGCGAGGCAGTGGACGCCGCGAAGGCGCTTCGGGACTTCGCCAAGGACAACAAGGGCCTGGTCATCAAGGGCGGCTACATGGACGGCCGCCCGCTCTCCGTCGAAGAGGTCACCCAGATCGCCGACCTCGACTCGCGGGAGACGACCCTGGCCAAGCTGGCGGGCGCGATGAACGCCGTCCTGGCGAACATGGCCGGCCTGTTGGCCGCGCCCGCGTCCGAAACGGCCCGGCTGGTCGCCGCGCTGGAGGAGAAGAAGTCGGGCGGGGACACCCCCGCGGCGGCCGACGCTCCGGCCGAGAGCTGAACGATCCCAACCCACAGCGAGAGAGGACCCGCCACCATGGCGAAGCTCAGCACTGACGAGCTGCTCGACGCGTTCAAGGAGATGACGCTGCTCGAGCTCACCGAGTTCAAGAAGGCCTTCGAGGACACCTTCGACGTGACCGCGGCCGCCCCGATGATGATGGCCGGCCCGGCTGGTCCCGGTGGCGGCGCCGGCGCCGAGGCCGCCGAGGAGAAGGACGAGTTCGACGTCGTTCTCGAGGCCGCGGGCGACAAGAAGATCCAGGTCATCAAGGTGGTCCGCGAGGTCGTCTCCGGCCTGGGCCTGAAGGAGGCCAAGGAGCTGGTCGAGGCCGCGCCGAAGCCGGTTCTGGAGAAGGTCAACAAGGAGGCGGCGGACGCCGCCAAGGAGAAGCTGGAGGCCGCTGGGGCGACCATCTCGCTCAAGTGACCTGCTGAGCGCTCGACAACCCCCACGGGGCCGGATACCGAGACGGTAACCGGCCCCGTGTGTCGTGTTTGACCCCAGCCCCGGCGGGGTACCTCGCGTTTCCCAACTGGCGAGTAACCCATGCGCGTCCGACTCGTTGCACCTGGGTGAGGCCGACATGACCGGGAGGGCTGGATGGGCGCCGAGGTGGTGGTCGAAGGCCTGACCAAATCCTTCGGCCGGCAGGCCATCTGGCGCGACGTGACGCTCACGCTGCCGGCCGGCGAGATCAGCGTGTTGCTCGGCCCGTCCGGCACCGGCAAGTCGGTGTTCCTCAAGTCGATCATCGGATTGCTCAAGCCCGACCGGGGCCGGTGCGTGGTCAACGGCGTGGACATCGTGACGTGCTCCGAACGCCAGCTCTACGAGGTGCGCAAGCTGTTCGGGGTGCTGTTCCAGGACGGCGCGCTGTTCGGCTCGATGAACCTCTACGACAACGTGGCCTTTCCGCTGCGCGAGCACACTCGCAAGAGCGAGGCCGAGATCCGCCGGATCGTCCTGGAGAAGCTGGAGATGACCGGCCTGCAGGGGGCCGAGCGGAAGTTACCGGGGGAGATCTCCGGCGGCATGCGCAAGCGGGCCGGTCTGGCCCGGGCGCTGGTGCTGGATCCGGAGATCATTCTGTGCGACGAGCCGGACTCGGGGCTGGATCCGGTGCGCACGGCCTACCTGTCGCAGCTGCTGGTCGACCTCAACGCGCAGATCGACGCGACGATCCTGATCGTCACGCACAACATCAACGTGGCTCGGACCGTGCCGGACAACCTGGGCATGCTGTTTCGCCGGGAGCTGGTCATGTTCGGCCCGCGCGAGGTGTTGCTGACCT
>NZ_DASTBH010000299.1:0-3729 GCF_035712165.1 Actinophytocola sp. | reverse complement strand
TGTGTTTGATTCTACCGACCACGCCAGTGCGGATCATGCCGGTGAGCTGCACACTTTCAGGTGATCTCCGGGGTGACCAACAACGGCAGTGCGGGAGAACGACGTCGGTGCACGGCTGTGGGCAGGCCCCCAGCCATCCAGCCACGCACCCCGTGGGGCTGTCCACAGTCGTGCGTCGGAACGCCGGGCCCAGCTCAAGCAAGGCGACCACCCTGGGCGTTCCGATGCAGCCAGGGAACGGCAACCAGGCAACCCCGGAACTGGGAGCCGAGATCGACACCGACGGCAGGGCGGAGCTGGACGGAACGCCGCCACCAGCGCCCGCCCGGCCAACCACCCCGGCGTTCCGGAAGAAACCCGAGCACCGCACCAAGTGGCGACTCGCCGGGCTGGAAGTGGCGACTCGCCGGGCTGGAAGTGGGGACTCGCGGGGTGGGGTGGCGGCTTGCGGGTGGAGGGAGGGTGGGAAGGGTGCCTGAGTACGATATTGGGCCGGAAGTTCGGGGTGGGAAGGGAATCGCGTGACCGAGACGCTGGAGTTTCAGTCCGAGGCACGTCAACTGCTGCAGTTGATGATCCACTCAATCTATTCGAACAAGGACACGTTCCTGCGCGAGCTCGTCTCCAACGCCTCCGACGCGCTGGACAAGCTCCGGCTCGAGGCATACCGGGACAAGGACCTCGAGGTCGACACCGACGACCTGCACATCCTGATCGAGCCCGACCCGGAGCAGCGCACGCTCACCATCCGGGACAACGGGATCGGCATGACCCGCGACGAGGTCGTCGGCCTGATCGGCACGATCGCCAAGTCCGGCACCGGCGAGTTTCTGCGCCAGCTGCGGGAGTCGCAGGACGCGGCCGAGTCGAAGGACCTGATCGGCCAGTTCGGCATCGGCTTCTACTCGAGCTTCATGGTCGCCGACCGGGTCACGCTGGTCACCCGCCGCGCCGGCACCGCCGAGGGGGTGCGCTGGGAGTCCACCGGCGAGAGCACCTACACCATCGAGCCGGTCGCGGACGCCCCGCAGGGCACCTCGGTCACCCTGCACCTCAAGCCGGAGGACGCCGAGGAGCACCGCTACGACTACACCTCGCCGGCCAAGATCACCGAGATCGTCAAGCGGTACTCCGACTTCATCACCTGGCCGGTGCGGCTGGCCGGCAAGGAGGGCGAGCCGGAGACGATCAACTCTCGCAAGGCGTTGTGGGCCCGCCCGCAGAGCGAGGTCACCGAGGACGAGTACGCCGAGTTCTACAAGCACGTCAGCCACGACTGGAACAACCCGCTGGAGACCATCCGGGTCCAGGCCGAAGGAACCTTCGAGTACCAGGCGCTGCTGTTCCTTCCGGCCCAGGCGCCGCTGGACCTGTTCATGCGGGAGCGCAGACGGGGCGTGCAACTCTACGTCCGGCGCGTGTTCGTCATGGACGACTGCGCCGAGTTGATGCCCGAGTACCTGCGCTTCGTCAAGGGCGTGGTGGACGCGGCGGACCTGTCGCTGAACGTGTCCCGGGAGATCCTGCAGCGGGACCGGCAGATCCAGCTGATGCGCCGCCGGCTGGTCAAGAAGGTGCTGTCCACCGTCAAGTCGATGATGTCCGAGAAACCCGACGCCTACGCCACGTTCTGGCGGGAGCTGGGCCGGGCGGTCAAGGAGGGCCTGCTCGACGACCCGGACAACCGGGAGGCGATCCTGGACATCTGCTCGTTCGAGTCGACCAACGACCCGGAGCAGCCGACCACGCTGGCGCAGTACGTGGAGCGGATGCCCGAGGGACAGCAGGACATCTACTTCATGACCGGTGAGTCGCGCACCATGATCGAGAGCTCGCCGCACCTGGAAGCGTTCCAGGCCAAGGGTTACGAGGTGCTGGTGCTCACCGACCCGGTGGACGAGATGTGGGTCGACGCGGTGTCCGGCTACGGCGGCAAGAACTTCCAGTCGATCGCCAAGGGGCAGGTCGATCTGGACACCGAGGAGGAGAAGAGCGCGGCCGAGGAGCGCGGCAAGGAGTACGCCGCGTTGCTGGAGTGGCTGACCACCGTGCTGGCCGACCATGTCAAGCAGGTGCGGTTGTCGTCGCGGTTGACCACCTCGCCGGCCTGCGTCGTCGGTGACACCCACGACCTGAGCCCGACGCTGGAGAAGATGTACCGGGCGATGGGTCAGGAACTGCCGCAGATCAAACGGATCCTGGAACTGAACCCGACCCATCCGCTGGTGACCGGCCTGCAGTCCGCGTTCGCGGCGGACGCGGACCGGGACGCCCTGGCGGAGACCGCCGAGCTGATCCACGGCCTGGCCCTGCTCGCCGAGGGCGGTGAGCTCGCCGACCCGACCCGGTTCATCCGCCTGGTGACCGACCGGCTGCAGCGAACCCTCTAGGCCACCTGGAACGAGTAGAAGTTCGTGTCGTCGTCGACGGTGCCGTCGGGGCGGACACCTCGGACGTCCAGGTTGACGAAGCCGCTCTGCGTCGGCGTCCAGGTCACCGTGGCGGTGCCGTCCGGTCCGGCGGGGACGAACAGCGGCGGCTCGAACGGGTCGAACGAGTACTCGTAGCCGCGGATCTCGGTCCACCCGGCCGGCGGGGTGAAGGTGAACGTGCCGGTGACGCCGACGCCGCCTGCGGGTTCTCCGTTGTCCAGGTAGATGTCGGAGGTGACGCCGGGCCACGGCGGGAAGAACACCTGCCAACTGGCCGCCGGCGACGTCCAGCCGTTGGCGGACCGGCTGCGGACCCGCACGTCGTTCGAGCCGGTGTTGGTGAGGGTGAAGGTGATCGTCGCCGTGCCGTCCGGGCCGGAGGCGACGGTCTGCGCCGTGCCGCTGTTGATCCGGTACTCGTAGCCCGTGGTGCCGGAGATCCTCGGGTTCGGCGCGAACCGCAGGGTGATCGGCTGTCCCCAGCGCGGTTCGGCGCCGACGAGCGTGATGGTCGGCTCGCCACCGAACGGCACCCGGATCTCGTAGGCCGTCTCGGTGGAACGCAGGCCGGCCGGGTCGATCGAGCGCACCAGCAAGGTGTTCGGGCCGATCCGGGGCGGCATCAGCGTCACGGTGGCGGTGCCGCCGGGCCGGTCCGCGCGCACCGTGCCGGGCACCGAGAACGGGTCGGGGCAGACCAGCCGGCCGAACTGCTGGAACTCACAGGTGGGCACCGGAAGGGACTCCCAGCCGTACTGGAAGCCGAGCGTGTCCGAGTCGCCCGCGGTGAAGGTGAACGTGCCGGGCTCACCGAGCGGGACCTGCCCGCTGTTCGCCGGTGGGTAGTTGGGTGAGGTCACCGTGGGCGCCGCCGGTGGGGTCTGGTCGTAGACGAACGAGCAGACTCCGGACCACGGCGTGGTGTCCGCGCCGTCGCCGGCCCGGACCTGCCAGGAGTAGGTGCGGCCGTCGACCAGTACGCCGGCCGGGATGTGAACCGTGCCAACGGCGAATCCCTCGACGGTGAGCACGGTGCGCGCGTCGGGCGTGTCGGCCGGGAAGACCGCGAACTCGTAGCTGAATCGCTGGTCGTCCGGGTCGGCGTCGGCGACCTGCGCCTGGAGCGTGTCGGCGAACGAGCCCAGAGCCGGGAACGGCGCGGACTCGTCGCACGGGAAGCCGGCGTTGGAGCGGCCGGTGAGCACGGGCGGGGAGTTGTACTGGACGGTCAGCCCGACCTGGGTGCGCAGGGAAAGCGTTCGGCCGTAGGCGGGGTCGTGCTCGTTGCGGGCCGGCA
>NZ_DASTBH010000298.1:0-2033 GCF_035712165.1 Actinophytocola sp. | reverse complement strand
CAAACGATAGGGTGGCTCCATGTCAGTTCCTCCGGGAACCAGGCGCCGCGCCCGCGGTGAGATCGAGCGGCTGCCGAGCGGGTCCTTGCGGGTCCGGGTGTATGACGGCCTCGACCCGGTCTCGAAGAAGCGGCGTTACCTCGTGGAGACGGTGGCGGCCGGCCCGACGGCTGAGCGGGAAGCGGCGGAGATCCGCGACCGTCTTCTGGCCGAGGCGGCTGCGCGCCGGAGCCGTCGGCGGTCGAGAAGCGTCGACCTGGTCGGCGGGAAGGCCTCGACCGGCGAAGTCGGCGACGTGGGGCCGGTGGATGAGCCGGTGAGCCGGCCACGGCGGGGCCGACGGCGAGGTGAGCTCACGGTTGCCACGGTCGCGCGGATAGCCGGAGTGTCCGCGCCCACCGTGTCCAAGGTGTTGAACGGACGTACGGGCGTGGCGCCGGAGACCCGGCAGCGGGTCGAGGCCTTGCTGCGTGAGCACGGTTACCGGCGCCCGGAGATGGTGCAGCGAACCCCGGGAGTCGAGGTCGTCTTCTTCGGCATGCAGAACGATCTGGCCGTCGAAATCATGCGTGGTGTCGAGCAGGTCGCCGCCGAGCACAAGCTGGCCGTGAGCTTCCTCGACGTCATGCGTCAGATCTCCGCCGGTCACCCGTGGGCCGAGAACCTGCTGGGTCGCCGTCCGACCGGCGTGATCACGGTCAACCTGGGTTTCACGCCGGCTCAGCAGTTTCTGTTGCGCGCCGGCGCCATTCCGCTTGTCGTTCTGGACCCGTCGGATCAGCCGATGCGAGGCGTCCCGTCGGTCGTGGCGACCAACTGGAGCGGTGGGATCGACGCCGCTCGGCATCTGCTCGACCTCGGCCACCGGCGGATAGCGGTGATCACCGGGCCGACCGAGCGACTGGCCGCGAAGGCTCGGCTGGAGGGAGCCCGGACCGCCATGGAAGCCGCCGGCCAGGCATTGGACGCCCGGTTACTGCGCTTCGGCCTGTCGTTCTCGTTCGACGACGGTCTGCACCACGGACGCGAACTGCTGAGGCTGGCCGACCGGCCCACCGCCGTGGTGTGCGGCAACGACCTGCAGGCGTTCGGCGTGTACGAGGCGGCCCGACAAGTGGGCCTGCGCATTCCCGACGAGCTCAGCGTGATCGGTTTCGACGACATCGCGTACGCCCAATGGGCTGGCCCGGCGCTGACCACCGTGCGGCAGCCGTTCGCCGAGATGGGAGCCAAGGCCGCCAGCCTGGTGCTGGCGCTCGCCGCCGGGCAGCTGCCGCCGCGGACCCGGACCGAGGTCGAGACCACCCTGATAGTGCGCGACAGCACCGCGCCGCCGGTCGGTGGTTGAAACGTTTCCTTGCCAGGAGGGACCGGTTCTGAGACTCTGAAACATCGATGCTTGTCACATCGCTACCCGACGGCGTTACCGGATCACAGAGGATCCCGCGAAAGGTGCGAACCGTCATCCCCGGCAGGAGACAAACTATGACCAGAGTCCGACCGGCCAAGATCGCCGCGATGTCGATCACCGGTGTTGTCGTGCTGTCATCGGCGGCCGTTGGCGTTGCGTTGCCGGCGGGTGCGGCGGCCGCGGGCTGCTCGGTGAACTATGCCGTGTCGTCACAGTGGCCGGGCGGGTTCAACGCCGACGTGTCGATCACGAACCTGGGCGACCCGCTGAGCAGTTGGACGCTGACCTGGTCGTGGTCCGCCGGGCAGCGCGTGACGCACGCGTGGAACACCACGTTGACCCAGACCGGCGCCGACGTGACCGCCAGGAACGCGAGCTACAACGGCCCGATCGGCACCAACGCCTCGGTGTCCTTCGGCTTCAACGGCAGCTGGAACGGCAGCAACCCGGCCCCGTCCGGCTTCGCGCTCAACGGCGTGGCGTGCACCGGTGCACCGGTGACCTCGCCGCCGTCGACCCCGCCGTCCTCGCCACCCACTTCACCGCCGGTGACGCCGCCGACCTCGCCGCCGGTGACGCCGCCGGCCACGTGCGCGCTGCCCTCGACGTACCGCTGGACCTC
>NZ_DASTBH010000297.1:0-22576 GCF_035712165.1 Actinophytocola sp. | reverse complement strand
GGGGACAACCCCTGTCAGAGTCCGGCCGCTTCCTTGGCTTCGAGTAGCACCGCTTCCAGCATGGCGGGGGTCAACCGGCCGGTGAACGTATTTTGCTGGCTTACGTGGTAGGAGCCGAACAGGTGCAGGGGTGGGCCTTCGGGGGCGGGGAGGGTCACGAGGGCCGCGTGGGTGAAGCGGGGGCGGGGGGTGGGGACTTGCCAGGTGGGGGTGAGGACGGGAAGGAGGGCCTGCCAGCCGAAGGCGCCCAGGACGACGATGGCCCGGAGGGTCGGCCGGAGGAGGGCGAGCTCCTGGGACAGCCAGTGGCGGCAGGTGTCGCGTTCGAGCGGGGTGGGTTTGTTGGCCGGCGGGGCGCAGCGGACCGGGGCGGTGATGCGGGTGCCGTGCAGGCGCAGGCCGTCGGACGCGGACACGGATGTGGGTTGGTTGGCCAGGCCTACGGCGTGCAGGGCGGCGTAGAGCACGTCGCCGGAGCGGTCGCCGGTGAACATGCGGCCGGTCCGGTTGGCGCCGTGGGCGGCGGGGGCGAGGCCGACGATGGCGAGCGCCGCATCGGCAGGGCCGAAGCCGGGGACGGGGCGGCCCCAGTATTCCTGGTCGGCGAAGGCGGCTCGCTTGACCGTCGCCACCTCCTCGCGCCAGGCGACCAGGCGGGGGCAGGCGCGGCAGCCGGTGACCATCCGGTCCAACTCGGCCAGATCGGCCGCAATCGCGCGCATGGCAATGATTGTGAATGGCCGCACCACATCGGCAACACGTAGGGTGCGCTGCATGACTGCCGAGAACGGATCGGGGAACGACAAACCCGAAGGCGACACCCGCGGCCAGGCCCCGGAGCCGACCGACGACCTGGTCACCAGTTCGCACTCGCTGACCATCAAACGGCGCAAGCTGAACTACACCGCGACGGCCGGCCGGATCGTGCTCCGTCAGGAGGTGGTCACCAACGGCACGTTCGACGGGCACCTGCCCAAGGCCGAGGTGTTCCTCACCGCGTACACCTTGGACGGCGCGGACCCGACCAAGCGTCCGGTCACCTTCGCCTTCAACGGCGGTCCCGGTTCCTCCAGCGTCTGGCTGCACCTCGGCCTGCTCGGGCCGCGCCGGGCGGTCTCCGGCGACGTCGGCAACCTGACCCCGCCGCCCTACGAGCTGGTGGACAACACCGAGACCCTGCTGGCACACAGCGATCTGGTGTTCATCGACCCGGTGTCCACCGGCTACTCCCGGGCCGCGGTCGGCCAGAAACCCGGTGACTACCACGGTTTCCAGGCCGACATCGAGTCCGTCGGCGAGGTGATCCGGCTGTGGATCTCCCGCAACGGGCGCTGGATGTCGCCGAAGTTCCTGGCCGGCGAGTCCTACGGCACCACCCGGGCCGGCGGTCTTGCCTTACATCTGCAGACCCGCTACGGCATGTTCCTCAACGGACTGATCCTGATCTCGGCGGCCCTGGACTTCACGGTGCTGGACTTCGCCGAGGGCAACGACCTGCCCTACGTCATGTTCCTGCCCACCTACACGGCCATCGCCAACTACCACGGCCTGCACGGCGACCGGCCGCTTTCCGAGGTGCTCGCCGAGGCCGAGGAGTTCGCCGCCCGGGACTACCCGGCCGCACTGGCCAGGGGCAACCGGCTGTCCTCGACGGAGCGTTCGGAGGCGGTGGCCCGGATGGCCGCGCTGACCGGACTGTCCGAGGACTACGTGAACCGGGCGAACCTGCGCGTCGAGCACGTCCGGTTCTACACCGAACTGCTGCGGTCCAAGGGGCTCACGGTCGGCCGGCTGGACGGCCGGTTCACCGGCTGGGATCCGGACGGCGCCCGGGAACGCTGGGTCGACGACCCGTCCAGCGCCTCGATCATGGGTGCCTACACCGCCGCGCTCAACCATTACCTCTACGCGGAGTTGAACTACACCAACGATCTGCCGTACCAAATCCTCAGCATGGACGTCAACACGGCCTGGTCGTACAAGGAGTTCGAGAACGCGCACGTGACGGTGCTGGACAAGCTGTCCACCGCGATGCGCGCCAACCCGCATCTGAAGGTGCACGTCGCCGCCGGTTACCACGACGGCGCGACGCCCTACTACGCCAGCGACCACGCGCTGGCCCATCTGTCCATTCCGGACTCGTTGCGGGCCAACATCGAGACCGCCTACTACGAGGCCGGCCACATGATGTACGTGCACGAGCCGAGCCGGCTGCGGCAGGCCAAGGATCTCGCGGCGTTCATCGCCCGGGCTTCCAATCGCTGACCCGGAACGCGGGGGTGGCCCGGATGGCCACCCCCGCGTTTTCCGTTACAGGAACTGGCGGCCGCGGGTCACGGCGGCCCAGGCGTCCACGGAACCGTGACCGTAGAAGCCGTTGAACTGCAGGTTGCCCGTGCAGGTCGCGGTGAAGCTGGCGTCGCGACCCTCATCGAGGTAGTCGATGGTCGGGGGAACCGGGCACGGGATCTTGAACGCGGTGCCCTCCAGCACGGACTGGACCTTGTCCGGGTTCATGCTGGCGTTGCCGCGGTTGAACTTCCCGTACTGGCTGACGATCAGCGCGGCGACACCCGTCGCGTGCGGCGAGGCCATCGAGGTGCCCTGCAGGAACTGGTAGTAGCCGCAGGCCCCGTTGGCCTGGCAGGCCTTCTGCACACCCAGCGCCACACCCTGCGGGGTGATGTTGCCGGCCGCGTCGATGTTGCCCTCCTCGACACCCACGTGCTGCGGGTAGGCCGACAGGATCAGGTTCTCGTTGGTGCGGAACTGCGGCGTGCCGAAGTAGTCACGGAACCAGCCACCAGGCGCGGAGACCGAGATCTGCTCGACGCCGTAGTTGGAGTAGTCGGCCTTGGTCCGGGACGGGCCGTAGGAGGACACGCTGATCACGTGCGGGCCCTCGGTCGGCAACGACACGCAGGTGGCGTTGTCGATGGTGCGCGTCTTGGCGGTGCCGACCGGGTAGTCCGGGCTGGTGGTGTCCGGCTGCGGGTTGCCGAGGTCGGTGTGCTGGTTGCCCAGCGCGGCGACCATCGTGACGCCCTTGCGGTGCGCGTAGTTCAGCGCCCGGTTCATGGCCCGGGTGATCAGCCGCTGCTCGGCCTGCTGCTCGGGCGTGTCGGCCGGGTTGTTCTGGCAGTTGTACAGCCACGGGTCGACGAAGAACGACATGTTGACCACGTCGATGCCCGCGTCGCCGGCGTAGGTCAGCGCGTCCACGGTCGGCTGCAGGAAGAAGAAGCCGGAGTCCTGACCGGCCCGGATGTTGACCAGGCTCACGTTCGGCGCGACACCGGAGATGCCGAACCCGTTGGCGGCCGCGGCGATGGTGCCGGCCACGTGCGTGCCGTGCGCACCGTCGTCCCAGTCGGCCGGGTCGACACAACCGCGGAACTCACACGGTCCGTCGACGACCTGGCCCAGCTCGTCGAACGGGATGTCCTGGGTGAAGTTGCGGGACAGCGCGCGGTCGAAGTTCGGCGCGATGTCCGGGTGGTTGCCGTCGATGCCGGTGTCGATCACGCCGACCTTGACCCGCCGGTCACCCGGCTGCTTGGTCCGGGCGAGATCCGAGCGCACCGAGGTCAGGCCCCACAGCTGCCCGTCGAGCGGGTCCATGCCGACCGGGGCGGCCTGGGCCTTCTTGCCGCTGGCGGCGGCACCCTGCTTGTTCTCCTTCTCCACGATGTCGGCCCGCGGAGCCTGCCGGGTGGCCGGCGCGTGGCCGATCACCTTCGCCCGCGCCGTGACCTCCACGCCGGCGGCCGTGGCCATCCGCGCGGTGAAGCCGTTTTCCGGTGCCTTGACGGTGAGCAGGCCGGTGACCCGGTTGGTCTTCTCCACGGTGCCCCCCGACGCGCGCACCGCGGCCACCGCCGCATCCACACCCGACTCGGTGGCCAGCACGTTGTACTCCACCGTCTTGCCGGACAATGCCGGCTGCGCGGCGGCACTGGGTGCCGTCGCGACGACCAGCCCGGTGACCAACGGTGTGGTCATCAAGGCCAGTAACGCCTTCCGTCGCCTCACGCGATCTCTCCTCGCTTTCCGCTTACCCCTGCTCTGACAGCGGCCCCCGACGTCAGAGCACGTCAGACCGGCACATCCTCCGCCCTGGTTTCGGCATGCGGAAGGGGTCATCCGGAGGGAATGCGATACTTCAGAGGAGCGACAGGGCGATCCCGTCGAGGATGTCGTGCTCGCTGACCAGCAGTTCGGTGATGCCGGCCCGCTCGGCGAACTGTTCGGCGAGCACCTGGGTGATCAGCGCGCCGCCGCCGATCACGTCGACCCGGCCGGGATGGATGACGCGGTTGGCCGCGCGTTCGTCGTGGCTGGCGGTGAGCAGCCGCCGTGCGGTCCCGTCGATCTCGGCATCGGAGAGCCGGGACAGGTGCGTGCGGGTGGCGTCGTACTCCGGAAGCCCCTGCGCGACGGCGGACAGCGTGGTGATCGTGCCGGCGACCCCGATCCAGGTCCGCGCGTCCCCGACGGGCACGGCGGCGAACGCGTCGGCCAGGATCCGCCCGGCCAGCGTGCGCCCCTCGGCGATCTCCTCGGCGGTCGGCGGGTCGCCGCGCAGACAGCGCTCGGTGATCCGCACACAGCCGATGTCCACCGACCGGGCGGCCTTGACCGTGGCCTGGCGGCCGTCCCAGGTGCCCAGCACCAGTTCGGTCGACCCGCCGCCGATGTCGGTGACCACGAACGGCCCGTCGTCGGGCTCCAGATCGCCGACCGCGCCGGTGAAGGACAGCCGGGCCTCCTCGTCGCCGCTGATCACCTCGGCCTCGACGCCGAGCACGTCACGGGTCATGGCGAAGAAGTCGTCTCGGTTGGCCGCGTCCCTGGTGGCCGAGGTGGCCACCATCCGCACCCGCTCGGATCCCTTGCGCCGCACGGTGAGCGCGTAGTCGGCGAGCGCGTCGCGGGTGCGCATCAGCGCGGCGATGGACAGCCGGCCGGTGGCGTCCACGCCCTCGCCGAGCCGCACGATCCGCATCTCGCGGTGCACGTCGCGCAGCCAGAACGAGCCGTCGTCGCGTTGGGTGGCGTCGGCGACCAGCAACCGGATGGAGTTCGTTCCGCAGTCGATCGCCGCAACCCTGACCATGCCCCGAGCCTAACGGGACATGTCTTACGGACCGAGCGGGCTGGTGGTGGTCTCCTCGGCCAGGGTGGTCGAGGAGGAGGTGTCGGCCGCCGAGGTCTGCTGCTGCGTGGTGGTGGTCGTCGTCTCGCCCCCGGTCGAGCTTTCCCCACCGCCGGACGGCGAGTTCGTCGTCGTCGTGGGCGGGGTGGTGGTGCCGTCGCCTCCTCCGGAGGAGGGCGGCGACGTCGGCGTGGTGGTCTCGCAACCCGGTGGCGGCGTGGTCGGCGTCGGCGTGGTGGTCGGGGTGCTGGTGGGCGTCTCGGTCGGCGTGGACGTCTCGGTCGGCGTCGGGCAGACCGGCGGGGGCGTCGTCGGCGTGGTCGTGATGATGCCCGAGTCGTCCGGCGGGTTGCCGTTGTCGGCCGGCGGCGGGGTCTGCGGGCTGGGGTTGTCCGCCTGGTTGTTCGTCTGCTGGTAGGTCGGCACGGTGGGCACCGGGGTGCTGGGCAACGGGGTCACGCCCTTGGCGTAGGCGTCGGCCCAGACCAGCACGGTGCGCACGTAGCTGTCGGAGTGGTTGTAGCGGAACACCGCGACCGCGCGCTGCTGCGGGTTGGCCATGTCCAGGCCGCCCGAGCACAGGTACTTGCCGGCGGCCACGGTGGCGTCGTAGACGTTGTGCGGGCTGCTCACCCGGTCGCCGTTGCCGTCCGAGGCGTAGCCGCGCCAGGTCGACGGGATGAACTGCATCGGGCCGACCGCGCGGTCCCAACGGTTGTCGCCGTCCAGCACGCCGCCGTCGGTGTCGCTGATCGCGGCGAACCCGCCGCCGTTGAGCACCGGACCCAGGATCGCCCGCACCGTGTCGCCGTTGCCGAACACCTGGCCGCCGCGGGCGTGGTTGGTCTCGATCCGCCCGATGCTGGCCAGCAGCGACCAGTGCATGTGGCAGTTGGGCAGCATTTTGTTGATCGAGTCCGCGCCGCGCTGGTAGGCCTGCAGCATGACGCCGGGGATGCCCAGCGGCCCGCTGGGCAGGTCCAACGCCTCCTGCGAGAGTAAGTCGGGGTTGCCGGCGTCGCGCAGCAGGTCGGCGCCGATCTGGTCGTTCTCGCCCAGCGTGCCGTCGGCGCTCACCAGATCCGGGTCGGTCAGACCCATCAGGCCGCGGCCCGCGTCGCTGAGCGCGTTGAGGTCCTGGTTCGCCAGGTTGACCGGCTCACCGGAGGCGACCGCCGGAATCAGCAGCATTCCGGCGGCGACCGCAGCGATCTTGCGACGTCTGCGGCGCAGACGCTGGCTCGCCCGCGCTGCTTCTATGTCCCGCTTCGCCGCTCCCACCGGTATCCGCCTGTCCCCTCGGTGTCGTCGTGGCCGTCCGGTACACCAGACTGCCTCATCCGTCGCCGTACGTCACCATGTCACGTTGATTGCCGACCAGAAAGGGGCCAGTCGTCGGTCATCCTTGCCCTTTCGGACGACCAGCGTTGACCGATTGGTCAGTAACGCACGAACCTGATGGCCATTCGTCGCTGAGCAGGGCAAGGGTTTGGTCCCCGAACGGGTTGACTCCTGGTCCGGCGGCCAACGCGTGCGCGACGTGGACGTGCAGGCACTTCACCCGGCCGGGCATCCCGCCGGCGCTGACGTCGGTGCCCAGCGACTCGATCGCATCGCGTTCGGCCAGGTAGGCGCGGTGCGCGGCGAGATAGGCGGCGGCAAGCTCCGGGTCGGTGGCGAGCCGCTCGGTCATCTCGCGCATCAGCCCGCTCGCCTCCAGCCGGCTGACCAACGCGGTCAGCCGGGGGCAGGTCAGGTAGTAGAGGGTGGGGAACGGCGAACCGTCGGGCAGGCGCGGGTTCGTCTGCACCACGGCCGGGTGGCCGCTCGGGCAGCGGTGCGCGACCGCCCGCAACGCCCTGGGCTCCCGGCCGAGTTGCTCGGCCACGGTCGCCCGGTCCGCCTCGGTAATCACCGGCCGTTACCTGCCACGTCGTCCCACAGCGTCTCGTACCAGGCCTGTTGCCGGGGCGGCGGTGGCGCCGGTTCGCCGGACGGGCGCTGATCGTGATCGCCGGGCAGCTCGACGACGTAGGGGGTCTCCCCCGGCCGCACGTAGCGCAGCCGCCGCCGGGCCTCGGCCTCGACCTGGGCCGGGTCGTCCAGCTGCGCCTTGCGCTTCTCCAACTGCTCGACCTGGGCGCGTAACTCCGCCTCCCGCTGCTCCTGGATCTCCACCTCGGCCCGCTGGCCGAGGTAGGTGCGCAGCGGCACGGCCACGCTCAGCGCGAGCGCGCACACCACGATCGCCAGCAGCGCGGCACGCCGGGTGGTGGACAGGCCGAGCAGGACGGCCGGACGGGTCCGGGACTTCTGCGCCGGGCGCTGCGGGCGCCGGGCGCGCTTGGGATCCTGGGAAGCGCGCCGGATCCGCACGTTCTCCGGGCGGGTGGCGCGGGTCGACCCGGTGCGCCGGCCGCCCCGGCGCTGCCGGTCCGCCCGGTCTCCTCGGTCCGCCTCCCGCCCGGCCATGCGCTCAGCTCTCCGGCGTGAACCGCGGGAAGGCCAGATCCCCGGCGTAGCGGGCCGCGTCGCCGAGCGTCTCCTCGATGCGCAGCAACTGGTTGTACTTGGCCACCCGGTCGGTGCGGGCCGGCGCGCCGGACTTGATCTGGCCGACGCCGGTGCCGACGGCGAGGTCGGCGATCGTGGTGTCCTCGGTCTCGCCGGACCGGTGGCTCATCATGCAGCGGTAGCCGTAGGAGGTGGCCAGGGCGACCGCGTCGAGCGTCTCGGACAGCGTGCCGATCTGGTTGACCTTGACCAGCAGCGCGTTGGCGGCGCGCCGGGCGATGCCCTCCTCCAGCCGGTCCGGGTTGGTGACGAACAGGTCGTCGCCGACCAGTTGGACCCGCTCGCCGATCTGGTCGGTGAGCCGGACCCAGCCGTCCCAGTCGTCCTCGGCCAGCGGGTCCTCGATGGACACCAGCGGATAGTCGTTGATCAGCTTGGTGTAGTAGTCGTGCAGCCATTCCGGGCTGCGCCGCGACCCCTCGAAGGTGTAGGCGCCGTCGGAGTAGAACTCGGTGGCGGCCACGTCCAGGGCGAGCACGATGTCCCGGCCCAGCACGTAACCGGCCTTCTCGATGGCCGTCACGATCAGGTCCAGCGCCTCGCGGTTGCTGGGCAGGTTGGGCGCGAAGCCGCCCTCGTCGCCCAGGCCGGTGGACAGCTTGCGGCTCTTGAGCACCGACTTGAGCGAGTGGTAGACCTCCGCGCCCCAGCGCAGCGCCTGCCGGAACGACTCGGCGCCGATCGGAGCGATCATGAACTCCTGCACGTCGACGTCGCTGTCGGCGTGCGCGCCGCCGTTGACGATGTTGAGCATCGGCACCGGCAGCACGTGCGCGTTGGGTCCGCCGAGGTAGCGGAACAGCTCCAGGCCGCTGGACTCGGCCGCGGCCTTGGCGACGGCCAGGGACACGCCGAGGATGGCGTTGGCGCCCAACCGGGACTTGTCCGGCGTGCCGTCCAGGTCGACCAGCTTCTGGTCGACGATGCGCTGGTCCACGGCGTCGAGGCCGGTCAGCTCCGGCCCGATCTCGTCCAGCACCGCCGTGACGGCCTTCTCAACGCCCTTGCCGCCGTACCGGTTGGGGTCGCCGTCGCGCAGCTCCACCGCCTCGTGTTCGCCGGTGGAGGCGCCCGACGGGACCGCGGCGCGGGCCAGGGTGCCGTCGTCGAGGGCTACCTCCACCTCGACCGTGGGGTTGCCGCGTGAGTCCAGAATCTCGCGCGCACCAACCTGCTCGATGACCGCCACCTGCTGCTCCTCAACCCGCCTAGTTATCCACACAACTCGGGCACGAGCCTAACCGGGCGGCGGTATCCCCCGTTGGAGGCACGCGCAGAACCTTGGGAACGCAGTGTGATCGTCACTGTGATCATGACTGCGACTCCCCGGAAGAGCCGCTACGAGGGTAGCGTTGATCGGACCATGACCGAGGACGGGGCAGGCACGTTCGAGGCGTTCCGCAGGGCCGAGGCACTGGTCGCGCAGCGCCGGCCGCTGGACGCGCTCGCCGCCCTGGCGCCGGTGCTGGACGCCGAGCCGGACAAGCCCAGCGTGCATCTGCTCGCCGGCCGGGCCTACCTCGGTTCGGCCCAGCTGCGCCGGGCCGAGCAGGCGTTCCTGCGGGTGATCGAACTGGACCCGACCGACCACTACGCGCGCTTCGCGCTGGGCCGCACCCTGCAGCGGCTGGGTCGCTATCCCGAGGCGCAGACCCAACTTCGCATCGCCGCGGCGATGCACCCGGTGCCGGAGTACCAGGAGGCGCTCGGCGAGGTGAGCGCCCGGATCGCGGTCGACCGGGACCGCTGAGCGGAAAAGTGCCGGTCAGCTCACGGCGTGGGCGTAGGCGTCGGCGGCGCTGAACACGGAGCGGCCGTATGCGGCCGACTGGTTGTACGTGAGCACCGCCTGCCACCAGCCCTCGCCAGTGCCGAGATCGCCGCCCGCGGAGCACAGGTAGCGGGCGGCGCTCAGCGCGGCGTCGTCGACGTTCTGCGGGTCGGGCGCGGCGCCGTCGTTGCTGGCCCGGGCGGCCCACCGGGACCAGGTCTTCGGCAGGAACTGCATGGCGCCGACCGCGCGGTCCCACTGCTGGTCGCCGTCCAGCCGGCCGCCGTCGGTGTCCTTGATCGCGCGGACGCCGGGCGAGCCGTCCAGCGCGATGCCGATCACCGGCGGGCGCAACATCCCGTCGGACTCCACCTGCGCGCCGTTGATCCGGCCGTGCCGGGACTCCACCCGGCCGATGCCGGCCAGGGTGGCCCAGCTCAGCCTGCAGGCGGGCGCGCTGTCGAGCATCGCGGTCTCGGCCGCCAGGTAGGCGCGCAGGGTGCGCTCCGGAAGGTCGGTCCGCTCGACCAGCCTCGCCCAGCTCACGTCGGCGGTGGCCGCGGCGGCCGGGGACGGCACGGCGGCGCCGGGCGCCACGTCGAGCGCCGGGACGTCGAACCGCTTCGGCCGGCTGGCCGGCGGATCCTGGTCGCCGTTCGAGCCGAGCCAGGCGACGACCCCGATCAGGCCGGCGAACAGCGCGCAGACCAGCAGGATCGGACCGGCTGAGCGAAACGGGCGCCGCGGCCGGGTCGGCGGCGGTTGGGGTATGAGCACGGCCACCAACTCAGGTTACGGAACGGGGGAAAGTCACGGGCCGGGGTGGACAACCAAGTGAGCCTAACCTAAGTTTGGTCAGGTTTGCCTAACTGACTTTCCGAGGAGCAGTCGTGACCACCACATCCCTGCGGCTGGGCCTGGCCGGCGCCGCCGTGCTCGCCCTCGCCGCGTGCGGCGACTCGACCCCGCCCGCGGCCGGCGGACCGATCGCGGTGGAGGCCAGGGACGACGCCTGCGCGGTCGCCCGCACGGCGGCCGACGCCGGCACGCTCACCTTCGAGATCAACAACAAGGGCAGCCGGGTCACCGAGTTCTACCTCTACGCCGAGGGTGACCGGATCATGGGCGAGGCGGCCAACATCGAGCCGGGCGCCAGCCGCCGGCTGATCGTCGAGGTGCCCGACGGCGGGAAGTACCAGACCGCGTGCAAGCCCGGCATGCAGGGCAAGGGAATCCGGGCCGACTTCACGGTCAACGGCTCGGCCGGCAAGCAGGCCGACGCCAACGCCAAGCTCGCCGAGGCCGCCAAGAGCTACCAGCGCTACGTCAGCTCGCAGTCCGACGCGCTGCAGAGCAAGACCACCGAGTTCGTGGGCGCCGTCAAGGCCGGCAAGGTGGACGAGGCCAAGGCGCTGTTCCCGGTGGCCCGCACCTACTGGGAGCGGATCGAGCCGGTGGCGGAGAGCTTCGGCGACCTCGACCCGCGGATCGACGCCCGGGAGGCCGACCTGGAGGAGGGCCAGGAGTTCACCGGGTTCCACCGGCTGGAGAAGGACCTGTGGGTCAGCGGGTTGCAGGCCGACTCACCGACCATCGCCGACCGGCTGCTGGCCGACGTGAACGAGATCGTCGCCAAGGCCAAGTCGGTGGAGCTCACCCCGCTGGAGTTGGCCAACGGCGCCAAGGAACTGCTCGACGAGGTGGCCACCGGCAAGATCACCGGCGAGGAGGACACCTTCTCGCACACCGACCTGTGGGACTTCCGGGCCAATGTGGACGGTTCCAAGGCGGCGGTCGCCGCGCTGCGCCCGGTCGTGCAGGAACGCGACGCCGCCCTGCTGGCCACCGTGGACGAGAAGTTCGCCGCCGTGGACGCCCTGCTGGACAAGCACCGCGCCGGCGAGGGGTTCAAGTCCTACACCGACCTGACCGAGCCCGAGATCAAGGCCCTGGCCGAGGCCATCGACGCGCTCGGCGAGCCGATCAGCAAGGTCGCCGAGGTGGTGGCCCGGCCATGACCTCCCTGTCCCGCCGGCGGTTGTTCGGGATGGCGGGGGCCGGGGCGGCCGTGGGCGTGGCGGGCGGTGTCCTGGCCGGCCGGGCGAGCATGCCGGTCGAGGCGGTGGCGGCGGCCACGGTCGGCGCCGCCGTGCCGTTCCACGGTGAGCGGCAGGCCGGCATCGTGACCCCGGCCCAGGACCGGATGCACTTCGCGGCGTTCGACGTGATCACCAGGGACCGCGCCGAACTGGTGCGCCTGCTCAAGGACTGGACGGCCGCCGCGGAGCGGATGACCGCCGGACTGGAGGCCACCGAGCACGGCGCGGTGGGCGGTCCGGCGCAGGCGCCGCCCGCCGACACCGGCGAGGCGCTGGACCTGGCGGCCGCCGCGCTCACCCTGACCATCGGGTTCGGTCCGACGCTGTTCGACGACCGGTTCGGCCTGGCCGCCCGGCGACCGGCGGCGCTGATCGACCTGCCGGCCTTCCCGGGCGACGACCTCGATCCCCGACGCAGTGGCGGCGACCTGTGCGTGCAGGCCTGCGCCAACGACCCGCAGGTGGCGGTGCACGCGATCCGCAACCTGGCCCGGATCGGCTTCGGCAAGGTCGCGGTGCGCTGGTCGCAGTTGGGGTTCGGGCGTACGTCGTCGACCTCCGAGGCGCAGGCCACCCCGCGCAACCTGTTCGGCTTCAAGGACGGCACCCGCAACCTCAAGGCCGAGGACCCGGCCGGGCTGGACCAGCACGTGTGGGTGGCCGCGGCGGACGGGCCGGACTGGCTGGCCGGCGGCACCTACCTGGTGGCGCGGCGGATCCGGATGCACATCGAGATCTGGGACCGGACCTCGCTCGCCGAGCAGGAGATGATCGTCGGCCGGGCCAAGGGCAGCGGCGCGCCACTGGGCCAGGTCGACGAGTTCGACGAGCCCGACCTGCACGTGCGCGGCGCGGGCGGGCTTCCGCTCATCGCCGACATCGCACACATCCGGCTGGCCGGCCCGGAGTCCCTGGGCGGCGTGCGGATCCTGCGCCGGGGCTACAACTTCACCGACGGCTCGGACGGTTTCGGCCATCTCGACGCCGGGCTGTTCTTCATCGGCTTCAACCGGGACACCCGCACCCAGTTCGTCCCGATGCAGCAGGCACTGTCCAGCAAGGACGAGATGATGGAGTACATCGAACACACCGGCTCGGCCCACTTCGCCGTCCCGCCCGGCACCGCGCCCGGCCAATACTGGGGTGAGAAGCTCCTCGGTTAGCTGACAGGATCCGGTGATGGACTGGGAGCAGCGGATCGCGCAGGCGTGGGCGTCGATCGACGAGTACGAGCCGGAGCGGTTTCGCGAGCTGATCGACACGTTGGTCGCGGAACTGCCGCCGGACAGCGGGATCGGACCGTTCGAGCGGGCGTGCGCGTTCGACTCGACCGGGCACCCCGACCGCGCCATTCCGCTCTACCGGCGGGCCCTCGAGCTCGGGCTGACCGGCGAACGGCGCCGCCGGGCGGTGATCCAGCAGGCCAGCTCGCTGCGCAACCTGGGCCAGGCCAAGGAAAGCGCGGAGCTGCTGACGGCCGAGCTGACCGCCGGGTCGGACCACCTGGACGACGCGGTGCGCGCCTTCCTGGCCCTGGCGCTGACCGATCTCGGCCGGGAGCGGGAGGCGGTCGCGCTGGCCCTGGGCGCGCTGGCCCCGCATCTGCCGCGCTACCAGCGTTCGCTGGCCAACTACGCCCGGATGGCCGGGGAGTCAGACCGGTAGCTCGGGCACCGTCGCGGCCGGGTTGGCGGCCAGTGCCTCCAGGGCGACCCGGACCGCGGTGTCCAACTGCGGATCGGCGCCGGTCGCGTGGTCCCGCGGGTTCATCACCACCTCGATGTCCGGGTCCACACCGTGGTTCTCGATGCCCCACCCGGGTCCGCGCATCCAGGTGGCGTACCGGGGCTGGGTGACCGAGGTTCCGTCGACGAGGTCGTAGCGCCGGTCGATGCCGATCACCCCACCCCAGGTGCGCACCCCGACGACCGGACCGATGCCCAGTTCCTTGATGGCCGCGTTGACGATGTCGCCGTCCGAACCGGAGAACTCGTTGGCCACGGCCACCACCGGCCCGCGCGGCGCGTCGGAGGGGTACGGCTCGGCGTAGTAGCCATTCCGCGCGACCTCCCAGCCGATCACCCGGCGGGCCAGCTTTTCCACCACCAGCTGGGAAAGATGCCCGCCGCCGTTGTCCCGCAGGTCCACCACCAGGGCCTCCCGGCGCACCTCCAGGCGCAGGTCCCGGTGCAGCTGCGCCCAGCCGTTGGCGAGCATGTCCGGCACGTGCACGTACCCGACCCGGCCGGACCCGGCCGCGTGCACGTGCGCCCGCCGGGCGGCCACCCACGCCTGGTACCGCAGCGGGAGATCGTCGTGCAGCGGCACCACCACGACGGCCCGGTTCGCCCCGCCATCGGCCGGCGCCACGGTCAGCTCCACCGGTTTGCCGGCCGCGCCGACCAGCAGCGGGGCCGGCCCGGCGGCCTGCACCGGCCGGCCGTCCACCGCGAGGATCGCATCGCCCGGGCGCACCGCGACCCCCGGTGCGGACAACGGTGAACGGGCCCGGGGGTCGGAGCTCTCGCCGGGCAGCACCATGACGACCCGCCACACCCCGGCCGCGTCGCGGTGCAGATCGGCGCCGAGCAGGCCCAGCCTGCGCCCGCCGTCCGGGTCGCCGTGCGCCGGGAGGACGTAGGCGTGCGAGGTGCCCAGCTCGCCCTGCACCTCCCAGAGCAGGTCGACCAGATCGTCGTGCGAGCCGAGCGTGTGCACCAGCGGCCGGTACCGGGCCAGCACCCCCGCCCAGTCCACCCCGCCCATGTCGGCCCGCCAGAAGTGGTCCCGCATCAGCCGGCCGGCCTCGTCGAAGGACTGCCGCCATTCGGCGGCCGGGTCGACCTGCACCCGGATCCTGGTCAGGTCCACGCTGATGTCGTCGTCGGAGTCGTCGTCGTCCGAGTCGGGCTTGTGCCCGGCCGCGAGCACCCGCAGGCAGTCGCCGTCCCACACCACGACCCGCTCGCCGTCCCCGCTGGCCCACACCTCGTCCACGCCCTCGACGACGGTGTCCACCTTGCGTTTGCCGAACTCGAAGCGCTCCAGCACGCTGCACTCGCCGTCGTCGGACAGCGGGTTGTCGAAGTGCAACGTTCCGGTGAGCGGCTCGCGCACCCACAGCACCCCGTCCTTGATCGCGCGCAGCCTCGAGTAGCTGGCGGCCGGCACCGGGAAGGGCACCACCCGGTCGCCGATGCCCTCGACGTCGACCACGGTGCGCGGCGGCGCGTCGTCACCGTCCGCCGAGTCCTTTTTGGACTTCTCGTCCTCGTCGCCGACGGCCCGGCCACGCGGTTGCGGCGCGAACGGCGACACGGTGGTCGCGGCCAGCGGCACCAGGTAGGGCCGGGCCGCGTAGGCGAACGACATGTCGAACACGTGCGCGTCGTACACCGGGTCGAACGTGCGCGCGGACAGGAACGCGACATGCTTGCCGTCCAGGGTGAACGCCGGGCTGTAGTCGGCGAACCGCAGGGCCGTCAGGTCCACAATGGACAGATCGGCGGTGTCGGCCATCCGGATGTGCCGCAGCGGGCTGGGGCCGGGATGCGACCAGGCGAGATAGGCCGAGTCGGGCGAGAAGACCGGATCGGCCGGGTCCTGCTCGGCCGCCCGGGCCACCTCGCGGACCTCCCCGGTCGCCGCGGTCACCAGCAGCAACCGGCCGTCGTGGCTGACCACCGCGACCCATTTCCCGTCCGGCGACGCGGCCAGTTCGAGCACCCGGCCCAGTGCTCCGATGCCGAGCCGGCGGGGCGCCGCGGTCAGTTCCCGGCCGGCGGCCGGAACGATTTCCACGGCGTCCTCGCCGTCCGCGTCGGTCACCCAGACCACCTGGTCGCTGCCCAGCACCCGGGGCAGCCGGGCCCGCACGCCCGGCGTCACGGCCAGCGCCCGGGCCGGGCCGTCCCGGTGGGTCAGCCAGTGCACGGTGCCGCGCACCCCCACCGCGCTCGCCCGGCCGGTGCGGTCCGGCGCCACATCGTCGAGGTTGTTCCGCACCCGCAACGGATACGGCTCGCGCGCGGAGCGCGGGCCGGCCAGCCGGATGTCCAGCGGGCGCGGCGCCGCGTCCGGACCGTCCACCAGCCACAACCGTCCCGCGCCGTGGTAGATCACCCGCTGCCCGTCGGTGCTGGCGTTGCGCGCGTAGAACTCCCCCTCGCTGTGCCGGCGCAGGTCGGACCCGTCCGGGGCACACGAGTACAGGCTGCCGACCCCCTCGTGGTCGGACAGGAACGCGATCCGCCCGGCCCACCACATCGGCGACGCCAGGTTACCGTCCACTTCGGACAGAATGCGGACGAAATCCCCGGAGCCGTCCCGATCCAGCCACAGTTTGCCGGCGGTGCCGCCCCGGTAGCGCTTCCAGACGGCCGGCTCGCCGAACATCACCGACCCGAGCAGGACCGCTCCGTCCGGGCCGTAGGCAAGATCGCCGGCCGGCCCGAACGGCAGCCGGGCGGGGATGCCGTCCAGCGGGATGACATACGCCCAGGCACCGCGGCGTTGCGGCGCCCCGGTGGCGCTGGCGGCCAGCACCTCGCCGGCCGGGGTCCAGCCCAGCACGGTGGTCATCGGGTCGCCCCAGTAGGTCAGCCGCCGCCCGGCGCCACCGTCCACCGGGGTCGCCCAGACCTCGGGATCCACGTCCCGCCAGGTCGTCCAGGCCAACATGGTGCCGTCCGGGGAGAACCTCGGGCGGGCCGCCCGCACCTGGTCCGCGGTGACCCGCCAGGCGCGGCCGCCGTCGACCGGGGCCAGCCAGACGTCGTCCTCGGCGACGAACGTGATCAGATCCTGGTGCAGATGCGGGTAACGAAGGTAGGCATCGGTCACGCCGTCACGTTAGTCCGGCAGCACCGCCGGATGCGGTTGCGCGGCGCCGGCGGCCGGCTCCGGCCAGAACCGCCGCCAGGTGTCGTGGTCCATGGCCTCGGCGGAGACGCCCGACTCCCGGGCGGCTCGCTCGGCGGCGCGGACGTCCGCGGCGAACCGGCGGGCCACCGCGCGCAGGTCGCCCTCCGGGTCGCCGCCGGCCAGTTTGGTCAGGGCGGCCAGCGCGAACAGCCGGGACCCGGGGTCGGCGTGTGCCGGCAACAGGTCGCCGGGCAGTCCGGCCCGCGCGGTGCGCGCGGCGAGCTTGGCGGCCAGGGCAAGCGCCGGCTGACCGAGCGCCACACCGTCCACACTGGACTCCCGGCGCTTCTCCTCCTGCTTGAGCTCCTCCCAGCGACGCTGCTGGGTACGAGCGTCCCGGACGGCCGGATCGCCCCCGGCGAAGACGTGCGGGTGCCGGGCGACGAGCTTGGTCACCAGGGTCTCGGCGACATCGTCGATGGTGAACGGGTCGTCCGGGTCCTCCTGCGCCACCCGGGCGTGGAACAGCACCTGCAGCAGGACGTCGCCCAGTTCCTCGCGCAGCGCCACCCGGTCGCCGTCCTCGATCGCCTCGAGCAGTTCGAAGCATTCCTCCACCAGGTACTGGCGCAGCGAGTCATGGGTCTGCTCGGCATCCCACGGGCAGCCGCCCGGGGAGCGCAGCCGGTCCATCACCTCGACCGCGGCCACAAGGCTCCGCCGGGGCACCGGTTCGATCAGCTCGGCGCCGGCCGCCAGCAGCGCCCGGGCATGCGGATCGGACAGCGACCCGGTGAACAGCACCACCGGAGCGGCGGCACGCAGGTCGTCCACCGGCGGCGCCGGATCCACGGGCACCGCCACCTCGCCGGTGCGGTAGACCGCCCGGGCCGCACGGATCGCCGGCAGCGCCGCGACCGGCAACACCGGGCCGTGCGCCGGATCCAGCAGCACCACCGTGGAGGTGGGCACCCCGCTCACTGCTGCTGCTGACCGCCGGCCGGCAGCAGAACCCCGATCTTCTCGTCCTCGCTCGGCGCCACGCTCACGTTCAGCTCGTCCCACACCCCGTAGCGCGGGCTGACCTTCACGCCCAGATCGGTCACCGCCGGGCCCATCACGTGCGTGCCGACCAGCCCGTCCCAGAGCGGCGACACCTCGGCCGCCACGCTGGCCTGGTCCTCGGGCAGCGCGGCGTTGGTGTCCCGCTTGGTGATCAGCGCGACCAGCCAGAGGGACGACCCGGCCTGCTCGCTGGACGCGTACGGGAACGCGACCACGGTGTCCGCGTCCGCGGCGAAGACCGGCGTGAGCAGCACCTGGCCGTTGTTCTCCGCCGCGATCTGGTAGGTGCTGACCGGGCTGAGGGTCTGGTCCGGCGCCAGGTTGATGCTGCCCTCGGGGGCGTCGGCGGACGCCGCCCGCAGGATGTCGTTGACCTTGGCCGGCTCGGCGGCGATCTTCTTGGCCAGGTCGATGGACCGGGTCTTGGCGTCGGCGACGGACCGCACGGTGGCGCCGTCGAAGGTGATCTCCAGCTTGGTCCGGTACTTCTGGCCGAGCCGCTGGGTCAGCAGCTGGTCCCGGGCGTACTCCCGGGGGTCGAACGCGGCCTGCACGGAACGCTGCACCGGGTCCTCGGCCGGCGCGTTGGCGGCCAGCGCCTCCTCGACATCCTTCTCGGAGACCGTCAGGTTCTCCCGCTTGGCCACCTCGGTGATCAGCTCGTGGCGCACCAGCTGGGTCACGATGCTCCGGGACACCAGGTCCAGCTTGTGGCTCTTGGCGAGCTCACGGGCGGCCGGCTCCTTGTTCAGCGCGGTCTCCAGCTTGGCCTGCACGTCATCGACCGAGACGACCCGGTTGCCGATGATCACCGCGGAGTTCGCCTCACGGGGCTGCGAGCCGCACGCGGTGAGCGCGCTTCCCAGGACGGCGAGGGCGGCGATCAGGATCGCCGGGCGGCGCATCGCACTCATCACAGGGCGTACTTTCTCACAGTTCGAATCAGCGGACCGGCGCGGGCGTCGTAGTCGTGGATGTCACCAGCGCCTGAGCGGCCGACCGAATCAGCCGACCGGCGCGGGCGCGCTCACCAGCGACTCGAGCAGCCGGGCGCACCAGTCCAGCAACTCCTGATCCCGCAGCGGCGGCGCGCCGATCCGGCCGCCGGCCGCGCCCTCGGTCGGGCGCGGCACCGACACCGTGTGGGTCACCGCCTTGTACGTCCCCTTGGGATACAGGCGCCGCAGGCGCACCAGCTGGGAGTCGCGCAGCGGCAGCGGGCCGAGCCGGATCGTGCTGCCCTGCATGGCGACCTCGGTGACCCCCTGCGCCCGGCAGGCCTGCCGGAACGCCGCCACCCCGAACAGCCGCCGCACCGGCTCCGGCGGCGCGCCGTAGCGGTCGGTCAGCTCCTCGGTCACCCCGGTCAGCTCGGCCGCGTCCCGGGCCGCGGCGATCTTGCGGTACGCCTCCAGCCGCAGCCGCTCGCCCGGCACGTAGTCGTGCGGGATGTGCGCGTCGATCGGCAGGTCCACCCGGACCTCGGCGAGCTCTTCGTCCTCCTCCGCCCCGGGAGCGCCGGCATGCCGGCGGAACGCGTCCACCGCCTCGCCGACCAGCCGCACGTACAGGTCGAAGCCCACCCCGGCGATGTGCCCGGACTGCTCGGCGCCGAGCAGGCTGCCGGCGCCGCGGATCTCCAGATCCTTCATGGCCACCGCCATGCCGGCGCCCAGCTCGGTGTTCTGCGCGATGGTGGCCAGCCGGTCGTGCGCGGTCTCGGTCAGCGGGGCCTCGGGCGGGTACAGGAAGTAGGCGTAGCCGCGCTCGCGGCCCCGGCCCACCCGGCCGCGCAGCTGGTGCAGCTGGGCCAGACCCAGCAGGTCGCCGCGCTCCACGATCAGCGTGTTGGCGTTGGAGATGTCCAGCCCGGTCTCCACGATCGTGGTGCACACCAGCACGTCGTGCTCGGCGTTCCAGAACCCCTCGATGATCTTCTCCAGGCGGTCCTCGTTCATCTGCCCGTGCGCGGTGACGACCCGCGCCTCCGGGACCAGCTCACGCAGCCGCCGCGCCGCCTTCTCGATCGAGGAGACCCGGTTGTGCACGTAGAACACCTGGCCGTCGCGCAACAGCTCGCGCCGCACCGCCGCGGCCACCTGCTTGTCGTCGTAGCCGCCGACGTAGGTCAGGATCGGGTGCCGGTCCTCCGGCGGGGTGAGGATCGTGGACATCTCGCGGATCCCGGCCAGGCTCATCTCCAGCGTGCGCGGGATCGGCGTCGCCGACATGGTCAGCACGTCCACGTGCGTGCGCAGCGCCTTGATGTGCTCCTTGTGCTCGACCCCGAAGCGCTGCTCCTCGTCCACGATCACCAGGCCGAGGTCCTTGTACCGGATCCCGGTCTGCAGCAGCCGGTGCGTGCCGATGACGATGTCCACCTTGCCGTCGGCCAGGCCCTCGAGAACCTCCTCGGCTTCACCCGCGTGAGTGAACCGGGACAGGCCCTTGACGACCACCGGGAAGGACTGCATCCGCTCGGTGAACGTGTGCAGGTGCTGCTGGGCGAGCAGCGTGGTAGGCACCAGCACCACCACCTGCTTGCCGTCCTGCACCGCCTTGAACGCCGCCCGCACCGCGATCTCGGTCTTGCCGTAGCCGACGTCCCCACAGATCACCCGGTCCATCGGCACCCCGCGCTGCATGTCCGCCTTGACCTCGTCGATGGCGGCCATCTGGTCCGGGGTCTCGGTGAACGGGAAGGCGTCCTCCAGCTCGCGCTGCCACGGGGTGTCCGCGCCGAACGCGTGGCCCGGGGCGGCCTGCCGGGCGGCGTAGAGCTGCACCAGCTCGGCCGCGATCTGCTTGACCGCCTTGCGCGCCTTGGCCTTGGTGTTCTTCCAGTCCGAGCCGCCGAGCTTGTTCAGCGTGGGCAGCTCGCCGCCCACGTAGCGGGACACCTGGTCGAGCTGGTCGGTCGGGACGAACAGCCGGTCTCCCGGCTGGCCGCGCTTGGACGAGGCGTACTCCAGCACCAGGTACTCCCGGGTGGCCCCGGCCACCGTGCGCTGCACCATCTCGACGTAGCGGCCGATGCCGTGCTGCTCGTGCACGACGTAGTCGCCGTTCTTCAGCGCCAGCGGGTCGACCGCGTTGCGCCGCCGGGACGGCATCTTCGCCGACAGGTCACGGGTGGAGGTGCCGTGCCGGCCGCCGGTCAGGTCGGCCTCGGTGAGCACCACCAGCGCCCGGTCCGGCACCACGAAGCCGTCCTCCAGCGCCCCGCGCACCACGGTGACCACGCCGGCCCTGGGCGGCTGGGCCAACCCGTCCTCGGCGAAGGTCGCCGGCACGTCCGCCTCGGCCAGCTGCTCGACGGCCCGCTTGCCGGTGCCCGTGCCCGGCACCACCAGCACCGCCGCGCCCCCGCTCGCGGTGTGCGCGCGCAGGTCGGCGAACGCCCGGGCGACGTCGCCGCGGTAGGAGTCGACCGCGGACAGGTCCAGCCGCAGCACCGTGTCGTCCGGCGTGGTCAGCTGGGACAGCGTCCACCAGGCGCGACCGGTGTCGCGGGCGTGGCCCGCGACGTCGGCGAGATCGCGGTAGGCCGACGCGCCCAGGTCTATCGGCGCCTTGCCGCCGCCAGCCGCGGCCATCCAGGAGGCTTCGAGGAACTCCTGGCCGGTGCGGACCAGGTCGTGCGCCCGGGTGCGGATCTTCTCCGGGTCGGCGAGCAGCACGTGCGCACCGGCCGGCAGCAGGTCGGTGAGCAGCGCCAGCTCGCCGTCGCACAGCGCCGGGATCAGCGCCTCCATGCCCTCGACCGGGATCCCCTCGGCCAGCTTGGTCAGCATCTCGTGCAGGTGCGCGTCGCTCTGATGCTGTTGCGCGAGGTCGGCCGCGCGCTGCCGGACCCGCTCGGTGAGCAGCAGCTCCCGGCACGGCGGCGCCACCACCGCGTCCAACGTGCCGGGCAGCGAGCGCTGGTCGGCGACCGCGAACGGGCGGATCTCGCTGACCTCGTCACCCCAGAACTCCACCCGGACCGGGTGCTCGGCGGTCGGCGGGAAGATGTCCACGATGCCGCCCCGCACCGCGAACTCGCCGCGCTTCTCCACCATGTCGACCCGCGTGTAGGCGACCTCGACCAGGCGCTCGAGCAGGCCGTCGAAGTCGCACTCGTGCTCCGGGCGCAGCTCGATCGGCGCCAGCTCGCCCAGGCCGGGCGCCATCGGCTGGATCAGTGAGCGAACCGTGGCGACCACGATCTTGAGCGGGGCGCCGTCCGGGTGGGCCAGCCTGCGCAGCACCGACAGCCGGGCGCCCACGGTGTCCGCGCGCGGCGAGAGCCGCTCGTGCGGCAGTGTCTCCCAGGACGGGAAGTCGGCCACGGCGTCGCGGCCGAGCAGGTCGGCAAGGGCCGCAGTCAGCTCCTCGGCCTCGCGGCCGGTCGCGGTCACGGCGAGCACCGGAGCCCGGGTGGCCAGGGTGGCGGCCACCAGCGGGCGGGCGGCGGGGGTGCCCTCGATGGCCAGGGCCGGCGTGCCGAGTGCGTCGATCAGCGAAGCCAGGGCGGGGTCAGGCAGGACGGCGTCAAGCAGACCCGAGAGCGTCACAGGTCATCCCCTCGAAGTGGACGCGAACACACCCCTGCCCGGGACGAGCCCGCGGAAGGGGTTTCTCACCGTCCAGCCTACGACTCCGGGCGGACGGTCCTCAGGGCTTGGCCACGGTCAGCAACACGACCGAGGGTTCGAGCGCGGTCACCGAGTGGCGGTCCTCGGGGATGTCGAGCAGGTCGCCGGTGCGGCAGTCCCAGCTGTCCTTGCCGGCGGTGAGCCGGATCCGGCCCTGCAGCACGTGCAGCGTGGCTTCGCCGGGGCTGAGATGATCGCCCATCACGGCGCCCTCGACGAGCGCGATCACGCTCTGCCGGAGCACCCGCTCGTGGCCGCCGTAGACCGTCTTGGCGCTCCGCTGGTTGGAGTTCTCCATGGCGTGCTTCATCTGCTCGCGGGCAACGGCGTCCAACGACAGTTTGCGCATGACGAACAGCTTCCCCTAGTGCCGTCGATCACGCCACGGGTCAGCGGGGCGCGCCGGACCGGA
>NZ_DASTBH010000296.1:0-31206 GCF_035712165.1 Actinophytocola sp. | reverse complement strand
CGGGTCGGTGCCGACCACCTGGAACGGGGTCTCGGTGCCGTCGGAGAAGGTCGCGGTGCCGCGCCGGCCGGCGTCGACCACGTGCGCGTTGGTCAGCAGGTGGCCGGCCTCGTCGAACACCACGGCCGAACCACCGCCGCGGTCCAGGCTCACGCTGGCCACGTGGGGGGTGAGCCGGGCGGCCACCGCGCTCACCGTGCGCGAGTAGGCGTCCAGCAGCTCCGCGTCGTCGGACACCGCGACCACCACCTGTCGGGAATTACACCGTTGCAGCTACTACAACGAGCACCCGCCAGCAGTGTTCCCTGTTCACCTCAGGCGAACGGGTCCTCCGACGTGGCCGGATCCCAGGACAACCCCGGCACCCCCCAGCCGTTGCGCTTGAGGGTCCGCTTGGACTCCTTGGTGTACCGGCCGGTCAGCCGGCTCAGGTAGAGCAGGCCGTCCAGGTGGTCGGTCTCGTGCTGCAGGCAGCGGGCGAAGAAGCCGCCACCCTCCACCTCGACCCGCGCCCCGTCCAGGTCCTGCCCGGTGACCTTGGCCCAGGCGGCGCGCCCGGTCGGGAACGACTCGCCCGGCACGGACAGGCAGCCCTCCAGGTCGTCCTCTGGATCGGGCATGATCTCCGGCCGCTCCGACATCTCCAGCTCCGGGTTGACCACCAGGCCCCGCCGGCGCGCGCCCGCCTCCGCGTCCGGGCAGTCGTAGACGAACAGCCGCAGGTCGACTCCGACCTGGTTGGCCGCGAGGCCGACGCCGTTGGCCGCGTCCATCGTGTCGAACATGTCCTCGGCGAGCGCGCGTAGCTCGTCGTCGAACTTCTCCACCGGACGGGTCGGTTGGTGCAGAACAGGATCGCCAACGATGCGGATGGGTCGAACGGCCATGGTCCGTTAGCTTAGAAACCCGCCTATGGCACCCATGCTGGCGGTCGGCGTGATGTAATGACCCTGGAATGACACACGTGTGATTTCCAGGGAGCCCCATGGACGCCGCTGAGGTGCCGGCGGAAAACCGCCAGCCGGCCCCGCGCCCTGCGGCTCCGGCCGGACTCAGCGACCGGGAACGCCGGATACTGGCCTTCGAACGGCAATGGTGGGCGCACGCCGGAGCCAAGGAGAAGGCGATCCGCGACGAGTTCGAGGTGTCGGCGACGCGGTACTACCAGTTGCTCAACGAGCTGCTCGAGAAGCGGGCGGCGCTGGAGGCCGATCCCATGCTGGTCAAGCGATTACGGCGACTGCGCACCGGTCGGCAACGCGCCCGCGCGGCCAAGCGGCTGGGGATTGAGAAACCATGAGTGCAGTAGTTGACCCGGGATCGGCCCGGCCGGGGCGGATCGTCGGCCTGGTGCTGATCGGTATCGCCGTGCTGGCGGCCATCCTCGGCATCCTCACGCTCATCGACGGCGGCAACGGCGGCGAGCAGGGGCAGCCCACGAACCAACCGTCCCAGCCCGGTTCCCCGCCCAGCGGTGCGCCGTCCAGCGGAGTGCCGACCAGTGGTGCGCCAACCAGCGGTGCGCCGACCAGCGGCACCCCCACGAACCCCCCGCCGGCCCAGCCGCCCGCCTCCCAGCCGCCGCCCGCGACCGCCGCCCCGCCGGCCCCGGCGCCGGCCAACCCCCGGTCCGTTCCGGTCCGGGTCTACAACAACAGCACGATCACCGGCCTGGCCAACGAGGCCGCCAACGACTTCCGCGCCGACGGCTGGAACGTCGTGGAGGTCGGCAACTACAACCAGGGCACGATCCCGACCAGCACCGCCTACTTCACGCCGGGCACCGACGAGGAGGCCGCCGCCAAGGAGCTGGGGGGAAAGTTCAACCTGCGGGTCGAACCCCGGTTCCCGGGCATCATCAGCTCCTCCCCGGGCGTGATCGTCATCGTGACCAAGGACTACGGCGGGAAGTGACGGCTCAGCGGCGCTCGGCGTAGGCGGCCAGGGTGGCCAGCTGCACCGGGTCGAGCGAGGGCCGGACGTTGTCCCGGGCCACGGCCAGGTGCGTGGCGGTGACGCTGGCCGCGTCCATGGCCTCGCGCATCGCGGTCAGCGCCGCCTCGCGGACCAGCGCCGCGCAGTCCGCCGCGGAGTAGCCGTCCAGCTCGGCGGCGAGCTTGTCCAGGTCGACGTCCTCGGCCAGCGGGGTGTTCTTCGCCGCCGCCCGCAGGATCTCGGCGCGGGCGTCGGCGTCCGGCGGCGGCACGTAGACCAGCCGCTCCAGCCGGCCGGGGCGCAGCAGCGCGGGGTCGACCAGCTCGGGCCGGTTCGTCGCGCCCAGCACCACCACGTCGCGCAGCGGCTCGACGCCGTCCAGCTCGGTCAGTAGTGCGGCCACCACCCGGTCGGCCACCCCGGTGTCGCCGGACTGGCCGCGGCGCGGCGCGAGCGCGTCCACCTCGTCCAGGAACACCATGGCGGGGGCGGCCTCGGCGGCCCGCCGGAACAGCTCGCGGACCGCCCGCTCCGACTCGCCGACCCACTTGTCCAGCAGCTCGGCGCCCTTGACCACCAGCACGTTCAGCTTGCCGGTGCCGGCCAGCGCCCGAACCAGGAACGTCTTGCCGCAGCCCGGCGGACCGTAGAGCAGCAGCCCGCGCGGCGGCGAGACGCCCAGCCGGGCGAAGGAGTCCGGATACCGCAACGGCCACAGCACCGACTCGGTGAGCGCCTGCTTCACCTCGACCATGTCCCCGACGTCGTCGAGCTGCAGCCCGCCGGTCTGCAACGCGTCCGAAGTGGACATCGTGGTCGGCCGGATCACGCTCAGCGCGTCGAACAGGTCCTCGCCCGAGATCCGCGGCTCGTCGGCGTCCCGCTGGCGCAGCGCCGCCCGGACGGCCGCCTCCCGGCGCAACGCGATCAGGTCCGCGGCGACGAACGCGGGGGTCCGCTCGGCCAGCGCGCCGAAGTCCACATCGGACTCCAGCGGGGTGTCCCGCAGCAGCACCCGCAGCAGCTCCGTGCGGTTGCGCGCGTTCGGCAGCGGCAGCGACAGCTCACGGTCCAGCAGTTCCACGCCGCGCACCCGTGGGTCGACGGCCTCGGCGTGCGCGGTGGTCGCCACGATCGCCAGTCGCGGCGTGGTCACCGCCGCCCGCAGCGTGTCCACCACGACGGTGGCCAGCGGCGGCGGGTTCGTCGCCGGCACCAGCGCCTCGATGTCGGTGATCAGCAGCACCGCCGGGCTGCCGCCGTCGGTGTTCCCGCGGGCCGCCGCGATGCAGTCGTTGATCCGCCGGGCCGCGGCGTCCGGTTCGAGCGCGGCGACCGTCGGCGCGGCCACCTCGACCACCTCGGCGCCGACCTCCCGCGCCACCGACCGCACCAGCGTCGCCTTGCCGACCCCTTCCGGCCCGGTGACCAGCACGCCGAGCCGGGGCGTCGCGCCCAGCCGTTCGAGCAGCTCCGGGCGGCGGAAGGTCAGCTCGAACCATTCGGTGAGCCGGCGCGCGGCGTCGTGCGAGCCGACCAGGTCGGCGATCGGCGGCACCTGCACCACCGGTTCGGCCGGCCGGGCCGGTGCGGCCGCGGCGGGCCGGCCGGGCGCCTCGGCGGGCGCTGCCGGCGCGGTGCTCTCACCGGTCCGCGCACCGTCCCGCCAACCGACCACAGTGGACGGATGCACGCACACCGGCCCGCTCGGCTCGGTGGCCGTCACGGTCAGCAGCTCGGTCGTCCAGCTCACCCCGATCGCCCGGGACAACTTGCCGCGCAACGCCGTCACGTCCGAACCGGGCGGCGGCGCGAGATCCTGGGGGAGCAGCGACACCGCGTCGGCGACGGTGAGCACCTTGCCCAGCAGGGCCATCCGCAGCGTCTCCGGGGCCAGCGACGTGCTGGCCAGCCGCGAGCCGGCCACGGTCACGGTCCGGGCCGGGGCCACCTCGACCGGGGCGACGACCACCTCGGCGCCCTCGGTGATGCCGATGTTGGACATCGTGACGTCGTCCAGCAGCACGATCCCGGTCGGCCCGCCCTCCACGGTGGCCACGGCCAGGGCCGAGCTCACCCGGGCGCCGGTGAGCCGCACCGCGTCCCACTGCCGGAGGCCGAGCGCGTCGAACACCTCCGGATGCAGCCGAACGACCCCGCGCCGGGTGTCGATCGCGGACGGCGAATGCCGGGCGGTAAGGGTGATCTGCGGCATGCGCCGAGCCTAGTGCCCCCCGACCCCCCGAACGCCCGCCCAGGTCTAGAGCCAACCACCGCATCCAAGTCCGGAGAGCCGGTACCGCACCTCAGGGGACCGTGACGGCACCCAGCCACATCCACCAGATGCCCGCACCGTTCCCCGGCACGCAACCCCGCATCAAAATTCCGGAGAGGCGGTATTGCGACGGCACCCAGCCACATCCACCAGATGCCCGCACCGTTCCCCGGCACGCAACCCCGCACCAAAATTCCGGAGAGGCGGCGCGCCCTAGCGGGGTTCCCCGGGGCGTTGCGGGTTGCGGCGTAAGCCTGTCCGGCGCCAGCTGCGCCTGCGCAACACCGGGCGCGGCGGCAGCACCACCGGACCGAGCCGCGGCTCGGCCTCACCGGCCCGGCGCGGCAGCCGCACCGCCCGCCGGGCCGCACCGGCCACCCGGCGCAGCGGCGGCCGCAGCCCGAGCCGGCGGCTGACCCGGCCGTGCGCCTTGCGGATCGCCCGCCGTTCCCGAGGCGGCACGGCCCAGGCCTCCGGGTGGTGGGCCAGCCAGTGCTTGCGGCGCATCGCGTAGGGGATGTGCGCCAGGTAGAGCACCAGCGCGACGGCCAGCGCCGCCATCGGGTAGGTGATCACGGCGGCGGCCACCAGGCCGACCAGCACCAGCAGCGGTGCCACCGCCTTCGCCGGCACCCGGATGGTCTTCAGCGACAGCGTCGGGATCCGGCTGATCAGCAGCGCGGCCACGGCCACGGTCCAGGCCAGCACGACCGGCTTGGACGACCACCAGCCGGCGCCCGCCTCGATCCAGACGATGAGCGGCAGCAGCACCAGCAGCCCACCCGCCGGGGACGGCACGCCGACGAAGAACTCCTTGGTGTACGGCGGTTGCTCGGTGTCCTCGAGCAGCGTGTTGAACCGGGCCAGGCGCAGGATGATGCACACCGCGTACACCAGCGCGATGACCCACCCGCTGCGGTCGTCGGGGAACTTCCAGACGTAGAGCACCAGGGCGGGGGCCACGCCGAAGGAGATCGCGTCGGACAGCGAGTCCAGCTCGGCGCCCATCTTGCTGGTGGCGTCCAGCAGCCGGGCGATCCGGCCGTCCAGGCTGTCCAGCCCGGCGGCCACGGCGATCGCCGCGATCGCGGCCGGATACTGGTGCAGCAGCGCGAACTGCACGGCGGACAGGCCGGCGCACATGGCCAGCACGGTGATCGCGTTGGGCAGCACGCGCACCCCGGGCGCGGTGGGTGCCACCGGGTCAGCCCTCGGTCCGGGATGGCAGTTCGGCGAGCACCGTCTCACCGCCGATGGTGCGCTGTCCGGGCTCGACCAGGATCCGGCTGCCCGGCGGCACGTAGAGATCGACCCGCGAGCCGAACCGGATCAGGCCGTAGGTGGCGCCGGCGGCCACCTTGTCCCCGGCCTGCACGTCGCACACGATCCGGCGCGCGACCAGGCCGGCGATCTGCACGACCACCACCTCGTGCCCCTCGGGGGTACGCAGCAGCACGGTGTTGCGCTCGTTGTCCTCGCTGGCCTTGTCCAGGTCGGCGGACAGGAACTTGCCCGGGCGGTAGGCGGTGCGCAGCACCTCGCCGGACACCGGCGCGCGCTGCACGTGCACGTCGAACACGGACAGGAACACGCTGATCCGCTGCTGCTCGGCGGTGCCGAGGCCCAACTCGGGCGGCGCGACGGCGGTGTCGATCAGCGCCACCGTGCCGTCGGCCGCGGCCACCGCGATGCCGGGGCGCCGGGGCGTCACCCGGTGCGGCTCCCGGAAGAACCACGCGGTCAACGCGGCCAGCAGGCCGGCGAGCAGGCCGAGCGGGCGGGAGATCCGGCGCAGCAGCAGTGCGGTGCCGGCGGCGGCGGCCACGAACGGCCGGCCGGCCGGATGCATCGGCGGCACGACCTGACTGGCCAGGTGCACGAAGTGCGCGAGGGTGCCGGACTTCTTCTCGGCGGCGGTCATCTGCTGAACGGTCCCTCGGGGCGGGGTGGGATTCGGACTTGACCACGTTACGCCAGCAGGACCAACGCATCCGATCTGGCCGTGCTCCCCCCGACGGGGCACGGCCGATCGGATGCGTCCGCGCAATCGAGATTGTTCGTCCAGTCTAGCGCGAACGGTAACCGAGAGACTACGGCCGGTTGTCCCCTCTGCTCAGGTCACAGCAGGATCAGGTCGACCTCGGCGCCGGCCGGTAGCTCGGTGACCGGCTCCGGAACCTCGATCAGGCAGTTGGAGGCGGCGAAGGAGGCCAGCAGGTGTGAGCCGGGCCCGCCGATCGGGGTCACGTCGACCCGGCCCTCGTCGTGCCGGGCCCGCCGGTACTGCCGCTTGCCGGCCGGTGAGCGCAGGGCCGTGGCCAGCCGGGCCCGGGTCCGGGGCCGGTCCACCACCGGATGACCCATCGCGCCGAGCAGCGCCGGCCGCACGAACAGCTCGAACGACAGCGCGGCGCTCACCGGGTTGCCCGGCAGGGTGACCACCGCCAGCCCGTCCAGCCGGCCGAGGCCCTGCGGCCCGCCGGGCTGCATCGCGACCCGGAGGAACTCCACCCCGCGCCCGGTCAGCGCGTCCTTGACCACCTCGTAGGCGCCCGCGCTCACCCCGCCGGAGGTCACCAGCAGGTCGACCTGGTCCGCGTGCGAGGCCAGCGCCGCGTGAAACGCCGCGACGTCGTCCGGCACGAACCGCAGCACCGTGGCGGTGCCGCCGGTCTCGCGCACCGCCGCGGCCAGCAGCACGCTGTTCGACTCGTAGATCTGGCCGGGTTGCAGCGGGGTGCCCGGCTCGACCAGTTCGGAGCCGGTGGACAGGATCAGCACCCGGGCCGGGCGGCGCACCGGCAACCCGGCGTAGCCGACCGCGGCGGCCAGGCCGAGCTGCGGCGGCCCGAGCACGGTGCCGGCGCGCAGCAGCGCGGCGCCGCGCGCCACGTCCTCGCCGGCCCGGCGCAGGTGCGTGCCTTCCGGGACGGCCGCCCGGATCGCCACCCGCTCGGTGCCGGCGTCGGTGAGCTCCACCTGGACCACGGCGTCGGCGCCGTCCGGCAGCGGCGCGCCGGTCATGATCCGGTGCGCGGTGCCGGGCCGCAGCCGGGGCACGTCGGTGCGGCCGGCCGGGATGTCCTCCTCGACCGGCAGGGTCACCGGGTCCGGCTCGCTCGCGCCGGCGACGTCCCGCGCCCGCACCGCGTAGCCGTCCATCGCCGAGTTGTCGAACGGCGGCAGCGCGACGGGGGCGGTCTGGTCCTCGGCCAGCACCAGGCCCAGGCAGCCGGCGAGGTCGCGGACGGCGACCGGCAGCGGCGGCAGCAGCGCGGCGACCGCCGCCCGGTGCTCGGCGACCGAACGCGGTCCGGATGAGGTGTGTGCCACGGACCCATCCTGCCCGTGCGTCGCCCACCGATCGATCACCGACCTTGTGCCAGAGTGCTCACTTATGCAGGTCCGTACCCGGCACACTCCGGCGTTCGGGGTCGCCCGGTTGCAGCTGGCGCCGGCCGAGACCGTGCTCGCCGACTACACCGCGCTGGTGGCCACGAGCTACGGCGTCCTGGTCGAGCCGAAGCTGCGCGGCGGCTCCCGCGGCAGGCGGCGGCCGACCACGTTCACCGCTCCGGCCGAGGGCGGCTGGGTCGACCTGGCCCCCGCCGTGCCCGGCGACGTCTACCTGCTCGAACTGGACGGGCTGGGCGGCTGGTGCGTCGCCCGCCGCGGGGTGCTGGCCAGTGCGGCCACCGTGGTGTCCGACGCGCAGTGGGCCGGGTTCCGGGCGCTGTTCGGGGTGGACGTGGGGTTTCTCGAGCACACCTCCGGCACCGGCTCGCTGGTGTTGTCCTGCTGCGGCGCGGTCGACGTGGTCACCCTGGACAGCGGCGAGCTGATCACCGTCGAGCCCGGTCACCTGCTCGCCTACACCGACCACACCCAGGCCCGGCTGCGCGCCACCAGCCAGGCGCTGCCGCAGTCGGTGCGCACCGGCGACGGCCTGGTGCTCGACTTCGCCGGGCCCGGCCAGCTGGTCACCCAGACCCGCAGCCCCCGGTCGTTCGCCGAGTGGTTGTCCACCTCCGGTGACGGCCGGTAGTCGTCTCGGCTTGCGAGCGTGCGCACAGTCAGTAGGTTTGGCGCGGCGAACGGCGCGCCCCGCGCCGTGCTCGAACGCGTTTGGAGGGTGTGCCGTGGCGACAACCGGCACTGTGAAGTGGTTCAACTCCGAGAAGGGCTACGGGTTCATCGAGTCCGAGCAGGGCATCGAGGTGTTCGTGCACTACTCGGCGATCCAGGCGGACGGCTTTCGGACCCTCGAGGAGGGCGACAAGGTCTCGTTCGAGGTGGGCGCGGGGCGGGACGGCCGAACCCAGGCGGAGCAGGTGCAGAAGATGTGACGCGCGGAGTCGGGAAACCGGGCTAACCACACCCGGGACGGCACGTCCCCCGGTTAGGCTCCATCCGACGAGATCCCGCCCAGCGTGGGCCGGCGCGATCTTGGTCCCCGTTTGAATGGAGCACTGTGTCGGAGGACCTGACCGGGCGTCGCCTGGGGCACTACCGCATCGACGGTGTGCTCGGTAAGGGCGGCATGAGCGTGATGTACCGGGCGACCGACGTCCGGCTCGGCCGCAAGGTCGCGCTCAAGGTCATCGCCGAGCACCTCACCGAGGATCCCGAGTTCCGCGAGCGCTTCGTCGACGAGGCCCGCAACACCTCGGCCATCGACCACGCCAACGTCGTTCCGCTGTACGACTTCGGCGAGGTCGACGGCCTGCTCTTCATCGCGATGCGGCTGGTGGACGGGTCCGACCTGGCCAGCCTGATCAAGGGCGGGCCGCTGGCGCCTGCCCGGGCGCTCGCGCTGCTCGGCCAGGTCGCCGAGGCGCTGGACAACCTGCACGAGCGCGGTCTGGTGCACCTCGACGTCAAGCCCGCCAACGTGCTGGTGACCAGCCGGGAGTCGACGGCCGAGCACGTCTACGTGGCCGACTTCGGGCTGACCAGGCGGGGCGCCACCGGGCACCGGACCCGGGGCGGGGACTTCCTCGGTTCGCCCACCTACGCCGCGCCTGAGCACCTGCGCGGTGAGCCGGTGGACGGCCGGACCGACGCCTACTCGCTGGCCTGCGTGCTGTTCGCCTGCCTGGCCGGGCGGCCGCCGTTCCAGGGCCAGGTGCCCGAGGTGATCCAGGGCCACCTCAACCGCGAGCCGCCCCGGCTCACCGAGCTCGTGCTGCTGCCGCCGCAGATCGACGAGGTGATCCGGCGCGGCATGGCGAAGAACCCCAACGGCCGCTACGCCGACTGCCGGGAGCTGGTCGCCGCGGCGCGGCAGGCGCTGGCCGGTGTGCCGCAGCCGAACGTGCCGGCGGCGCGCCGGACGGCCGGGCCGGTACCGGGGCCGGCGAGCAACGGGCACGGCGGCTACCCGGCCCCGGCCGGGCCACGGCCGCCGGTTCCGCCCCGGATGCCGCCGCCGGTCCCGCCGGGGGCGCACTCGTCGGTGGGCGAGCCGGTCCGGCTCCGGCCGCCGGTGCCGGTCGGGCGGGCCGCCTTCACCGCGGAGCGCACCGGCCCGCGCTGGGTGGTGCCGGTGCTGGTCGGGCTGGTGGCCATCGCGCTGATCGTCGGGGCGGTGCTGCTGTTCACCGGCGAGCCCGGCGGCGGTGGCGGCCCCGAGCAGCCGGGCACCACGGTGCCCGAGGTGCAGGTCGGCCCGGGCGGCGCCGAGCAGAGCCCGACCGAGGCGCCGAAGAACACCGGCAAGCTGCCCACCTCGCTGCCGATTCGCCCACCGTCCTCGCGCTGACCTGGTCTTCTTGCACTCGTCGGGTGAGAGTGCTAAACACGGACTTGGCACTCGGGACTTCCGACTGCCAAGAGGTCGGGACGGTGAGGCTGGTTTCCCGTGATCCGGGGCCGGTCGTCCGTCGCGGGCACCGCGCCTGGCCGAGCTACGTGACGTCCAAGACTGACGGTTAACCCCGTCGTCACCATGTGGAGGACCACACCGCAATGGCCAAGTTGATTGCGTTCGACGAGGACGCCCGCCGCGGTCTCGAGCGTGGCCTGAACACCCTCGCAGATGCCGTCAAGGTGACCCTCGGCCCCCGAGGCCGCAACGTCGTGCTCGAGAAGAAGTGGGGCGCGCCGACCATCACCAACGACGGCGTTTCGATCGCCAAGGAGATCGAGCTCGAAGACCCGTGGGAGAAGATCGGGGCCGAGCTCGTCAAGGAAGTTGCCAAGAAGACCGACGATGTCGCCGGCGACGGCACCACCACCGCCACCGTGCTGGCCCAGGCTCTCGTTCGTGAGGGTCTGCGCAACGTCGCGGCCGGCGCCGACCCGCTGTCCCTCAAGCGCGGCATCGAGCAGGCCGTCGAGGCGGTCACCGAGCAGCTGCACAAGGTCGCCAAGGAGGTCGAGACCAAGGAGCAGATCGCTGCCACGGCCTCCATCTCCGCCGCTGACACCACGATCGGCGAGCTGATCGCCGAGGCGCTGGACAAGGTCGGCAAGGAAGGCGTCATCACCGTCGAGGAGAGCAACACGCTCGGCATGGAGCTGGAGCTCACCGAGGGTATGCGCTTCGACAAGGGCTTCATCTCCGGCTACTTCGTCACCGACCCGGAGCGGCAGGAGGCGGTCCTGGAGGACCCGTTCATCCTGCTGTTCGGCTCCAAGATCTCGTCGGTCAAGGACCTGCTCCCGCTGCTGGAGAAGGTCATGCAGGCCGGCAAGCCGCTGCTGATCATCGCTGAGGACGTCGAGGGCGAGGCTCTGGCCACCCTGGTCGTCAACAAGATCCGCGGCACGTTCAAGTCGGTCGCCGTCAAGGCTCCCGGCTTCGGCGACCGCCGCAAGGCGATGCTGCAGGACATGGCCGTGCTCACCGGCGGCACCGTGATCAGCGAGGACGTCGGCCTGAAGCTGGAGAACGCCGACGTCTCCCTGCTGGGCAAGGCCCGCAAGGTCGTCGTCACCAAGGACGAGACGACCATCGTCGAGGGCTCCGGTGACCCCGAGCAGATCCAGGGCCGGGTCAACCAGATCCGGGCCGAGATCGAGAAGAGCGACTCGGACTACGACCGCGAGAAGCTGCAGGAGCGGCTGGCCAAGCTGGCCGGCGGCGTCGCCGTGATCAAGGCGGGCGCGGCCACCGAGGTCGAGCTCAAGGAGCGCAAGCACCGCATCGAGGACGCGGTGCGCAACGCCAAGGCTGCCGTGGAGGAGGGCATCGTCGCCGGTGGCGGCGTGGCCCTGCTGCAGGCCGCCGCGGAGGCCTTCGCCGGCCTGCGGCTCACGGGTGACGAGGCGACCGGCGCCAACATCGTGAAGGTGGCGGTCGAGGCTCCGCTCAAGCAGATCGCGATCAACGCCGGCCACGAGGGCGGCGTCGTGGTGGAGAAGGTCAAGACCCTCAAGGCTGGCGAGGGTCTGGACGCGGCCACCGGTGAGTACAAGGACCTGATCAAGGCCGGCATCATCGACCCGGCCAAGGTCACCCGCTCGGCGCTGCAGAACGCGGCGTCCATCGCGGCCCTGTTCCTCACCACCGAGGCCGTTGTCGCCGACAAGCCGGAGAAGGCCTCGGCCGCCCCGGCCGGCGGCGACCCCACCGGCGGCATGGACTTCTGAGCCACGCCAACCCGAAAAAGCCCGGCCCGCGCCCGCGAGCCGGGCTTTTTCACGTCCCGGCGTCCGGCGGGGTCACAGCGGGGGGATGGCTGCCGTTGGTGGTGGGCAGGCAGGTGACGACGAAGTCCGCGCCGAAGGAGTTGAGATGGATGCTGCGGTGGATGATGCGCGGGGCGCGGCCGGCGCGGTGGATGACGTCGGCGACGTGGGGTTGCGCCTCGACGAGTTGGTAGCGGTTGGGGTTGGCGACCTGTTCCTTGGAGAAGGTGACCAGGCCCAGGCGGTTGAGGTTGGTCAGGTAGGGGTGGATGCGGTCGGTGTGCCGGCAGCCGGCATGCTCGGCGATCATGTTCAGGCCGCCGGCGACCAGTTCCGAGCCGATGCCCAGCGGGCGGTTGGTGCGCACGTCGATCGACGGTTGCGGGCCGTGCAGGTAGAGGTAGCGCAGGATGCGGGCCTCGTCCGGCGCCAACTCGGACAGGATCCGGGCGTAGGCGGGGTGACCCTCCTCGGTGACGGTCACGTCGGCCGAACGGCGCAGCAGGTTCTCCCCGAGCGCCTGCAGTTCCTGCGCTGAGGTGCCGTTCTCCGGGTCCAGCCCGAGCGCCCGCAGGGCCACGCTGCGCAGTTCGAGCGACACGTCGTGCAGCACCGCGGTGGGGGACTCGCCGCGCAGCGTGCGCCGGACGACCTCGGTGCCGACGTGCAGCGACGTGCCGACGGTCCACGTGAACGCGTGCCAGGACACGCCGACCGCCAGCCGGACCAGGCCGGTCAGCCCGCCCTCCGGCTCCTTCGCGTCCCGGGTCATGCCACCTCACACTCCGAAGATCACCAGATGCAGCAGGCCGGCGACGATGCCGAGCACGCCGCCGTGCACGAACAGCAGCCACTCGTCCTGCTTGATCGCCGAACGCAGCATCTCCACGAACTCGTCCGGCCCCATCTTCGTCATCTGGGTGGCCACGAAGGAATAGATCTTGTTGGACTGCCGCCGGTTGAAGTCGGAGTCGGCGAACGCGATCGGGGCGAACTCGGCGGCCTGCGCGGCCAGCGAGGTCTTGATGTGGTCGTACTCGCGGGCGCCGACCGCGACCCGGACGGCCGTGCGGGCCCGCCCCACCGCCCGGTCCACCGCCGGGCGCAGCGTGTCCTCCAGGATCTGGTGGGTGCGGTCGGACCGGGGTCCGCGCAGCAGCTCGTCCCCGACGTTGTGCAACGTGATCACGTGCGTGGAGATGATCCGGGCATATCCCTTCGTCACCTCGTCCTTGCGCTTGATGAACAGCCCCTGCCGCCACGGGATCCAGCGGTTCGGGAAGGTCGGCTCGAAGATCATCGTAAGACCGAGCCAGTTGACCAGCCAGCCGATGACCATCCCGCCCAGCGGCAGCACCCACCAGTACGGCACCGCGTGCACCAGCGCCACCAGCAGGAAGCCCATCGGAAACCCGAAGTAGAAGCCGAAGTTCTGCATGAACCGCAGCTCCTTGCGGCCGATCTCCTGGAACAGGCTGTTGAGCAGCTCCGGGTGCGCCTCGAAGTAGCGGATCACCATCAGCTTGGCGTCGATCAGCGCCTCGATGTTGTCGCCGATCCGGTCGGTGAGGTTCCGGATGATCTCCGGCAGCTGCTGCTGGACCCGGGCGTGCACGACCTCCTTGATCAACGGCGGCAGGTCGCGCCACAGCTGCGGGTTCTCCCGCAGCATGATCTCCTCGACCGCCGCCCGGATCTCGCCCCGGGCGATGGTGACCAGGTGCTCGGCGATCTGCTCCGGCTCGAGCTCCCGGTAGAAGTCGCCGATGCTGCCCAGCTTGGCCAGGCCCTTGTCCACCGCGATGCTGGCCATCTTGTCCGCGCGCGAGGGCACGATGCCCTGCCAGCCGATCCGCCCGTCGTACCGGAACAGCGGCAGCACCTGCACCATCCGGGGCAGGAACGGGAACAGGATCTTCAGCCCGGGCACGCGGACGCCCCGGAACTTCAGCGGCCGGAACAGCATCAGCACGCCGGTCCAGTTCGTCACGTAGCCGATGAGCCCGGTGAACAACGGAATCGTGATGAGGTCGGTGACGAGCTTGTCCTCGAACACAATCGCCACCATGTTCATCGGCCCATCATGACCGGCGGAGAGTGCCGGAGCTAGCCAGCACCGGGGCAGTGCTTGTCGGATTTGCTGGCCGCGATCGGATCAGCCACCTAGCCGGCGCCCAGGCAGTGCTTGTCGGGCCGCCGACGGAGTGCTTGTCGGGTCTGCTGGGCGCGCGATCGGATCTGCGGGGCAGGCCGCGGGCGGCTGCCATGGTCGCCGTCGCTGGTCGGCGGCCTGCCGCCACAGATCCGAGCCTTCGGCGGTCTCGGATGACCACCTAGCCGGCGCCCAGGCAGATGAAGGGCCTTCGGAGCGGGTCGGCGGCCGTCGCCTGGGCCAGTGCGGCGGACGGGGCGGCGCCGGAGGCCAGCCGGCTGTGGAAGTCGGCCATGGTGTCGGCCAGGTCCCGGGCGGCCGGCGAGTTCACCAGCCAGCGGTGGTAGTCGGTCATGGTCTCGGCGGAGGACCGGTCGCCGACCCGGCACACGGCCGCCACCACGCTGCGCGACCCGGCGGCCAGCAGGGCGCCGGCGAACCCGAGGGCCTCGTCGCCGGGCCGGATGTGGCTCAGCGCCAGCTCGCAGGAGGCCAGCACGACCTGCTCGGGCGGGTTGTGCAGCCGGGCCAGCTCGTGCGCGAGCAGACCGCCGTCGGCCAGCTCCAGCCGGGAGAACAGCGCGTTGGCCGGCTCGTGGGTGCCGTGCGCGGCGATGTGCACCAGCTTGGCGCCGTCCATCGCGGACAGCACCGCGTCGGTGGTGGCGTCCGCCCCGTCCAGCACGGCCGCGTCCGGGTAGATGGCCCGCAGCCGGGTCAGCTCGGTGACCGACTCCGGCAGTCCCGGCCCGCACACCAGCACCACGTCGCGGCCGCCGTCCGGCACCCGCCGGTCGGTGGCGCCCACCCAGGCGGTGGCCGACGGCGCCACGGTGAGCGGCCGGCCGCGCAGCGACGGCAGGGAGCCCCACGGCACCTGGTAGAGCCCGCCGCCCGGCACGATCACCACGTCCCGGTCGCCGAGCCGGTCCACCACCGGCGCCAGCAGCGCGTCCAGCCGGGTCAGCCGCCGGTTGGCCGACTCGGACACCGCGGCGGCCAGCGGCGCGACCAGCTCGTCCGGGGCCAGCGCGTCGAGGTCGGCGTGCAGCTGCTTGGCGGTCTCCAGCGTCTCCCGCAGCGGGCCGATCCGGACCAGGTCGGTGCGCCCGCCGGCGACCACCACGGCCGCGAGCGTGTCGCCCGGCCCGGCGAAGCTCACCAGCGCCCGGTCGCCGAGCCTGTCGATGATCGCTTCCGGCGGGCACACCGGGCGGGGCCGGCCCCACTGGCTGGTGTGCCAGCCGAGCCGGCTCACCTCCCGCTGCAGCACCGCCGACCGGCGCTCCAGCGCGGTGACCGTCACCGAGCGGCGCTCCACCCGGGCCTGCTGCAGGGTGCGCAGCACACCGCGCAGCTCGGCCACCCGGCTGGCCAGCTCCGGGTCGTCGATGACCGGCAGCGGCTCGTACCGGTAGATCTGCGCCCGGGTGCGCTCCTGCCAGCCGAGCAGTCTCCGCGCGTCGCGCTGGGTGCGGGCGCCGTCGAGCACCAGGCGCACCGCCAGCCGGCCCAGCTCGTAGCCGTGGATCGCGGTCCCGCACAACAGGTCCAGGCCGCCCATCCGGTCCCGGACCCGGGACAGCTCGTCCAGCCCGGCGCGCGCCTCGGACAGCACCCGCTTGTGGTCGCCGCGGGCCAGCGACAGTTCGGCCCGGCACAGCCGGCGCAGCATCTTGTGGTCGGTCGGCGCGATCTTGCTGGGCGGCGGCACCTGGTCGAGCATCCGGGCGGCGGTCTCGATCGAGCCCTGCCGCAGCGCCAGCCGCACGCCCAGCATGGTGGCCTTGGCCGCCTCGTCGGTCAGGCCCAGCTCGGCGAGCCGTTCGGCGAGCCGCTCGGCCCGGGTGGGGGAGGCCTTGTTGTCCTGTCCGCCCAGCGCGGCGGACGTCTCGGTCTGCATCCGGGTCAGCGCGGCGACCTCGGCCCAGGGCGCGCTGCCCCGCTTGACGAACCGCCGGTGCGCCGAGCTCGCCATGGCCCGGGCCAGCTCCAGCTCGCCCTGCAGCAGGGCGGCGGCGGCGCGGACGATCTCCGCCTCGGCCAGGTCCTGGCTCAGCCGCAACCGGCGCAGCACCGGCAGCGCCTCGTCGAGGTGCCGGGCGGCCTCGTCGGCCAGACCCGCCTCGAGCAGCGCCCGGGCCTGGTCGATCTGGGTGCGCGGGACCAGGTCCGGTGCGGTCCGCCGGAACGCCCGCTCGGCCTGCTCGAAGTGCACCAGTGCGGTGGGGATGTCGCCGGTGAGCTGCGCGATCTCGCCCAGGTTGCCCTGCGCCTTCTCGACGATCCGGGGGACTGCGCGAGCGGTGGCCAGTTCGATGCAGCGCCGCACGTCCCGCTCGGCCGGCTCGGGCTTGCCCTGCTCGATGTAGGCCAGCCCGCGGTTGAGCAGGGACTTGGCCAGCAGTTCGGGATCGCCGGCCGGGTCGTCGACGGACCGTTCGAGCAGCGGGATGCCCTGGTTGTAGGCCTCGATGGCCTCGGCGGACTGCCCGGCGCGCAGGTACAGCAGGCCCTGCTGGTGATGGATGCGTCCGCGCAGGGTGAGCCGCTGCGGCCCGTCCGGCAGGGCACCGACCAGGTCGCTCGCGGTGCCGAGATGAATCAGCCCGTCGGCGATCGCCCCGGTCTCGGCCTCCGTGTAGGACAGAGCGGACAGAATGCGGATGCGAACGGCGAGGGCGTCCGGATCGCCGGTCCCCACCGGCAACGCGCGCAGCGCTTTGTGCAGCAGTTTCGTCGCTTCGGCGGTCCGGCCGACATTGCTGGCGCCCACTCCGCGGACCAGTAGCTCCTCGGCCGGCCGGAGGTCACCGTGGCCGTTTTCGGCGTGGTTCTTGCCGCGTGGCGCGGGCATCACGGGCCGGGTACGGGAGCGGGGCACACACTAATGGCAACATACGACGCCGGCAGTGTGTGCCCCGGACCCGAGATCAGTTCACTACTTGCTGGTAGTGGTCTGAGTGTTCGTGTCGTCCACGATGTTCTCGTGGTAGCCCGTCGGGCAGTTCTGCGAGCCGTGGCACGGGCACGGCTGGTTTGTCGTCGGCGGCTTGTCGGTTCCTGTGGTGCTGGTGTCGCTCATGACTCCCCTTCAAGCAGGTTTTGCGAACCTGTCACCGGAACAAGAGACGCTAGGTGACCGGCAGATACAAACCTTATCGCCTGATTGGCCTAGAGCATTGACAAAAACTACAGAACCACCGTTGGAGTGACTACGGTCCGTGGCCGTTCGGCATTCATTCGTACCAAAATCTGGGTCGTGCCGCGCGGCACCTCGGTCAGCACGAAACGTCCGCCCTCGTCAGCGGTGGTCTCGGTGGAACCGTGGTCGGCGACCCGTACTTCCACACCGTGTTCGCCGGCCGGCACCAGCCACCCGTCAATTCGCTGCCGTTCACCCGTGCGGGTCACGTTGACCATGACCGTGAGATCGCCGACGAAGAACGTGATGGTGCCCGGAGCGCCGCCGCGGACACCCGCCAGCGGGCGGTCGTCCGCCCAGCGGGCCGCCTCCACGTCGATGTCGTCGATGGCGATCGCGAACTGGGCGCGCTCGATCAGTCCGGGCGGCGGTGGGTCGAGCTGATCGACCAGTCGGGCCACCTTGGCCATCATCGCGTCGTCCGCCGCGGAATGGTGTTGCGTTCTCATCTGCCAGCCTCCCCGTCGTACAGGGTGCGAAGGGAGCTCAAGCAGCGCCCTCGAGTCGGTCCAATGCTGCCGTGCGGCATGTGCAGAGCCTCGGCGACTGCGCGGTACTCCACTCGCCCGGCGAGCACCGTCATGCGCAGCAGTTCCTGACAACGAGCCGACAGCCGGTGGAACGCCTTCCACAGCAGCTGGTCCCGCTCGTCGCGCAGCAGTTCGGCCTCGGGCAACGGGTCGTCGTTGGGGAGTTGCTCGGCCACCTCGGTGGGCAGCTCCACCTGCGCGGCGCCGCGCCGCCGGGTGCGGTTGGACTCCCGCCTCGTCGTGGTGATCAGCCAGCTGACCAGCGCGCGGGGTTCGGTCAGCCGGTCCATGTGGCGCAGCAGGGCGAGCCACACGGTCTGCACCACGTCCTCCGCGGTGCTGCGGTCCAGCCCGTTTCCCCGGGCAACGTGCCAGACCAGCGGGGTCAGGTCGGCTACCAGAACGTTCAGTGCGGCGCGGTCCCCCGATCTGGCCGCGATCAGGCACGCCGCGTGCCGGTCCCGGCCTTCCAACCCCTCCCAAGGCGGACTCATGCTTGCCGTGCGGAGTTCGGTCACCGCATTCCACCCCACTTCGTGGGTCGACTTTCTGGGGGCGTGTGGTACATCGCTCGACGGGGTCGGCGTGCATCCGGTTTGGTCCGACGCTCACCCGGTTGGTCTAAGTTCATGGTTCGTTCGGTGGCTACTGGGCATGAACGGTGAAGGTCAAGGCCTGCTGGGCCTCGCTCTCCCAGGGCCGGGCCAGCTCGGCGCGCAGCTCGTGCTGACCCCGGGCGTACACGTCGAACGCCAGCCTGCGCTGACCCGAGGTGGCGGAATCGGGCCCGGACAACGCCGGGATGTGCTCGTCGGTGATCATGCGTAACCCCTCCGGTAGCCGCCAGCGCCAGCGGTAGTCGCTGGTCGGCGACTCCGGCAGGCGCAGCTCCACCGTATCGCCCTTGCGCAGCTCGATCGGACGAGCTGAGTTCGCCTCAGTCAGGTGTATCAGCACCACGCACGCTCCCTTGCGTTGACGTGGAACAGCGGCCGGGCGTCTCCCCTGCAAACGCCCGGCCGCCTAGCCCTTGAACGCGCCGCATGTCAGAAAGGAGTCGGCACTGATCAGCCAGATACGTCCATTCCGGCCGGGTTTGCGAGAGCCGCGTCTCAACCCATGGTGATCAGCAACAACGCGGCGATGCCGAGCGCCATGCCGGCAAGCAGGGTGCCGCAGCCGCCGAGCAGCGCGCCGCGGGTCCCGGTGGCCCGCAGCGCGAACAGGTTGGCCAACGCGATGTCCAGCAGGGTGATCACGACCAGGACGGCCACGCCGGTGACCGGCGACCCGGTTTCCGGCCGGCTCAGCAGCACCGGCGCGAAGACCAGCGCCACGAACCCGGCCACCATGGTGGCGGCCAGTTGCACCCCGGAGCCCAGCAGCACCAGCGCGCGGGCGGTCCCCACCCGTGAAACACGTCCAGGCTGCTCCTCCGCCACGGGAGAGCAGCCTAGAACATGCAGGTATGCCCCTTATGTCGGTTCCTAGTCCTCTTCGGGGACGATCAGCCAGCAGGCCAGATAGATGAGGGCGCCGGTGCCGAAGCCGAGGATGGTGGCGGCGACCAGGAGGACGCGGACCAGCGCCGCGTCCACTCCGAGCATCTTGGCGGTGCCGCCGCACACCCCGGCGACCATGCGGTCGGAGCGGCTGCGGCGCAGTTTACGGATCTGGGTGGTGGTCTCGTTTGTCACGACTCCAGGGTCGCCGCCGGGGCGGCCCGGCACATCGGGAGCCGCCCTGAGGCGAACCCGGAACCTTGGTCAGGGAGGCATCCGGGTCTCCCCGACTACAGTGCCACCCATGAGCGCGTCCTGGGCCCCGGTCGACTCGCCGGACCAGTTGGCCGGCGAGCTGGACCGGGTCGGCTACCTGCCCGACGAGGGGCTGGCCACGGCCGCGTTCCTGGCGCTGCGGATGGGCCGGCCGCTGTTCTGCGAGGGCGAGCCGGGCACCGGCAAGACCTCGCTGGCCGTCGCGCTGGCGGACGCGCTGGGCGTCGAGCTGATCAAGCTGCAGTGCCACGAGGGCATCGACGCCACCCAGGCGCTCTACGACTGGGACTTTCCCCGGCAACTGCTGCACCTGCGCGCGCTGGAGGCAGGCGCGACCGGGCCGCTGGACTCCGACGTGGCCGAGAAGTCCTTGTACAGCAGGCGGTTCCTGCTGGCCCGGCCGCTCCTGCGGGCGCTGGAACAGGCGCCCTGCGTGCTGCTGGTGGACGAGATCGACCGGGCCGACGACGAGTTCGAGGCGTTCCTGCTCGAGGTGCTCGGCGAGTTCACCGTGACCATCCCGGAACTGGGGGAGGTGCGTGCCCCGGTGCCGCCGCTGGTGGTGCTCACCTCCAACCGCACCCGCGAGGTGCACGACGCGCTCAAGCGCCGCTGCCTCTACCACTGGCTGGAGCACCCCGACCTGCCCCGGGAGATCGCCATCCTGCGCCGCCGGCTGCCCGGCGTCGGCGAGCGGCTGGCCACCCAGGTCGCCACCGCGGTGCGCCGGCTGCGCGCCGCCGAACTGCTCAAACCACCGGGTGTGGCCGAGTCCATCGACTGGGCCGGCGCCCTGCTCGCGCTCGGCCGCTCCGAACTGGACGCCGCCGGCGCCGCGGCCACGCTGGGTGCCGTGCTCAAGTACCGCGAGGACGCCGAACGCACCGTCGCGGCCGGACTGGACGCGCTCCTGGCCGGCTAGCTGTGCTGGGGAAGGTGATGAAGTCCGGCGGCACCGTCGCGGTCAGCCAGACACCGTTGGCGCTGCGGCGAAAGGCGTGGCCCGCGGCGGACATCCGGGCGGCGTCGACGGTGAGGATCACCGGGCGGCCCCGGCGGGCGCCGACCCGGCGGGCCGTCTCGATGTCGGCGGACAGGTGCACGTCGTGCCGGGCCATCGGGGACAACCCACCGTCCCGGATGGACGGTACGGCCTGCTCGTAGGTGCCGTGGTAGAGCACGGAAGGCGGTGCCACGTCAGCCAGCCCCAGGTCGATCGGCACGGTATGGCCCTGGTTTGCCCGAATCCGGGTGCCGCTCTCGTCGAACCCGAAGCGCTGCTTGTCGTTCACCGCGACGACGTGCTCCAACTCGGCCCGGGTGACCGGGAACCCGGCCGCCGCGCAGGCCGCCAGCAGCACGGACACGTCCACCCAGCCACCCTCGTCCAGGGTCAGCCCGATCCGGTCCGGCCGGTGCCGCAGATGCTGGGACAGATACTTGGACACGCGCACCACGCGCTCCGAGGCCATGTCCGCACCCTAGCGCGGAAATTCGGTCGAGATCCTTCCATCGAGGACCCATCATGGTGACGACGTGAGCCTGAGTTGCCGGGCGGCGAGTGGCGGCGCCGGGACCGGCCCACGGCTCCGGTTGAGGGTGGCCCGGGTCTCCGGGCCACCCTCGTTTGCCCTCAACACCAGCCGTTGACCGGGTTTCCGGTTCCGGTCCAGGTGAACGCGTCGCTGATCCACGACCCGTCGCTGAGCTTGTTCCACATGCTGGTGGTGTAGTCGAACCGGCCGGTGTGCGAGGTGCCGTTGGCCGAGCAGGCGATCGTCACCGTGGCGCCGTCGGCGACCGTGCCCACGACGCCGAAGTTGGTGCCCGGTCCGGACCTGCGGTTGACCACGCCGCCGCCGTTGGTGTCGATGATGCCCTGGGTGAACCCGAGCGGTCCGTAGTTGTACATCGAGCCGCCGACGCCGATCTGGGTCGAACCGTGCAGCGCGGAACCCTGATAGGCCGCGGATCCGTTGTAGATCTGCCATTTGCCGAAGTTGTGCGAGGCGATGCCGACGAACGCGCCGTTCTGCCGCAACGAGAAGTGCACGTGTGCGCCGTTCGCGCTGCCCCCGCAGGACACGTCGGTGCCGATGTTGCCGAGGAACGCGCCTTCGGCGACGGTCACGCCGTTGTCGGTGCGGTTGTTGAACAAATGGTAGTAGTCGGTCGAGTAGCCGCGGTCGTGTGCGACCCGCAGCCAGCCGCGCTGGCTGGAGCACATCACGTAGAGCGTGCCGCCGCGCGTGGCGAGCACCCGTCCGTCGCCGCCGGCGAGGTCCACGGCCTGCCGGGCGGACTCGTGCGGGCCGCCGGTCAGCCGCCAGGACTGGCCGACCGCCCACGGCAGCCGCATGCCGGTGCGGAAGTCCCCGCCGGCAAGGGGTTTGGCCTCGGCGGTGGCGACCTTCGGGGCGGCTGCGCCGTGCGTGGCGAGCACCTGCTTCTCGCCGGTGGGCACCACGGCCTCCGGCGCGGCGGAGGTGAGCTTCGGGAACGCCGCCTCGCCCTCGAAGGCGACGGTCCAGTCCTTACCCTCGCGGTGCGCCACGAACAGCCAGCCGTCCGGGTACGCGCCCTCGATCGGCGCGGCCTTGGCGATGCCGGCGCCGAACGCCCAGTCGCCGCCGTCGGTGCGCATCACGTTGACCTCGGTGCCGGCCAGGTCGGTCCGCGATCCGGTCCTGGCGTCGATCTTCAGCACGACGGCGCTGGTCAGGTCGTCCGTCGCGGTCTCCCCCTGCGCGTGTGCCGCCGGAACGAGGACACCGGCGAGCATGGCCACACCAACGGACACCACTGCAGGGATTCGTGAACGCCCCATTGGATAACCCCTTCGGTTAGGGAATGTCCAACCATATTGACAGGAGTTCCCGGCCCGATCGATCCCCTCGGACGGGCGCACAATTGCCATATGGACCCGTTGCCCGGCCTGGTCGGCTTCACCGCCGCGTTACGTGCCGCCGGGCTGTCCTGCGACCCGGTGCGGGTGCAGGCCTACCTGGCGGCGATCGGGCAACTCGACCCGGCCGAGCCGGGACAGCTCTACTGGGCCGGACGGCTGACCCTGTGCGCCGAGCCGGACGACCTGCCGCGCTACGACGAGGCGTTCGGCGCCTGGTTCGCCGCGAAGCCGCCGCGCCCGGCCCGGCAGCCGGCGACCCAACGGACGCGCACCGCCCTGCTGGCCACCCTCACCGACACCCCGACCGGCACCGGCGCGGGCGGCGACTCCGACGCCCTGCGGGTGGCTGCGAGCGACACCGAGGTGTTGCGCCGCCGCGACATCGCCGAACTGTCCGCCCCCGAACGGGAGCACCTGCGCGAACTGCTGGCCACCCTGCGGCTCGACCCGCCGCTGCGCCGGTCGCTGCGACACCGTCCACAACGGACCGGACGGATCGACCCGACCCGGCTGCTGCGGCTGCTGCGGGCCACCGGCGGCGAGCCGATCCGGCTGGCGTACAAGGGAAGGGCCAACCGGCCCCGGCGCGTGGTGCTGCTGCTGGACATCTCCGGCTCGATGACCCCCTACGCCGACGCGCTGCTGCGCTTCGGCCACGCGCTCACCCGGCACGCCCCGGCCAGCACCGAGGTGTTCACCATCGGCACCCGGCTGACCCGGCTGACCCGTCACCTCCGGCAGCGCGACCCGGAACAAGCGTTGATCTCGGCCGCGCACGCGGTGCCCGACTTCGCCGGCGGCACCCGGCTGGGCGAGACGCTGCGGGCGTTCCTGGACCGCTGGGGTCAGCGCGGCCTGGCCCGCCGGGCCGTGGTGGTGCTCTGCTCGGACGGCTGGGAGCGCGGCGACGCCGGTCTGCTCGGCGAGCAACTGGCCCGGCTGCGCCGGCTCGCGCACGCGGTGCTCTGGGTCAACCCGCACGCCGGCCGGGCCGGCTACGCACCGGTGCAGTCCGGAATCGCGGCCGCGCTGCCGCATCTCGACCGATTGCTGGCCGGGCACAGCCTGGCTACGTTGGAGCACCTGCTCGAGGAGGTCCGCCGTGCGTGATGTGCTGGACGATGTGATGCGGCGCTACTCCGCGGGGGAGACGGTGGCGCTGGGCACCGTGGTCGGCACGTTCTCCTCGGCGCCGCGCGCGCCGGGCGCGTCGATGATGGTGGCGGCGGACGGCTCGGTGGTCGGCAGTGTGTCCGGCGGTTGCGTGGAGGGCGCGGTCTACACCCTCGGCGAGGAGGTGCTCGCCGGCGGCCCGGCGGTGTTACAGCGCTACGGGGTCAGCGACGACGACGCCTTCGCCGTGGGCCTGACCTGCGGCGGGATCATCGACGTGTACGTGGAGCCGATCAGCGCGGCGGGCTTCCCGGAGTTGGCCGAACTGGCCAAGTCGGTGCAGGTGGAGGAGCCGGTGGCGCTGGCAACCGTGGTCGAGCACCCGGACCCGCAGCGGCGCGGCGCGCACCTGGTGGTCTGGCCGGACCGGGTGGCCGGCGGTCTCGGCTGCGCCCGCGCCGACGACGCGGTCACCGACGACGCGCGCGGGTTGCTCGCCGGGGGGCGCACCGGCCTGCTGCACTACGGCGTGGACGGGCAGCGGCGCGGCGAGGGGATGTCGGTGTTCGTCAACTCCTTCGAGCCGCCGCCGCGGATGCTGGTGTTCGGCGCGATCGACTTCGCCGCCGCGGTCGCCCGGCTCGGCTCGTTCCTCGGCTACCGGGTGACCGTGTGCGACGCCCGCCCGGTGTTCGCCACCAACTCCCGGTTCCCGGACGCCGACGAGGTCGTCGTCAACTGGCCGCACCGCTACCTCGCCGCCGAGGCGCAGGCCGGCCGGGTCGATGCGCGCACCGTGATCGCGGTGCTCACCCATGACCCCAAGTTCGATGTGCCGCTGCTCGAGGTGGCCCTGCGCACCGACGTCGGCTACGTCGGCGCGATGGGCTCCCGCCGCACCCACGACGACCGCCTCGTCCGCCTCCGCGAGGCCGGTCTGACCGAGGCGGAACTGTCCCGCCTGTCCTCGCCCATCGGCCTCAACCTCGGCGCCCGGACCCCCGAGGAAACCGCCGTCTCCATCGCCGCCGAGATCATCGCCCTGCGCTGGGGCGGCCACGGCGAACGCCTCACCGAACTTTCCGGCCGCATTCACTAGTCCGCCACTCCGGAATTTCTATGCGTGCTTGCGCTGGTGACGAACGGTGCGGGTATCGGGTGGATTGTGGCTGGGGTGCCGTCACGGTCCCCTGAGGTTCCGTTGGTCGGCCCAAGACCTCACTCGATTATCCAAAGTAGGCGGGGCTAGCCGCCTGGGGCCGGGGTGGGGAGGCGGGCGCGGCGGGAGTGGCGCAGGCCGTCCCAGGTGAGGACGGCGAGCCCGAGCCAGACCATGGTGAAGCCGATCCAGCGTTCGACGGGCATGTGTTCGTCGAAGACCAGAATCCCCAGCAGGAACTGGATGACCGGGGCGATGTACTGCAGCAGGCCGACCATGGACAGCGGGATCCGGGTCGCGGCGGCGCCGAAGGCCAGCAGCGGGATCGCGGTGACGGCGCCGCTGGCGATCAGCAGCAGGGCGTGGGACAGGCCGTGGCCGGTGAAGGTGCCGGCGCCGGTGCCGCCGAGGATCAGCAGGTAGATCAGCGCCGGGGCGGCGGTGATGCCGGTCTCCACCGCCAGCGACTCGATCGCGCCGGTGGCCGCGAGCTTCTTGAGCAGACCGTAGATCCCGAACGAGAACGCCAGCAGCAGCGCGATCCACGGCGGGCGGCCGTAGCCGACGGTGAGCACGACGACGGCCGCGGCGCCCAGCCCCACCGCCACCCACTGCCAGGGACGCAGCCGTTCGCGCAGCAGCACCACGCCGACCAGCACCGACACCAGCGGCCCGGTGAAGTAGCCGAGCGCGGTCTCCACCACGTGCCCGTGGTTGACCCCGTAGATGTAGGTGCCCCAGTTCACCGTGATCAGCGCGGCGGCCCCGGCCAGCAGCCCGAGCCGGCGCCGGTCGCCGAGCACCGTCCGCAGCTGCGCCCATCCGGTGCGTCCACGCCGGCCGGACACGGTCAGCACCGCCGCGACGAACACCAGCGACCACACCATCCGGTGCGCCAGGATCTCCACATCGCCCGCCGGCCGCAGCAGCGGCCAGTACAGCGGGAACAGCCCCCACATCGCGTAGGCCGCGGCGCCGAACGTCAACCCCCGGCGATATTCCGGATACGCATCGGATGTCTGCGCAGCTAGCGCGGGGGAAACCACGGTCCGAGCATAAGCGCGATCTATGCAAGGTCTTGTCCGGGCGGCGGGTCAGGTAGCAGGCTCCACGTGTGAGGCCGCTCACCAGGAACTCGCAACGCAGCGAGCCGTTCCGACGTGCCGCGCTCACGCCTGTCCCCACCCGGTTACCCGACCGACTGCCACCCGCCTGCCGGATCGGGGCTTTTCGTGTGCCCTTGGAGGCTCCATGCGCATATCCGTGACCGTTGACGGCACCCAGTACACCGATGAGGTCGAGCCTCGACTGCTGCTCGTGCACTATCTGCGCGAGCGACTGGGCAAGGTCGGCACGGTGGTCGGGTGCGACACCAGTAACTGTGGCGCCTGCACCGTCCATCTGGACGGCCACAGCGTCAAGTCCTGCTCGGTGCTCGCGGTACAGGCGGACGGTTCTGAGATCACCACGATCGAGGGCCTGGCCCGGGACGGCGAACTGCACCCGGTGCAGCAGGCGTTCCGGGAGAACCATGCGCTGCAGTGCGGGTTCTGCACCCCGGGCATGATCATGCAGGCGATCGACCTGCTGGCCGACGACGCCGACCCGGACGAGGAGGCGGTGCGCACCGGCCTGGAGGGCAACCTCTGCCGCTGCACCGGCTACCAGAACATCGTCCGCGCGGTGCGCTCCGCCGCCGAGAAGATGCGCGGCGGGGCCGGCCCGGAGGCCGAGCAGGTCAACACCTCGACCGTGGTCGCCGGGGGCGGTGCCTGATGACCTCGACACTCGAGCCCGAGGTCGGCAAGTCCCGGCGCCGCAAGGAGGACGCCCGGCTGATCACCGGCCGGACCAGGTGGACGGACAACATCACGCTGCCCGGCATGCTGCACCTCGCGGTGCTGCGCAGCCCCCTGGCGCACGCCCGGATCACCCGGATCGACACCACCCGGGCCCGGGCGCTGCCCGGCGTGGTGGCCGTCTACACCGCGACCGACCTCGACCCGGACAGCGCGATCGCGCTGCCCTGCGCGTGGGCGGTCACCCCGGACATGAAGCACCCGCGCCGGCCGGTGCTGGCCGTCGACACGGTGCACTTCGCCGGCGAGGGTGTGGCCGTCGTGGTGGCCACCAACGCCTATCTCGCCCAGGACGCGCTGGCCGAGATCGACGTGGACTACGAGGAACTGCCGGTGGTGCTGGACATGGAGGCGGCGCTGGCCGACGGCGCCACCCTGGTCCATCCCGAACTGGAGACCAACCGCAACGCGCTGTGGGTGTTCGACTCTGGCGAGGCGGGCACCGGCGGCGACGTCGCGGCCGCCATCGACGAGGCGAACGGGGCGGACGACGGGATCGTGCTCACCCGCCGGTTCCGGCAGCAGCGGCTGGTTCCGGCGTTCATGGAGCCGCGGTCCACAGTGGTCGACCCGACCGCGCAGCAGATCACGATCTGGTCGTCCACCCAGGTGCCGCACATCCTCAAGACGATGACCGCGCTCACCCTGGGCCTGCCCGAGCACAAGCTGCGGGTGATCGCCCCGGACGTGGGCGGCGGGTTCGGCGGCAAGATCGCGGTGCTGCCCGAGGAGACCATGGCGGTGCTGGTCGCGCAGAAGCTCGGCAAGCCGGTGAAGTGGACCGAGAGCCGCTCGGAGTGCATGGCCACCGCACACCACGGCCGCGACCAGATCCAGGACATCACGATCTCCGCGCGCCGGGACGGCACGGTCACCGGGCTCAAGGTCGACCTGATCGCCGACATGGGCGCCTACCTCGGCCTGGTCACGCCCGGAGTGCCGCTGCTGGGCGCGTTCATGTTCAACGCGATCTACAAGATCCCGGCCTACCGGTTCGCGTGCACGAACGTCTTCACCAACAAGACGCTCACCGACGCCTACCGGGGCGCCGGCCGGCCGGAGGCCACCTTCGCCATCGAACGGATCATGGACGAGCTCGCGGCCGAGCTCGGCATGGACCCGATGGAGCTGCGCGAGAAGAACTGGATCAGGCACGAGGAGTTCCCGTTCACCACGGTGTGCGGCCTGACCTACGACTCGGGCAACTACGAGGCGGCCACCTCCCGGGCGATGGAGTTGTTCGACTACGCGGGGCTGCGCCGGGAGCAGCAGCAGCGCCGGGAGTCCGGTGACCCGGTCCAGCTCGGCATCGGGATCTCCACCTTCACCGAGATGTGCGGGCTGGCCCCGTCCCGGGTGCTCGGCTCGCTGTCCTACGGCGCGGGCGGCTGGGAGCACGCGGCGATCCGCATGCTGCCGACCGGAAAGGTCGAGGTGGTCACCGGCTCGTCGCCGCACGGCCAGGGGCACGAGACGGCCTGGAGCCAGATCGTCGCCGACCAGCTCGGCGTTCCGTTCGAGGATGTCGAGGTGATCCACGGCGACACCCAGTCCTCGCACAAGGGTCTGGACACCTACGGTTCGCGTTCCCTCGCGGTGGGCGGCATCGCGGTCGTCAAGGCGGCCGAGAAGGTGGTGGCCAAGGCGCGCAAGGTGGCCGCGCACATGATGGAGTGCTCCGAGGACGACCTGGAGTTCGCCGAGGGGCAGTTCACCGTGCGCGGGACCGACCGGTCCACCGGCATCGGCGACGTCGCGCTCGCCGTGTTCGCCGCGCACGACCTGCCCGACGGCGTGGAGCCCACCCTGGACTCCGATGCCGTGTACGACCCGGAGAACTTCTCCTTCCCGCACGGCACGCACCTGTGTGCGGCCGAAGTGGACACCGAGACGGGCCGGGTCCGGTTGCGCTCCTACGTGTGCGTGGACGATGTCGGCAAGGCGGTCAACCCGTTGATCGTGGAGGGCCAGGTGCACGGCGGGCTCGCGCAGGGCATCGCGCAGGCGCTGTACGAGGAGGCCGTGCACGACGAGTCGGGCACGCTCACCACCGGCACGTTCGCCGACTACCTGCTGCCTTCCGCGGCGGACCTGCCGAACTTCACCACCGACCGGACCGAGACCCCGGCCACGTCCAACCCGTTGGGCGTCAAGGGAGTCGGTGAGGCCGGCACGATCGCGTCCACCCCCGCGGTGGTCAACGCGGTGGTGGACGCGGTGCGGCACCTGGGTGTCGACGACATCGAGATGCCGTGCTCGCCGATGCGGGTGTGGGCGGCGATCAACCGGCGGGAGCCGGACGGCAGCGGGATCGGCGGCGCTGAGGCCGGTGGCGGTCTCGGCAGTATCTCGGCTCAGGGAGGTGCCCAGTGATTCCGGCGGCATTCGACTACGTCGCGCCCACGACGGTGGAGGAGGCGGTCCGCGCGCTCGCCGAGGCCGGCGAGGACGCCAAGGTGCTGGCCGGCGGGCAGAGCCTGCTGCCGGTGCTGCGGGTGCGGCTGGCCGCGCCGACCATGCTGGTCGATCTCGGCCGGATCGCCGAACTGCGCGGGATCCGCGAGGACGGCGACGCCCTGGTGATCGGGGCGATGACCACGCACTACGAGGTGCAGCGGGACGCGCTGGTGCGCGAGCACGCGCTGCTGCTGGGGCTGACCACCGACACGGTGGCAGATCCCCAGGTGCGGCACCGGGGCACGTTCGGTGGGTCGCTGGCGCACGCCGACCCGGCCGGTGACCTGCTCGCCCCGGCGCTGGCGCTGGAAGCCGAGATGGTGCTGGCCGGACCGGACGGCCGGCGGACCGTGCCGGCCGGCGAGTTCTTCGTCGACTTCTTCACCACGGCGTTGGCACCGGGCGAGATCCTGGTCGAGGTGCGGGTTCCGAAGCACACCGGGTGGAGCGCGCACTACGAGAAGTTCAACCGGGTCGCGCAGGCCTGGTCGATGGTCGGCGTCGCGGCGGCGCTGCGCACCGAGGGCGGCTCGATCGCCGAGGCTCGGATCGCGCTGACCAACATGGCGGCCACACCGGTGCGGGCGCACGCGGTCGAGCAGGCCCTGGTCGGCGCGCCGGCCACGGCCGAGGTGATCCGGGCGGCGGCCGAGCACGCGGCCGAGGGCACCAGCCCGACCACGGATGGCAATGCCGACACCGAGTACCGCCAGCACCTGGCCCGGGTGCTGACCGGTCGCGCGGTGGTGGCGGCGGTCGGGGCGTAGCCTGGCTGTCTGGTCTGGTGGAGCGCGATGTGGCGTCGTAGCACGTCACATCGCGCTCCCGACACCGAAGGGATGACCGCCGTGCAGTTGGAGCACACCTTCCGGGTTCCGGCGGACCTGGACACCGTGTGGCAGGCGGTGCTCGACCCGGAACTGGTCGCGCCGTGCATGCCCGGCGCCACCCTCACCGCGGTCGACGGGTCCGCGTTCAGCGGTCAGGTGAAGGTCAAGCTCGGGCCGATCTCGTTGCTGTACAAGGGAGCCGGCGAGTTCCTGGAGACCGACGAGCAGGCCCGCAAGGTGATCATCAAAGCGTCCGGAAAGGACTCCCGGGGCAACGGCACCGCCGCCGCGACGGTCACCGTCGCGCTGCGCGCGGACGGCGCCGAAACGGTCGGCTCGGTGCTGACCGACCTGAGCATCACCGGAAAGCCGGCCCAGTTCGGCCGCGGGATGATCTCCGAGGTGGGCGGCAAGATCCTGGACTCGTTCGCCTCCTGCCTGTCCAGCAAGCTCGCCCCCGCGCCGGCCGAACCGGAGCCGGCGCCCAGGCTGGCCGTGGTGGAACCGGTCGCCGAGCAGCCGCCGCCCGCGGCCGCGGCCGGCGGCGCGGCGGTCGCCGAACCGGCGCCGCGGCCGGCGACACCCCAGCCGAAGCCCAAGCTGGAAGCCGTGCCGGAACCCGAGTCCGAGCCGATCGACCTGCTCTCCTACGCCGCGCCGTCCGTGCTGAAGCGGGCCATCCCGGTGCTCGTGCTGGTGCTCGCCGCGCTCGCGGTGCTGATCGTGCGCCGGCGTTCGCGCTGACCTGCCTGCGATTTCCTGGGGTGCCCCGTGCGTGGTGTCTGGGCGCTGTTCGCCGTCACCGCGGTGCTGTGCGGCTGTAGCGCGCCCCCGCCCGCGGGCGAACCGCCGGCCACCTCCGTGCCGGCCAGCCCGGTGCCGGCCACCTCTACCCGGGCCGAGCCGCGGTCGATCACCGTGGTGGCCGCCGGGGACGTGCTGATCCATCCGTCGCTGACCGAGCAGGCCCGGGCCGACGGCGGCGGGCGGCCGGACTTCGCGCCGCTGCTGGCCGGGGTCCGGCCGGTGATCTCGGCGGCGGATCTGGCGATCTGCCACCTGGAGGTCCCGCTGGCCGCTCCGGGCGGGGTGCTGTCCGGGTATCCGCGGTTCTCCGCGCCGGCCGAGGTGGCCGCCGGGCTGGCCGCGACCGGCTACGACACCTGCTCCACCGCGTCCAACCACACCATGGACCGGGGCGCGGCCGGGGTGACCAGCACGCTCGACGCGCTGGACGCGGCCGGCGTGCGGCACACCGGGTCGGCGCGTTCGGCGCGGGAGGCGGCCACCCCGCTGATCATGGAGGTGCACGGGGTCACGGTCGCGCAGGTCTCCTACACCTTCGGCTTCAACACCGGCACCGCGGTGCCGCC
>NZ_DASTBH010000295.1:0-4814 GCF_035712165.1 Actinophytocola sp. | reverse complement strand
TTGGCGGTGTCCCACAACGCGTTCGGCCGATTACGGTCCTGATATTCCCGCACCGAACACTGTTCGAAATGCCGGACGTGGAGGGTCACCGTGCGCCGATGCATCGCCCTGACCGCCGTAGTCGCCCTGACCGCCGTCGCGGTCGCCATCCCGGTCCCGACGGCCAGCGCCGCGACCACGATCACCATCAACGGCACCGCCGCCGGCCGGACCTTCGACGGGATCGGCGCGGTGAGCGGTGGCGGCGGCAACAGCCGGCTGCTCATCGACTATCCCGAGCCGCAGCGCACCCAGCTCCTGGACTACCTGTTCCGGCCGAACTTCGGCGCGGCCATGCAGCTGCTCAAGGTGGAGATCGGCGGCGACACCTACTCCACCAGCGGCGCCGAGCCGAGCCACCAGCACTCGGCGAGCGACCTGGACTGCAACCGGGGCTACGAGTGGTGGCTGATGGAGCAGGCCAAGGCGCGTAACCCCAACATCAGGCTGGCCGGCCTGTCCTGGGGCGCGCCCGGATGGATCGGCAACGGGAACTTCTGGTCCACCGACATGATCAACTACCTGGTCGCCTGGCTGCGCTGCGCCGGCCAGGACGGCCTGACCATCGACTACCTGGGCGGCTGGAACGAGCGCGGCCGCGACCTGAACTGGTACGTCAACCTGAACAACGCGTTGGACGCCAACGGTTTCGGCAACGTGCGGATCGTCGCGTCGGACGACTCGTCCGGCTGGTCGGTCGCCGACGACGCCGTCAACAACACCGCGTTCCGCAACGCCGTCGACGTGCTCGGTGTGCACTACGTGTGCGGCTACCGCAGCGCGCAGACCAACTGCCCCAGTTCGGCCAACGCTTTGGCCACCGGAAAACCGTTGTGGGCCAGCGAGAACGGCTCCGACGACTACAACGCGGGCGGCGCCGCCCTGGCCCGGGGCATCAACCGGGACTACATCGACGGCCGGATGACCGCCTACATCAACTGGCCGGTCATCGCCGCCGTCTACCCCAACCTGCCGTTCCCCACCATGGGCGTCGCGCTCGCCCCGCAGCCGTGGTCGGGCGCCTACTCGGTCGGCCGCAACGCCTGGGTGATGGCGCACACCACCCAGTTCACCGCGCCCGGCTGGCGCTACCTCGACTCCGCGAGCGGTTTCCTGTCCGGCAACCGCAACATCGGCAGCTACGTCACCCTGCGCTCGAACACCACCGGGGCGTGGAGCACGGTGATCGAGACCACCGGCGCCACCGCCGCCGAGCCGTTCACCTTCACCCTCACCGGCGGGCTGACCACCGGCGCCGTCCGGGTCTGGTCGACCAACCTGAACTCCAGCAACCCCAACGACCAGCTGGTGCGCGGCGCCGACCTCACCCCGTCCGGGTCCACCTACACGATCACCCTGCAACCCGGCCGGCTCTACACGCTGACCACCACCACCGGCGGCGGCAAGGGCACCGCGACCGGACCGGCGCCGGCGTCGTTCGCGCTGCCCTACAGCGACAACTACGACGGCTACCCGGCCGGCCGCGAGGCCCGATACCTGGCCGACCTGCAGGGCTCGTTCGAGACCACCAACTGCGCGGCCGGGCGAGCCGGCCGGTGCGTGCGCCAGATGGCGCCGCGCGCGCCGATCACCTGGTCCACGTTGTCGGACGCCTACACGTTGCTCGGCGACGTCAACTGGGCCACCTACACGGTCAGCACCGACGTGCTGCTGGAGTCCGCCGGCTTCGTCGAACTGCTCGGCCGGGTCGGCACCCAGGCCGCGTTCAACCCGCCGGGGCTGAACTCCTACCGGCTGCGGGTGAGCAACACCGGCGCCTGGTCCATCCGCCGCACCAACACCTCCGCCCAGGTGACCACGCTGGCCAGCGGCACGGCGCCGGCCCTGGGCACCAACACCTGGCACACGATCTCGTTGGCGTTCAACGGCAACACCATCGCCGCCCGGATCGACGGCAGCACCGTCGGCACGGTGACCGACGCGACGTTCCCGTTCGGACAGGTCGGGTTCGCCTCCGGCTGGAACTACCACGTCCAGTTCGACAACCTCAGCATCACCGGGCAGACTCCGCCGCCGGCCGTCAGCGGACCGCTGCGCAACGTCGCGGCCAACCGCTGCCTGGACGTCAGCGGCGGCAGCCAGGCCAACGGCGCCCAGGTGATCATCTGGGACTGCAACGGCGGCAGCAACCAGCGCTGGACCGGCACCGCGAGCGACGAACTGCGGGTCTTCGACAGCAAGTGCCTCGACGTGCTCAACCAGGCCACCGCGCCGGGCTCGGCGGTGAGCATCTGGGACTGCAACGGCGGCACCAACCAGAAGTGGACCCTGGCCGCCAACGGCACGCTGGTCGGCCGCCAGTCCACGCTGTGCCTGGCGCCGAGCGGCGGTGCCACCGCGAACGGAACGACGGTCGTCATCGCCACCTGCACCGGGGCGGCGAACCAGCAGTGGAGCCGGTCCTGATGATCATGATCATCCCCTAGAATCGGTAGCTCGCCCACACAGCAGGACACCCCTTCTCCGAATCATCGGAAGGAAGCCTGATGGATGCTGAGCGAGTTCCGGTCCTGATCGCCGGTGGCAGCCTGGTCGGACTGTCCGCCTCGATGCTGCTGGCCGCCCGCGGCGTCGACCACGTTCTGGTGGAACGCCACCCGGGCACCGCCATCCACCCGCGCGCCGCCATGTTCCACCAGCGCACCATGGAGATCTTCCGCGAGGTCGGGCTGCAGGAGGAGGTCGAGGCCGCCGCCGAGCGGGAGTTCGTGCAGAACGGCGCGATCGTGGCGGTGGAAAGCCTGGCGGGCAGGGAACTCAAGTACTTCTTCCGTTCGGTCAACGACGGGGTGGAGCACCTCAGCCCGGGCACGCGGGTGTTCATCACCCAGGTCGGCCTGGAACCCGTGCTCCGCAGACGGGCCGCGGAACTCGGGGCCCGGCACCACTTCGGCACCGAACTGGCCGGCTTCGAACAGCGCGCCGACGGTGTGTCCTGCGTGCTGCGGCCCCGGGCCGGCGGCCCGGAGCGAACCGTGCTGGCCCAGTACCTGATCGCCGCCGACGGCGCGCACAGCGCGGTCCGGCAGCGGCTGGGCATCGACCTGCTCGGCTGGGGCGCCTTCGCCGACTGCGTCACGATCTACTTCAAGGCCAACGTGAAGGACCTGATCGGCGAGCGCAACCTCAGCGTGGTCTACGTCAACCACCCGGAACTGCTGGGCTTCTTCCGGTTCGCCATCACCTCGGACTCCGGGTTCCTGGCGGTGTTCTCCACCACCCGGCCGGACGGCACCCAGGACCGGCAGGTGGGCCGGGACCTGAGCGCGGAGCGGTGCGCCGGCCTGGTGCGCACCGCGCTCGGGGTCTCCGACCTGCCGGTGGAGATCGACAACGTGCAGCGGTGGGACGCCACCGCCGCCTACGCCGCGCGCTACCGCGACGGCCGGGTGTTCCTGGCCGGGGACGCCGCGCACGTCATGCCGCCCACCGGCGGGTTCGGCGGCAACGCAGGCGTCGCCGACGCGCACAACCTGGCCTGGAAGCTCGCCATGGTGCTGGACGGCGTCGCCGGGCCTGCGCTGCTGGACAGCTACGAGGCCGAGCGCGCCCCGATCGGCCGGATCACCACCGAGCAGGCCTACACCCGGTACGTGCTGCGGGTCGATCCGTCGCTGTCGGACGACGGTCTGGCCGGCCCGGTGGACGATCCGTCGATCGAGCTGGGCGCGCTGTACTCCTCGGCGGCCGTCGCGCCGCAGCCCGAGGACCCGCCGGAGCTCGATGATCCGCGCCAGCCCACCGGCCGGGTCGGCGCCCGGCTCCCGCACCTGCCGGTCACGCTGGACGGGGCCACCGGCTCCACACTCGACCTGGTCGGCCCGGGTTTCACGGTGCTCGCCGGCCCGGAGGGCGAGGCGTGGTGCCGGGCCGCCGCCGCGGTCGCCGACGCGCTGGACCTGCCGCTGACCGCGCACCTGGTCGGGCCGCTGGTCGACCGCGCCGGCGCGTTCCCCGCCGCGCTCGGACTCCCGCCGTCGGGCGCCGTCCTGGTCCGCCCGGACCGGGTGATCGCCTGGCGCGGCGCGCATCCCGGCACCGCGCCCGACGAGGAGCTCAAGCGGGTCCTGTCGGCGGTCCTGGCCAGGTAGGCCCGGCTGTCAACGCGTTGTCAACGCATTGTCAACACCGCGGCACAGGGTGTGTTCGTCAGCCAGCCCCGATAGAGGAGATGGTTCCCATGGCTGTTCGGGCAACTCTGGTCAGAGCCGCGAAGACCACCCTGGTGGGACTCGCGATCGTGGCGGGCGCGGTGGCCGCGCCGGGTCTCGCCTCGGCGGCGCCGGCCGACGACGGGCCGATCCTGGCGCCCGCGCCCATCGTGCGCATTCCCCCGCCGGGCGTCTGGCAGTGTTCCGACTCCCCGTGGGCCAACGGCGGCGGCGTGGACTTCTACTGTGAGGTCGGGGCGGGCATCACGGTCACGGCGGCCATCGAATGCTCCGACGGGCGGGTCTACTTCCGCCAGGTGGCGGGTCCGGCCGCGCAGGGCTTCAGCCTGTGGTGCCGAAACGGCGCCTGGGTGACCAACTACACCGTCACCGACTGAACAGTGACCGACTGAACCGCGACCGACTGAACCGTGACCGACTGATGCCCGATTGGCCGGCATCCGGGGTCCGTGCGGCCCCGAATGCCGGCCATGGAGTTCGCGGTGCTGGGACCGGTGGAGGCATGGCACGCCGGCCGGCGGGTGGCCCTCGGCGGCGTTCAGCGGCGCTGTGTGCTCGCCATGCTGCTGCTCGAGCCGGGCC
>NZ_DASTBH010000294.1:0-21530 GCF_035712165.1 Actinophytocola sp. | reverse complement strand
CCCAATGAGACGGTTTCGGTCAAACTGGGTGGTTGAACGAAAGTCGCCCCCGGCCGGAGCCGGGGGCGACTGGGTTTTACCACTGCTGGGGCGGGTTGCCCTGCTGGCCGTAGCCTCCGCCGGGGGGCGGCTGCGGGGGCTGGCCGAAACCGCCGGGCGGCGGCTGCTGGCCGTAGCCCTGCTGCGGCGGAGGCGGACCGCCGAAACCGCCGGGCGAGCCGAAACCGCCGGCCTGGCCGGGCGGCGGGCCGAAGCCGCCGGTGGGCGGGCCGGCCAGGACCGAGCCGCCGAGCCCGACGTACTGCTTGGTCTGGTCGAGGAAGCCCATGATCCCGACGCCGGTGATGACCAGCCCGAACAGCAGGGTGAACACGACCCGGGTCGGCGTGCCGCCGCCCTCGGCCATGATCAGGATCGAGCCGACCAGCAGCAGCGCGCCGCCGCCGACGGTCACGTAGTGCGCGAAGCTCTTCCGCAGGTAGATCAGCACCGCGCCGGCGACCGCGGCCAGAGAGCCGACCAGCAGCACGGTCAGGTACACGTACACCCTGGTCGGAATGGCATCCGAGGCAGCCTCGATCGCTCGCTCGCAGAGGTCCCGCGGCGCGCCCTCGGCGACGCAGTCGTCGACCGCGTTGCCGGTGCTGAGCTCGGAGAACAGCGTGATGGTGAGGATCGCGGCGATCAGGCCGAACACGCCGACGACGCCGGCGACGATCATGACGATCATCTGCAGGTTGGACCGCTGGCCGCCGAAGCTCGGCGGAGCGCCCAAGCCGCCCTGCTGGGCGAAGCCGGGTGGGGGGCCGTAACCGGGCGGCGGGCCGCCGTAACCCGGTGGGGGGCCGTAACCGGGCGGCGGGGCGCCGTAACCGGGTGGCGGGGCCTGCCCGAAGCCGGGCTGCTGGCCCGGGTAACCGGACGGCCCGGGCGGAAAGTCGGACGCGCTCGGCGGGGGCGCGTAGGGCGGCTGCTGCGGAGGCAGCGAGCCGGGCGGCACCATCTGGGTCTTGTCTCCCGGCTGCTGCTGGCCCGGGCGCACCACCTGGGTGCGCTCGACGCCGTCGGCGCCGGGCTGGCCGGCCTGACCCGGGGCGCCGAGTACCTGCGTCGGTCCGGGCGCGTTCAGGGCCGGATTGTGCTCGGGCGCACCACTCGGTTGCCCCTGCTCCTGGTTCGGCTCACTCTGCCATGGCTGCTGTGGCTCGCCGCCCTGCCACGGTGGGTTCGGCGGCTGCGGGGCACTCATCGGTCCAACCCTTCACCTGCGCTGTCGAGTTGCGTCCGGGCCAACGCTAGCGGATAGTGCATGGCTTTGCCGGTAGCGCCCCACCCACCGCGCCGGTCAGCGTCCGGCCAGGAAACCCAGCAGATCCTGCCGGGTCACCACACCCGCCGGCTTGCCGTCGACCAGCACCATCGCGCCGTCCGCGGCGGACAGCGCGCCCATCGCCACGGTGATCTGCTCGCCGGCCCCGATGGTCGGCAGCGGCGGCGACATGTGCTTGTCCACCCGGTCGGCCAGCGCCGCCTTGCCGGTGAACAACGCGTCCAGCAGGTCGCGCTCGTTCACCGCGCCGACCACCTCGGCGGCCATCACCGGCGGCTCGGCGCTGACCACCGGCATCTGGCTGACCCCGAACTCGCGCAGCACCCCCACGGCGTCGCCGACCGTCTCGCTCGGGTGCGCGTGCACCAGCTTGGGCATCGCGCCGTCCTTGCGCCGCAACACGTCGCCGACGGTGGCGCCGGAGTGCTCCGGCGGCAGGAAGCCGTAGGAGGCCATCCACTGGTCGTTGAACACCTTGGTCAGGTAGCCGCGCCCGCCGTCCGGCAGCAGCACCACCACCACGTCGTCCGGACCGAGGCGCTCGGCCAGCCGCAGCGCCGCCGCGGCCGCCATCCCGCACGACCCGCCGACCAGCAGCCCTTCCTCCCGGGCGAGGCGCCTGGTCACGCCGAAGGAGTCGGCGTCGGACACCGCGATGATCTCGTCGGCGATGTCCCGGTCGTAGGTGGTCGGCCAGAAGTCCTCGCCGACGCCCTCCACCAGGTAGGGCCGCCCGGTGCCGCCGGAGTACACCGAGCCCTCCGGGTCCGCGCCGACGATCTGCACCCGGCCGCCGGAGACCTCCTTGAGGTAGCGCCCGGTGCCCGAGATGGTCCCGCCGGTGCCGACCCCGGCGACGAAGTGGGTGATCCGGCCCTCGGTCTGCCGCCAGAGCTCCGGACCGGTGGAGTGGTAGTGGCTGGCCGGGTTCTCCGGGTTGGAGTACTGGTCCGGCTTCCAGGCGCCCTCGATCTCGCGGACCAGCCGGTCGGACACGTTGTAGTAGGAGTCCGGGTGCTCCGGCGGCACCGCGGTCGGGCACACCACGACGTCGGCGCCGTAGGCCTTGAGCGCGTTGCGCTTGTCCTCACTGACCTTGTCCGGGCAGACGAACACGCACTTGTAGCCCTTGCGCTGGGCGACAAGGGCCAGGCCGACGCCGGTGTTGCCGGAGGTCGGCTCCACGATCGTGCCGCCCGGCCGCAGCGCCCCCGAGCGCTCGGCGGCCTCGACCATGCGCAGCGCGATGCGGTCCTTGACGCTGCCGCCCGGGTTGAAGTACTCGACCTTGGCCAGCACCAGCGGCGCCAGGCCCTCGGACAGCCGGTTCAGCCGCACCAGCGGCGTGTTTCCGACCAGGTCGATCACGTGCTCGACGTATTCCACCGAACTCTCCTTTACGGGCAGCCTTGTGGGCAGTGCCCGGCCATGACGGCGCCACTCGGGGCCACCCTATCGGCCGGCGCGGCAGCGGCGATGGCGCGCGGAACGTGGGCGCTACCAGGCCCAATATCATACGTTGGCGATCCACCCCAGCGCGTTCGAGCCGCATTCGAGCCGGACGTCAGCCGGCCCCCACACAATTCCGACACCTTTCAAATGACCCGGTTCGGACGATATCGGAAAGAACCGGCGCATCAGTCCGGCGGTCAGCGACGACACCGGGCGTGACGAGGGGAGGACGGCGATGGCGGGTGCACGGATCGTGCGGGCCATGGTGTTCACGGCCGGATCGGTCGGCGGACTGTCGGGGGCGGCATACGGACTTCTCAACGGCCAGTCGAGGAAAGCTAGGTCGATAATCGGCCGGCCGAAGGAGTTACCGCTCAATGCCGACGGCGTTTACCTGCCCGACGGGACCGGACCATTCCTGGACGCCGAGCGGCCGCTGACCCTGGCCATGCTCGGTGACTCGCTGGCCGCCGGGATCGGGGCCGAGTCGCCCGACCGGCTGCTGGGCGTCCTGCTGGCCACCGGGCTCGCCGAGGAGGCCGACCGCCCGGTCCGGCTGACCACGCACGCCATCAGCGGGTCCAAGACGTTCGACCTGCCGGCCCAGGTGGACCGGGCCCTGATCAACCCGCCGGCAGTGGCGGTGGTGATCGTCGGCGGGAACGACGTGACCTCGAAGTCGAGGATCTCCAGTTCGGTCCTGGTGCTGCGCACCGAGGTGGCCCGGCTGCAGGCGGCCGGTACCCGGGTGGTCGTCGGCACCTGCCCGGACCTCGGGGTGGTGCGCTCGATCCCGCAGCCGCTGCGGGAGCTCGCCAGCCGGTTCAGCCGGTCGCTGGCCCGGGCCCAACGCCGCGAGCTGGACCGGCTCGGGGTCGGCTCGGTCGCCCTCGGGGAGCTGCTGGCACCGGACTTCCTGCTCCGCCCGGATCAGTTCTTCAGCCCGGATCGCTTCCACCCCAACGGTTCCGGCTACGAGCTGGCGGCCGGCGTGCTGCTGCCGGCGCTGTGCGCGGTGCTCCCGTCGCCCGTTCAGGTGAGCCGACTGGCCGCATAGCGCGCCCGGCCAACATCACAATCTGCGGTCCGCTACCCAGAGGTAACCTCAGGTGTCGCACGTCACCCGGCACACCCATGAGGAGCGGAAACATGCCAGAGGCCGTCATCGTGTCCGCCGTCCGATCGCCGATCGGACGCGCGTCCAAGGGATCACTGGTCGACCTGCGGCCGGATGACCTGACCGTCCAGATGGTGCGGGCCGCGCTGGACCGGGTGCCCGCGCTCGACCCGAAGGACATCGACGACCTGATGCTCGGCTGCGGCCTGCCCGGTGGCGAGCAGGGGTTCAACCTGGGCCGGGTGGTGGCCGTGCTGCTCGGCTACGACCACCTGCCCGGCTGCACGATCACCCGGTACTGCTCGTCGAGCCTGCAGACCACCCGGATGGCCCTGCACGCGATCAAGGCCGGCGAGGGTGACGTGTTCATCAGCGCCGGCGTGGAGACCGTGTCCCGCTACGCCAAGGGCAGCTCGGACTCCTGGCCGGACACCCGCAACCCGCTGTTCGGCGACGCGCTGGCGCGCACCGCGGCCACGGCCGAGAAGGGCGCGGACTCCTGGCACGACCCGCGCGAGGACGACGCGGTCCCAGACGTCTACATCGCGATGGGGCAGACCGCCGAGAACCTGGCGCTGGCCAAGGGCGTGACCCGGGAGGACATGGACCACTTCGGGGTCCGCTCGCAGAACCTCGCCGAGCAGGCGATCAAGGACGGGTTCTGGGCCCGCGAGATCGTGCCGGTGGAACTGCCGGACGGCCGCATCGTGGACACCGACGACGGGCCGCGCCCGGGCATCACCTACGAGAAGACCGCGACGCTGCAGCCGGTGTTCCGGCCGGACGGCCGGGTCACCGCCGGCAACTGCTGCCCGCTCAACGACGGCGCCGCCGCGCTGGTGATCATGAGTGACACCAAGGCGGCCGAGCTGGGGATCACGCCGCTGGCCCGGATCGTGTCGACCGGCGTGTCCGGCCTCTCGCCGGAGATCATGGGTCTCGGCCCGGTGGAGGCCTCGAAGCGGGCGCTGGCGCTGGCCGGCATGACCATCGACGACATCGACCTCGTGGAGATCAACGAGGCGTTCGCCGCCCAGGTGATCCCGTCCTACCGCGACCTGGGCATCGACATCGAAAGGCTCAACGTCAACGGCGGCGCGATCGCCGTCGGGCACCCGTTCGGCATGACCGGCGCCCGGATCGCCACCACGCTGATCAACTCTTTGCAGTACCACGACAAGCAGTTCGGCCTGGAGACCATGTGCGTCGGCGGCGGCCAGGGGATGGCGATGATCCTGGAAAGGCTCAGCTAGCTCTACGCGCTCGGGGTCAGGCGGGTGGCGGCGGTGATAACTCTGTCGAAGGCGTCGCCGTCGCGCGGGTCGTAGAGGCCGGCGAGGAGCTTGAGCACGAGCTTCATCAGGGTGGTGCGGGGCAGGCCGTACTTCGTGGCCACCCGCATCACCGCCGGGTTGCCGATCAGGCGGCTGAAGATGTTGCCGAGGCGGTAGTAGCTGCCCAGGGACTGGCGCAGCGCCAGCGGGTAGCCGGCGAGGGCGCGCTCCCGGGCCGGACCCTCGGGACGGGCCAGGGCCTGGATCACGCACTCGGCGGCCAGCCGGGCGGACTCCATGGCGTAGCCGATGCCCTCGCCGTTGAACGGGTTGACCATGCCGCCCGCGTCGCCGACCAGCAGCAGCCCGGACGAGTAGTGCGGGGTGCGGTTGAAGCCCATCGGCAGGGCCGCGCCGCCGATCTTGCCGGCGGCGTTGGCCTCGCGCAGGCCCCACTCCTCCGGCGTGCCGTCCAGCCAGGAACGGAGCAGGGCGCGGTAGTCGGTGCTGCCGTACGCCTTGGAGGTGGACAGGATGCCGAGACCGACGTTGACGGTGCCGTCGCCCATGCCGAAGATCCAGCCGTAGCCGGGCAGCAGCTTCGGCTCCGCCGGGTCGGACCGGTCCCACAGCTCCAGGTGTGACTCGAGGTAGTCGTCCTTGCTGCGCGGGCTCGTGTAGTACCGGCGCACGGCCACACCCATCGGCCGGGTGTCGTTCTTGTCGATGCCCATGGACAGCGCCAGCCGGGCGGACACCCCGTCGCAGGCCAGCACGATCGGCGCCCGGTAGCTGACCGGCGCCTTCTCGGCGCCGGCCCGGGCGCTCACGCCGACGATCCGGCCGGTGCGCTCGTCGGTGATCGCGCCGGTGACCGTGGTCTGCTCCAGCAGCCGGGCGCCGGTGCGCTGCGCGGTGCGGGCCAGCAACTCGTCGAAGTCCTGCCGCGGCCGGACCACGCCGTAGGGCGGGAAGGTGGCCAGGTCCGGCCAGTCCAGTTCGAGGGTGACCCCGCCGCCGACCACCCGCAGGCCCCGGTTGTGCAGCCAACCGGCCTCTTCACGGGTGTCGATGCCGAGGTCGATCAGCTGCTTGACGCCGCGCGGGGTGAGCCCGTCGCCGCACACCTTCTCCCTCGGGAAGGTGCTCTTCTCCAGCAGCAGCACATCCAGCCCGGCCCGGGCCAGGTAGGTGGCGGCGGTGGCTCCGGCCGGACCGGCGCCGACCACGATGACCTCCGCGTCCTCTCCCGCCTTCCGCCGGCTGATCGACGCGCTCATGGGGCTCCCCGGCTGCTTGTGAATCCGTTCACGAACTTGGCGCCCAGTTTAACCTGCGTCCACCCCGGACCCGGCGAGCCTCGCGCGGGTGAAGAAGATCGGTTAGCGCCCCAAATCCATTGCTTTTGCCGGCACACTCCGTTAACCGTGGTAGGTATCACCGGGCCGCCGCGGGAGATCCGAACCATATGGTGTTGAACGGCGCACTGCACTCGATCAGGACCAGGAGCTCCAGGACCGGTCCGGATCGGCTGGCGAGCTTCCTGACCGCCCTGCGCCAGACACCGATTCCGACCTCGCCGCCGCCGCACGACAGCCATCAGGAGGCCCTCGGGCTGAACCTGCTCGCCCTGGCGCTGCGGCTGGAACACATCGACCGGATGTCCGAGGAGCTGACGCTGGCCGACTCCACCCACATGGCCCGGTCGGTCAGCATCGACGTGAACATGACCGTGCTCACCGCCGAGCAGTTGCAGGCGCTGCGCTCGGACCCGTCCCAGGAGGGCCGCCCGTCGACGGTGTGGGTCCCGGTGGCCCGCCAGTCGCGCACCGACCTGGCGCCGGTCGTGGTGCGCAACGCCGCCGGCGAGGTGGTCCCCCGGCTCACCCAGGTGGAGACCGCGCACGCGCTGATCCACGGGATGAGCAAGGCGTTCCGGATGTTCCTCGACTCCGACCCGCGCACCGAGGACGGCGGCGAACTGCTGTACGACATCCGGCACGGCCTCAACCGGTCCCGCTGGCTGGTCGAGGCCACCATCGCCCGGATGATCGACACCGGCGGCCGGTACCTCGGGCCGGACCCGGGCCGGTCCGCCCGGCACCGCCCCACCGACTCCGACAGCATCCGGGACAAGGCCGTGGCGGCGGTCCGGCAGCTGTTCGCCATCGACAGCCCGTTCCTCGGGCTGCTCGACGTGGCCGTGTCGGAGTACCTGCTGGTGGTCCAGGTCCGCACCAGCAAGACCCAGGCGTTCCTGCGCTACGACGCGCCGGTCATGCCGGCCCGGTCCCAGCAGCTGCGCGGCCGGGCCACGATCGCCCGGTGGGGCGCGTTCCGGCGGGAGATGACCGTGCAGTACGCCACGGTCATCCCGCGCGCGGTGAACAGCTACCACGTCACCCTCGAGGTGCCGCCGGAGATCCAGGTGCGGCGGTTCTTCCTCACCAGCGACGTGGACGCGCCGGCGCTGCGCACCCTGGTCAACGACATGGTCGCGGTGGCCGACAGCTACGTCGAGCTCGGCGCGGTGTCACCGAAGCTGCTCGAGGCGGAGCTGCAGGGCATCGTGTCCCGGCTGGCCGAGTTCGGCCGGCGCCGGTACCGCGACCTCGAGGTGTTCATGTCCTACATCGAGGACTGCTACTCGACGTTCTCCCGGCGCCGGCCGCGGTTCCCGGCCCGGTCCGAGACCCCGGCAGCGGTGTCGGCCGCCGACAGCCTGGTGCCGCACCGCCGGATCATCACCGGGCTCGGGCACCTGGCCCACCACTACGAGACCGACAACCTGCGCAAGCTCGCCGACGGCCGGCTGGTCCAGCCGGACGAACTGCGCCGCTGGGCCGACGCGCTGACCTCCTCCCAGGTGTCCACGGACATCTACGTGGACAACGACCCCCGGGAGAACGCCGGGCACGCGCACTGGCAGCGGCGCCCGTTCGGCTCCGACCCGCAGTCGATGGAGCCGGTCTCCGCGACCGTCTACATGGCCCTGGTGGACGACCCGCCGTCGCTGGCCTCCAACGTGTCCAAGCTGCTGCTCGCCGTGCTGCTCCTGGTCGTCGGGTTCGGCGTGCTGCTCCAGCCGCAGCTGTTCGCGGGCGTGCCGCTGCTCGGTCCGCTCGGCGCCTGGTTGGGCCTGCCGGGCAGCAGCGACTCGGTGATCTCCTCGGCGGACGCGATCGTGACCATGCTGCTGCTGGTGCCCGGCGTGATGCTGTCCCGGCTGGACATTCCGTCGAACAAGTCGGTGCTGGGCCAGCTGCGGCTGTTCCCGCGCTACGTCGCGTACACCGCGGTGATCATCGCCGGGACGCTCGCGCTGGCCGTGGCCGGCGGGCGGGACGACCGGCTGGCCGTGCCGTTCGTGCTCGCCATCGGAGCGCTGCTGGTGCTGGCCGCGCTGGTCGCCATCGACGGCACCGCCCGGGCCGTCAAGCGGCGCAACCGGGTCCCGGTGAACCACGCCTGCCCGAACTGGCTGATCACCGAGATCCTCCGGAAACCGGGGCGGCCCAAAGGCTGCACCGCCAACTTCTCCACGATCAGGTCGGATGACGATGACTAGGGCAGCCAGCCGCGAACAACCCACGCTCGCCGCCGTCGCGGCCCGGGCGGCCACCGCCGGCAGCGCGACGGTCATGTTCAACGTGACCCACTTCGGCGCGACCGACCGGGCCGCCGCGGACGCGCCGCAGATCGACTTCAGCCCGCCGACCGAGCACGACCGGGCGGCCACCGAGACCCTCGCGTTCTACCCGGCCGCCGCCGGGTTCCAGGTGCACACCTGGATTCCGGACAGTCCGCACAAACCGGTGGAGGGGGTGTCCATCAACCGGATCACGGCGAGCCCCCGCCCCGCCGAGCGGGACCCGGCCACCCACGTCTACCGGGGCAGCGTGGTGATCAACCCGAACTTCCTCTACGACCCGGCGCACAGCACCGAGCTGCTGATCACCGCGGGCTACGACCGGTGGCAGCCCGACTACGCCGACTCGCTCATGATCACCCGGATCTACCGGGGCATCGCCACCTCGGCCGCGGCCGACGGCGGGGTTCCGGTGCTGTTCCTGCAGAGCCCGGTCGCGCCGTACCGGGATCCGCCGGGCCGGTTCCGGGAGGACGGTTCCGGCGAGGCGCCCCGGGTGGCCAACGGGTTGGCGGTGCGGGTGCTGGTCGGGCTGGACGACCGCAACCCGGCCAAGCGGTTGGCGCTGCTGCGCCGGATCACCGAGATGGCCGAGGAGTACGGCCTGGGCCTGCAGATCGCCGACCGCCGGTTCGGCCGGGTGCGCGGGGAGTGGTGGTCGGTGCTGGCTCCGGACCTGGCGCGGTACGCCGCCCGCAAGACGGAGCTGTTCGGCTGGGCGCCGGCCGGCGCGCCGCAGGCGGTGGAGCTGGTCACGTTCGTCGGGCCGGCCCGGGTCGGCTCGTCGGCCGCGATCGCCGAGGACCTGGTGGCCCGCAACATCGGCATCCTGGCCACGTCGGCGGCGACCCTGCAGGAGATCGCCTTCATCAACATGATGCTGCCGGTCGCGCCGGCCCGGCTGGACCGGGCCCACCCGTCCGGCACCTGCCTGCCGATCGTCGAGGGCCTCGGGCAGGTGGCCAGTGACTGCGGGCTGACCCGCAAGCAGGACCTCAAGGAACGGCGCAGCCACATCGCGCTCACCGCCGCGACCGACTACCAGGTGCTGTCCACCGGGCCGGTCCGGCCCGGGATGGCCGCGCCCGAGGAAGCCGACGAGCACCCGCTGTGGCTGTCCTGGATGGTCCCGCTGGACCGGGACCCGGCCAGCCGGCCCCCGGACGTCGCGCAGCTGGTGCTGGCCCAGCTCCGCGAGGCCGCCGACCGGGTCACCAGCGGCCGGATCGACTACTACCGGGTGCGGGTGCAGCCGGACGGCCGGGTCCGGGGCCGGGCCAAGATCAAGGTCCGGCTGGTGGACGGGGTCACCCGGGGCCAGATCCCGGCGCTGCTGTCCGAGCTGTGCCCGTGGGCGCAGCGCGAGGTGGTGGCCACCCTGGTGCGTGATCACGTGCCGCTGCGGTCCATCCGGCTGCGGCTGGCCTGGCGGGAACGGTGGCTCGGCCGGGTGACAACGGTCATGTGAGACTGGCCAAGTGAGGGCTGACGTTCATCAGACGGCACAGAAGTCCGGCGAGCTGTTCGACCGGGCCCGCGCGGTGACCCCGGGCGGGGTGAACTCGCCGGTGCGGGCGTTCCACGCGGTGGGCGGCACGCCCCGGTTCATGGTCCGCGGCGAGGGTCCGTACCTGTGGGACGCCGACGGCAACCGCTACGTCGACCTGGTCGGCTCCTGGGGGCCGATGATCCTGGGCCACGCGCACCCGGAGGTCGTCGACGCGGTGCGCGCCGCGGCCGGCGACGGGTTGTCCTTCGGCACCCCGACCCGGGGCGAGGTGGAGCTGGCCGAGGAGATCATCGGCCGGGTCGCGCCGGTCGAGCAGGTGCGGCTGGTCAACTCCGGCACCGAGGCCACGATGAGCGCGGTCCGGCTGGCCCGCGGGCACACCGGGCGCAGCCGGGTGATCAAGTTCGCCGGCTGCTACCACGGGCACGTGGACGCGCTGCTGGCCGACGCCGGCTCGGTTGTGGCCACCCTCGGCCTGCCGACCACGCCCGGGGTGACCGGGGCCGCCGCCGGCGACACGATCGTCTTGCCGTACAACGACATCGACGCGGTGCGGGCGGCGTTCGACGCGCACGGCGGCGAGATCGCGGCGGTGATCACCGAGGCGGCCGCGGGCAACATGGGTGCGGTGCCGCCGGACTCCGGCTTCAACGCCGCGCTGCGCGAGATCACCGCCGGGCACGGGGCTCTGCTGATCATGGACGAGGTGATGACCGGGTTCCGGGTGTCCGCGGCCGGTTGGTTCGGCCTCGACGCGGTGGCGGCCGACCTGTTCACCTTCGGCAAGGTCATGTCCGGCGGGCTGCCGGCCGCGGCGTTCGGCGGGCGCGCCGAGGTGATGGCGTCGCTGGCGCCGGCCGGCCCGGTCTACCAGGCCGGCACGCTGTCCGGGAACCCGGTGGCGGTGGCCGCAGGCCTGGCCACGCTGCGGGCCGCCGACGCCGCGGTGTACCGCGCGCTGGACGCCAACTCGCAGCGGCTGGGCGCGCTGCTGACCAACGCGCTCACCGAGGCCGAGGTGCCGCACCGGGTGCAGTACGCCGGCAACCTGCTCAGCGTGTTCTTCAGCGCGGCGCCGGTGCGGGACTACGACGCGGCGAAGGCCACACAAACCTGGCGGTTCCCGGCGTTCTTCCATGCCATGCTGGAACGTGGGGTGTATGCCCCGCCGAGCGCGTACGAGGCGTGGTTCGTCAACGCGGCCATGGACGATGCGGCCTTCGATGTGATCGCCGACGCGCTCCCGGCCGCCGCCCGGGCGGCGGCAAGCGCTACGGAGGGACGCAGTTGACCAGGACGGTCGTGCATTTGTTGCGGCACGGTGAGGTGCACAACCCGACCGGGGTGCTGTACGGCCGGATGGCCGGCTTCAGCCTGTCCGAACTGGGGCACCGGCAGGCCCTCACCGTGGCAGAACACCTGCGGGACAACGACATCACCTACGTCGTGGCCTCCCCGCTCGACCGCGCGAGGCAGACCGCCGCGCCGGTCGCCGACTCGCACCGGCTGGAGCTGGCCGTCGACGAGCGGCTGATCGAGGCGGCCAACCAGTTCGAGGGCAAGAAGGTGTCCATCGGGGACGGTGCGCTGCGTTCGCCGCAGAACTGGCCGAAGCTGCGCAACCCGTTCCGGCCGTCCTGGGGCGAGCCGTACCTGGAGATCGCGCACCGGATGCTGGCCGCGGTGCACCGGGCGCGGGAGCAGGCGGCCGGGCACGAGGCGGTGTGCGTGTCGCACCAGCTGCCGATCTGGACCGTGCGCCGGTTCCTGCAGGGTCAGCGGCTCTGGCACGACCCGCGCAGGCGGGAGTGCTCGCTGGCCTCGCTGACCAGCCTGGTGTTCGAGGACGAGCAGCTGGTTCGGGTGAGCTACTCGGAACCGGCCGGGTCGAGCAGTCCCAAGGTCACCGGTGCCTGACCCGGTGGGCGCGCGGCCGGTGAACGCGGCATGAGGCTGGTGGTGCTGCTGCTCGGCGCGCTGCTGGCGGCGGGGTGCTCCGCCGGCACCGACGCGGTGGCCACCGGCACCGAGTTCCAGTTCGTCTCCCCGGAGGGCAAGACCGAGATCTTCTACGAGGGCGACGACCGCAAGGCGATCGGCGACCTGTCCGGGGAGAGCCTGCTGGAGCGGGACCGGAAGATCGCGCTGTCGGACTTCGCCGGCCAGGTCGTCGTGATCAACATCTGGGGCTCGTGGTGCGGCCCGTGCCGGGTGGAGGCGCCGGAACTGCAGAAGCTGCACGAGGCGAACCAGAAGTCCGGGGTGACCGTGCTCGGCGTCGACGTGCGCGACGAGCAGCGCACCGCCCCGGAGGACTTCGTCCGCGACCGGGGCCTGACCTACCCGTCGATCTACGACCCGCCGGGCCGCTCGCTGCTGGGCCTGAAGGGCTACCCGCGCTCGGTGGTGCCGTCCACGATCGTGCTTGACCGTGGCCACCGGGTCGCCGCCGTCTACCTGCGCGACCTGCTGGCCAGCGACCTGCAGCCGCTCGTCGAGCGCCTGGCGGCCGAGCCGGCGCCGTAGGCGGGCGTCACATTGCTTTCCCCAGCGTCGGCGTCCCGCGCGGGCCGCCTACCCTGGTCGGCGTGAACCCCGCCGAGCTCGCCCAGACCGGCCCGCTGCTGCTGGCCAGCGGGTTGGCGCTGCTCGCCGGGGCCATCTCGTTCGCCTCGCCGTGCGTGGTTCCGCTGGTTCCCGGCTACCTGGCCTTCCTCGCCGGGCTGGTCGGCGCCGAGGCCCCGGCGGTGAGTGAGCAGGAGGAGCCCAAGCGCGGCCGGCTGCGGCTGGTGGGCGCGGTCGGGTTGTTCATCCTGGGTTTCACCGTGGTGTTCGCCATCGGGGTGGGCAGCCTGGTCTGGCTGGCCGACGCGGTCGCGGTCAACCAGGGCCTGCTCGAGCGGCTCGGCGGGGTGCTCACGATCGTGATGGCGCTGGTCTTCGTCGGGCTGGTCCCGGTGCTGCAGAAGGACGTGCGGCTGCACCGGGCACCCCGGATCGGCCTGGCCGGCGCCCCGGTGCTCGGAGCGATCTTCGGGCTGGGCTGGACCCCGTGCATCGGCCCGACCCTGTCCGCGGTGCTGGCCATGGCGGCGAGCACCGGCGGCACCGCGGCCCGGGGCTACCTGCTGGTCCTGATCTACTGCCTGGGCCTCGGCCTGCCGTTCCTGCTGATCGCCTTCGGCGCGAGCTGGGCGGTGCGGGCCAGCGGGTGGCTGCGCCGCAACGGCCGGGTGATCCAGTACGTCGGCGGCGGGCTGATGCTGGTCGTGGGGGTGCTGCTGGTCACCGGGCTGTGGGGTGAGCTGACCGCGTGGCTGCGCAGCGCCCTGGTCGCCGACACGAGATTGCCGCTCTAGTGTCCCTGGACAGCATCGAGACCGGCGCGCCGCGGGACACCGCGCCGCGGCCGGCGCACCCGCTGCTCGCCTTCCTGCGCAACACCTGGCGCGGGCTGACCTCCATGCGCACCGCGCTGGTCCTGCTGTTCCTGCTGGCTCTGGCCGCGCTGCCGGGTGCGCTGGTGCCGCAGCGGTCGCTGAACCCGCCGAAGGTGGCCGACTACATCGCCGAGCACGGCTGGTGGGGTGCGCTGCTGGACCGGCTGCAGTTCTACGACGTCTACGCCAGCGTCTGGTTCTCCGCGATCTACCTGCTGCTGTTCGTCTCCCTGGTCGGCTGCCTGGTGCCGCGCACCCTGGAGTACGCCCGGTCGTTACGCGCCAGGCCGGTGCTCACCCCGCGCAACCTCAGCCGGCTGCCGCACCACAGCACCGCGACCGTGGCCGCGAGCGTCGACGAGGTGCTGGCCGCGGCCGACCGGCGGCTGCGCGGCTGGCGCCGGGAGCGGCGGGACGAGCCGGGCGGCGCGGCCAGCATCAGCGCGGAGCGCGGCTACCTGCGGGAGACCGGCAACCTGCTGTTCCACTTCGCCATGCTCGGCCTGGTGGTGGCGCTGGCGATCGGGAAGATGGTCAGCTACGAGGGCCAGGTGATCGTGCTGGCCGACGGCTCGGAGTTCTGCAACTCCGGCACGTTCGGCTACGACTCGTTCCGGCCCGGGCTGCGGGTCGACGGCACCGACCTGAACCCGTTCTGCGTCAAGGTGAACGGGTTCTCCGCGCGGTACCTGCCCAGCGGCGCGGCGGAGAGCTTCACCGCCGACGTCGACTACCAGTCCGGGGCGGACCTGGACAGCGGCACCTGGCGGCCGTACCGGCTGCGGGTCAACGACCCGCTGCGCACCGCGGGCGACCGGGTCTACCTGCTCGGCCACGGCTACGCGCCCACGTTCACGGTGACCTTCCCGGACGGGTCCCGGCGGACCAGCACCATCCAGTGGCGGCCGGTGGATCCGCGCACGCTGCTCTCGGAGGGCGCGACCAAGCTCGACCGGCCGGGCGTGACCGACCCCACCCAGCGCCGGCAGACCCAACTCGCGATCACCGGCCTGTTCGCGCCGACCGCCGTGTTCCGCGGCACCCTGCTCGACTCCGGTTTCCCGGACCTGCTCAACCCGGCCGTCGCGGTGGACGTGCTGCGCGGCGATCTCGGCCTGGACGCCGGCCGGGGCCAGTCCATCTTCAGCGTGGACCAGTCGCTTGTGGACAACGGCCGGCTGGCCCGGGTGGCCCGGGCGAACCTCAAGCTGGGCCAGGAGATCAAGCTCGACGACGGCACCACGGTCCGGTTCGACCGGGTCGAGCAGTGGGTGTCGCTGCAGGTGTCGCACGACCCGACGCAGGGCTGGATGCTGGTGTTCGCCCTGCTGCTGATCGCCGGGCTGGGCACCTCGCTGACGGTCAAGCGGCGGCGGCTGTGGATCCGGGCCACCCCAGCGGCCGGCGGCGGGGATCAGTGCGTCCAGTCGGCGGTGGGTGACCCGGCCAAGGGAGGCCCCACTTCGTTGCCGCCCGGGAAGAACCGTACGGTGGTCGAGGTCGGTGGGCTCGCCCGCACCGACCGGGCGGGATATGGCGAGCAGTTCGACCGGTTGTCGGCCGAGCTTGTCCGCGGGAGGGAACCCTGATGCCGGCCACCGATTCCTTGGCCACCTACAGCGACTGGACCTACTTCGGCGCTGTGGCGATCTACGTCCTGGCCGCGGTGCTCTACCTCGCCGAGCATGCCCTGCAACGCACGCCGGTCGCGGTGCCGGCACTGGTCGGTGCGGACGGCGCGGACGAGGTCGCGCCGGAACCGGTCGCGACCGAGTCGAACCGCGCGGAGCGGTTCGGCCGGATGGCCGTGTCGCTGACCGTGCTCGGCGCGGTGGTGCACCTGATCTCCTTGGTGCTGCGCGGGTCGGCGGCCGGTCGGGTGCCGTGGGGCAACATGTACGAGTTCGGCTCGCTGCTCTGTCTCGGCGCGGTGCTGACCTGGCTGGTGCTGCTGCGCCGGTTCCCGGTGCGGCATCTGGGCGGGTTCGTGCTCGTTCCGGTCGCGCTGCTGATGTTCCTCGGCGGCACCGTGCTCTACACCAGCGCCGCTCCGGTACAGCCGGCGCTGCAGTCCTACTGGTTGGTGATCCACGTCTTCACGGTCGCCACGTCCAGCGGCGCGCTGCTGGTGGCGGGGGTGGCCAGCCTGCTGTACCTGATCAAGACCAACCCGGACCGGTTCGCCCGGCTGGCGCCGCGCCTGCCCGCCGCCGACACCCTGGACCGGGTCGCCTACCGCATCACGATCATCGCCTTCCCCGCCTACACGATGGCGGTCGTGTTCGGCGCCATCTGGGCGGAGGCGGCCTGGGGCCGGTTCTGGGGCTGGGATCCCAAGGAGACGTGCGCGTTCGTGGCCTGGGTGGTCTACGCGGCGTACCTGCACTCCCGGGCGACCGCGGGCTGGCGGGGCGGCCGGGCGGCGGCGATCAACGTGCTCGGCTTCGCGGTCATGGTCTTCAACCTGTTCTTCATCAACCTGGTGATCGCCGGTCTGCACTCCTACGCCGGCGTCGGTTGATCGTCCGTCACGCCCCATGTCGCGCCCGACGATCGGATGCGACTACCGTCGTATCCGCAAGCCGTAGTTCAGGGAGGACCCCAGCGTGAGTGGGCGTCAGGACGAGCCAGCAGAGCCGAACCCGAGCGGGCCACAGCCCAACGTCGATCTCGACGAACTCGACGGCCAGACGCACGATTTCGGTCCCATGCCGACCTCGTCCCATCTTGACGAGGAGGAGCGGACCGACTCCACTCCCTATCCGGGACACCAGTCCGGCCCGCACCCCGCGCCCCCCGAGCAGTCCGGCCCGTATCCCGCAGGCGGCCCGTCCGGTCCGCACCAGGTGCCCGGCGGCCCGTCCGGTCCGCATCACGTGCCCGGCGCCTCCGGCCCGTATCCGATGCCGCCCGGCCCCGGTCCGTACCCCGTTCCCGGCGGTTCGGGTCCCTACCCCGTCCCCGGCGGTTCGGGTCCCTACCCCGTCCCGGGCGGCTCCGGCCCCTATCCCGTCCCCGGCGGCTCCGGGCCGCACCAGGTCCCGAGCGGTCCCTACGCCGTGCCCGGCTACCCGGCTTCGCCGTACCAGCAAGGCTTTCCGCCGCGCCCGGGGCAGCAGGCGCCGAACCGGCCACCCGGCACGCCCGACCCGCACGGTCGGGGCGAGCTGGCCACCAACCGGTTGGTCAAGCAGGCCAAGCGGGAGCCGAAGACGGGCTGGCGGCGCGCGGTGTGGGTGGCCACCGGTCACCTGATCAACGTCGGCGAGGCGCCCGCGGACGTCCAGCGGCGCGAGTTGATCGGACGGGTCAACCAGCCGCTGCGGGGCTGCTACAAGATCGCGATGTTGAGCCTCAAGGGCGGGGTCGGCAAGACCACCACCACCACGACGCTCGGCTCCACGTTCTCCTCGCTGCGCGGCGACCGGGTGATCGCGGTGGACGCCAACCCGGACCGGGGCACGCTGAGCCAGAAGATCCCGCTGGAGACCACCGCCACGGTCCGGCATCTGCTCCGCGACGCCGACCGGATCCGGCGCTACAGCGACATCCGGGCGTACACCTCGCAGGGCCCCAGCCGGCTCGAGGTGCTGGCCAGCGACCAGGATCCGGCCGTGTCCGAGGCGTTCAGCGAGAACGACTACCGGCGCACGATCGCGCTGCTCGAGCACTTCTACAACATCGTGCTCACCGACTGCGGCACCGGCCTGATGCACTCGGCCATGAAGGGCGTGCTGGACCTGGCCGACTCGCTGGTCGTGGTGTCGTCCGGGTCGGTGGACGGGGCGCGCAGCGCCTCGGCCACGCTGGACTGGCTGGACGTGCACGGCTACCGGGACCTGGTGGCCCGCTCCGTCGCGGTGATCAACTCGGTGCGACCGAAGTCCGGTTCGGTGGACCTGGACCGGCTGGCCCAGCACTTCGGTTCACGCTGCCGAGCGGTCTGCCGGATTCCGTTCGACCCGCACCTGGAGGAGGGCGCGGAGATCGAGCTGGAACGGCTCAACCCGGCCACCCGGCTCGCCCTGCTGGAGATGGCGGCTACGGTCGCGGACGCCTTCCCCGGAACGTAAACCCCGTCTTCAGCCGGCGCCGCCGTCGTCCTCGTCGGGGCGGCGGCGCTTGCGTTCGAGATCGCGGAGGAACTCGGGGTCGTCGTCGGGCGCCACCGACCGGCGGCGCGGGGCGACACTGGCCGGGCGGGCGACGAACGCGCGCCACAGCAGCACCAACACGGCGATCGCGCCGATCAGAGCGAGCAAGTACACCATCAGACGTCACCTCCCAGAGAACTCCCCATCGAGATTAGCCCGTTTGTCTGGTTCCGGGGCTCAAGGGGCGACAGTGTTTGCCTGGGCGCGCGCAGCCGATCACCGCTTCGAGTTCGAAATTAGCCCGCGGGAGCGGTCGCCTCGGTGGTGAGCTCGGCGAGCAGGGCCTTGACTTCGGACTCGCGGAACCGGCGGTGGCCGCCAGGCGTGCGGATGGACCCGATGCGTCCAGCGGTCGCCCAGCGCGTGACGGTCTTGGGGTCGACCCGGAACAGGGCGGCTACTTCACCAGGGGTCAGCAGCCGCTCGCCGATGTGTGTCACAGCGGTCAACTCACGCCTCCTCGTTCGCGTCGTGCGCGGTTACCCGCATCGTCGCATCTCGCCCTTCGGGTACTCGAACGGTTGTCTGGAGGTAAAGAGGTAGTAAGGGACAAATCGGCTGCATCGGACATGCCTGTGCGGGCCGACCAGGGACCTAGGCTTAGACCCCGTGGACTCCGTCGACCGCAAGATCATCGACGCGCTGCGGCGCAACGGCCGGGCCACCTATGCCGAGCTCGGCCGGCTGGTCGGGCTGTCGGCATCGGCCGTGCACGAGCGGGTGGGCAAGCTGGAGGCGACCGGCGTGATCGTGGGCTACCACGCGGTCGTCGACCCGCAGTCGGTCGGCCTGGGGGTGACCGCCCTGGTCGGCATCAACCTCACCGACACCGCCGACGACGAGGCCGTCGCCGACGCGCTCGGCGGGCTGCCCGAGGTGGAGTCCTGCTACGCGGTGGCCGGTGACGACACGTTCGTGGTCAAGGTGCGGGTGGCCACCGTCGACAACCTGGAGCACACCCTCGGCCGGTTGCGCCGCCTGGACGGCGTGGCCCGGACTCGAACGACGGTCGTGCTGTCCACCCGGTTCGAGGGCCGGCCCAACACGGCGGCCGAGTAGCCCTGCCCGGCGCGGTACCGTCGGCCCATGTCAGACGGACATCTCGGCCGGGACCTGGCCTTATACACGCTGGCGCGGCTCGGTCTGATGGCCGTGGTCGCCGCCGTGCTGCTGCTGTTCGACGTCCCGCTGCTGGTCAGCCTGGCCGTCGCGATCGTGGTCGGCTTCCCGCTGGGCCTGCTGCTGTTCCGCGGGCTCAACCAGCGGGTCACCAGCGGGCTGGCCGAGCGCGGCGCCACCCGGCACGCGGTGCGCGAACAGTTGCGGGCCGAACTGCGCGGCGACGCGCCCGGCGGGCAGGAGCAGAAGTGACGCCGGTCGACCGCTGTAGCGACACGACCCGGGACTGGGTGTGCCGCGCCGTGCGGATCATCGAGGCCGACGCGAACCGCAGCGCGGACACCCATCTGCTGCCGTTCCCGCTGCCCGCGGACTGGGGGGTCCAGCTCTATCTCAAGGACGAGTCAACCCATCCCACGGGTTCGCTCAAGCACCGGCTGGCCCGGTCGCTGTTCCTGTACGCGCTGTGCAACGGCTGGATCGTGGAAGGCACCCCGGTGATCGAGGCCTCGTCCGGCTCGACCGCCGTCTCCGAGGCGTACTTCGCCCGGCTGCTCGGGCTGCCGTTCATCGCCGTGATGCCCAGCACCACCAGCGAGGAGAAGGTGGCGCTGATCGAGCGGCAGGGCGGCGCCTGCCACTTCATCGACGAGCCGAGCCGGATCTACGAGGAGTCCCTGCGGCTGGCCGAGAAGCTCGGCGGGCACTTCATGGACCAGTTCACCAACGCCGAGCGGGCCACCGACTGGCGCGGCAACAACAACATCGCCGAGTCGATCTTCCAGCAGCTGGATCTCGAGCTGCATCCGGAGCCGGCCTGGGTGGTGGTCGGCGCCGGGACCGGCGGCACCAGCGCGACCATCGGCCGCTACCTGCGCTACCGGCAGCTACGCACCAGGCTGGCCGTCGTGGACCCGGAGAACTCGGTGTTCTTCACCGCCTGGCGGGACGACAACCCGGCGCTGACCAGCAGCCGCGGCTCGCGGATCGAGGGCATCGGCCGGCCCCGGGTCGAGCCGTCGTTCATCGGCGCGGTGGTCGACCGGATGATCCCGGTTCCGGACGCCGCGTCGCTGGCCGCCATCCGCACCGCCGAGCAGGTGCTCGGCCGCCGGGTCGGCGGCTCGACCGGCACCAACCTCTGGGGCGCCTTCGGCATCGTCGCCGAGATGGTCGCCCAGGACTGCCCGGGCAGCGTGGTCTCGCTGCTCTGCGACGGCGGCGAGCGCTACGCGCACACCTACTTCAACGACGACTGGATCGCCCGGCAGGGCCTGGATCTGCGGCCGTACCAGCAGGTGCTCGACCGGTTCCTGGCCACCGGCGAGTGGCAGTACTTCTAGGAGAAGGCCAGCGCGAGCGACGTGCCGAGCGCCCAGACCAGCATGGCCAGCGCGGTGTCCCGCAGCACCGGGATCAGCGACAGGCCCTCCGCGCCGGCGCCGACCCGGCGGGCGGCCGGCAGCACCAGCGGCGCGGCCAGCAGGCCGGCCAGCAGCCAGGGCTCACCGGCGGCCGCGCCCAGCGTGATCAGGAACGGGACCGCGACCAGTACGCAGTAGAAGATCCGGGTGCGGGCAGCGCCGAGCCGGACCGCCAGGGTGATCTTGCCGGCGGCCCGGTCGGTCGGCACGTCCCGCAGGTTGTTGGCGACCAGCACGGCCGCCGAGAACGCCCCGGTGGCCACCGCCCCGGCCAGCCCGGCCCAGGTCAGCCGGCCGGCCTGGACGTAGAGCGTGCCCAGCACCGCCACCGGTCCGAAGAACAGGAACACCGCGGCCTCGCCCCAGCCCGAGTAGCCGTACGGCCGCTTGCCGCCGGTGTAGAACCAGGCCCCGAGGACGCACAGCGCCCCGACTGCCAGCAACCACCACCGCCCGGTGGCGGCCACCAGCACCGTGCCGGCCACCCCGGCGACCGCGAAGCTGGCGAACGCCGCGGTGCGCACCGACACCGCGGTCGCCAGCCCCGACCCGACCAGCCGCAGCGGGCCGACCCGCTCGGTGTCGGTGCCCCGGATCCCGTCGGAGTAGTCGTTGGCGTAGTTGACGCCGACCTGCAGGCTCAGTGCCACGACCAGCGCCAGCAGCGACTGCCACCACACGAACGCGTCGATCGCCGCCGCCGCGCCCGCTCCCACCAGAACCGGCGCCACGGAGTTCGGCAACGTCCGGACCCGTGCCCCCTGCACCCATTGCGTCACCGTCGCCATGCCCCCCATCCTGCTGGATAACGGTGCTTCAGAACGAGGCGGCCACCGCGGCACGATCCACCTTCCCCGGCCCGCGCAGCGGGAGCCGGTCGACGAAGCGGATCGTCCTGGGGACGGCGGCCGCGCCGAGCGCCGCCCGAACCGCGTCCTGTATCGCGGTCTCGTCCCGGACCGACGCGACCACCGCCACCGCGACCCGCTGGCCCCACTCCGGGTCGGGCAGGCCGACCACGCACCCCTCGGTCACCCCGGGCACGGCGGCGATCGCCCGCT
>NZ_DASTBH010000293.1:0-9313 GCF_035712165.1 Actinophytocola sp. | reverse complement strand
GTTCCGCGCAGTGTGACAGCACGCCGAACGTGCCGGGCGACTGGGCGTGATCCGCGGTTACCTGCAGCTTTAATGGCCCGGTGAGCAGGCACGGACCGATGCCGCATCCCGGCGCGTTGCCTCCACGCCCCCAGCTGACTTCACCGCCGGCCGTCGGCAAGAACGCCACACGAGCAGCATGTGACCGCGATTTCGGGATCGGCCGGCACGGCCTGCTCGCTTCTCGACACCTCCAGGAGCTGCTGAGGAACCGCCTCAGCCCTTGCTCGCCCCCGCTGCACCCCCAAACAGACACCCGTGCCCGCGTTGCGCCTGAGCACGCAGCGGATTGCGAATCCGCTCAAACCCGTCCAGCGTGAGGTCGACGGCGGCCGGAAAACTCATCACTCACGAATACGGGACTTCACCGGTTTTTCAGTCTGTGGATTCGGCAGTGTCGGCCTTCGGCGTGCTCGACGTAGTCAACCGGAACCGTGACAGCGTCGGCGGCACACCATTCCTGAAACGGGCGCCCTCAAACGTTGTTGTGTTGGGGAACTGGGTTCCGACGAATTGGGCATTGCCGGCGAACTGTGCCCTGACGAACGAGGTAGCGCTGGTGAATCGGGCCTCGTCGAACGAGGAAGCGCCGGCGACGTGGACGTTCTGGAACCAGGCGTCGCTGGCGAATTCAGCTCCGACGAACCAGGCAGTGTCGGCGAACCGGACCCCCTCGAACCAGGCAGCGTCGGCGAACCGGACCCCATCGAACCGAACGGAGCTGGCGAACTGGGCTCCGTCGAACCGGGCTGAGCCGAACTGCGCCCCGTCGAACCGGGCTGAGCCAGCGAACCGGGCCCCGCCGAACCGGGCGGCAACGTACCGGCCCTCATCGAACCGGGCCTCGTCGAACCGTACGGCGCCAGCGAACCGGGCCCTATCGAACCGAGCCGTCCCGATGAATTGGGCCGATGTGAATGTGGCCTTGCGCAGCGCACAACTTACGAGGTCCAGGTCAATCAAGACGGCACCGGTGAGATCCAGGTCAATATCGGCCCAGAATGGGCTCACCACGCCCTTGGCGTCGGCTCCGGTTCGGACGTGGTCGCAGAGAAGGCCTTGGGCGGTCAGTCGCACTTCACGTTCCTGCGCCCGCTGTTGGTGGGCCGCCGCCTGGCTACTCTCGTTGTGCTCGTGTGCGGGTGGTTCGCCCGGCACCTGGTAGGGCATGCGCAGGTAGGCACACAGCACGTTGACGATGGTCTGCCGCTGGGTGGGGTTGTTTTGCGCCAGCCGCTCCAAGGCGTAGAGGCCGGCCAGCCGGACTGGGGCCTTGTCCGAGCCGAGTTGCTCGGCAGCCTTGGTGTACAGCTCGGTGATCCGCCGTTCAGTGGCGTCCAATCGGGTGTCCGCATCAACCTGCACTTGGCGGGCATGGTCGCGCTCGGCGGTGCGTTGCCGGCGGGCGGCCAGCAGCAGCGCGGCGGCGCCGCCTGTGCCGACCACGATCGTGCCCGCTGTCTTGATCGCGTCCAGCTGGTTCCGGACCTGGTCGGGGTCGGCATCACTACGGCCGTAGGCCAGCAGCAACCACACCGCCGTGCCCGCAGCCACCAGCAGAAGCATCGCTGCCGACCACCAGATCGCCTTCGAGGACAGCACCCGGTCAACCGGCTCAGAGGAAGAGGAGGTCACGAGATCCATGTCGCCGCGCGCACCGGGAATGCAACGCCGCAATAGTCGAACGCCACGCCGACGCACGAGGCTTGGCGACCTCCCACGACGGGATTTGGCATTTCTAATGGCTGGAGCGGCGTTTACACAGGACGCGCGTGCACCCGCTACGCCGACTCCACCTATGGAGGCGGCACTGCGGACGGTGTCGAACGGCACCATACGGCGGTGCGTAGATCTAAACAGGAGTCCTTCACGGGACCGGGGGTTCAAATCCCTCCGCCTCCGCTAGCTTGACCAGGCAGAACAGGGGCTGAGCCGGAGTTAGGTCGAGCTGCCGCCGTGCCGCAGCCTCAGTCTCGTTCGGGCCCACAGCAGTAGGTGGCCCGTGCTGAGATGTTGCTTGGTTGCGGCCGTGACCTATGGTTCCGTTCGCGACGTGTGCGATGGGTGGGACTGAACCGAGCAAACTTCGCTGCGCCTTCGACGGTGAGTAGGGACGCGGCGGAACGCGCCGACACAGCTGATCAATTGGCCCGATGATACTCTGAGTATTCCCTGAGATGACTGTGACACACATTGACATGAATCGGCGTCAGGGTCTAATGTGAGCTATGGGGAAGTGTCTGGGGTCTTCTCGGTCTGTCGATTCGTAAATCTTCCCCAAATTTGATGCCGCACACTGGGAGGGTGCAGGAATGTTTATGCGCAAAATAAAGCATGTGGGGGTGACGGTGGGGATGACGACTGTGTCCCTGGTTCTGGCGATGGGGGGAACAGCATCGGCCACCACAATGGCGGCAACAACTCAGAAGGCGCCGCCTTCAGTGCAGGGCAATTGCTCCCCGGTTGTGGGATGTTCGCAGGTCCATAACGACAGCGGTCTTCTAATTTATATCAGGCCACATTGGACATGTGGCGGCACCACCGGCACTACAGGCGCAATCGGATGTACAAGTGGTACCACTACGACGCTATCGGCTGGCCAGCACACGCCGACCAACCAGGACTGGGACACCTTCCGCGTGGATCCGGGTTGGTGCTACAAGGTGAAATTCTTCCTGCCGTTCGAGTCGTGGACGACCAAGTACAACCGCGCCGGCCAGGGGGAGATCTGGGTCAAGGTCGAGGACTGGGCAACGGCCGTGATCCAGGCCCAGCAGTACGGGTCCTGCCCCGCGTAAGCCCGCAGGAAAGGTTTGGGGCATTTCAGCCCGTAGCAGCCCTGTCAGCCCGTCCATGCCCATCTGGCTGTGCGCTTGGTGGTGGGTCGAGCCAGTAGCCCTTCGCAGGCTCAAATCGGGGCTCCTCCGTAGCTGTGGTTAGGCGGCGGGGTGGTGGAGTCGACAAGGTATCGACTCCACCACCGTGCTATATGGCTTCTGCGTGGCGCGCGGCTGGACCCCGAGAAGGAGCAGAACGGTCGCGGCGGTGTGCCGGGCGTCGTGGAGCCGGACGTCTCGTAGGGGCCTAGGTTGGCCCGTGGCTCAACACCGCAGGTCGATACAAGTTCGATAATCGACATTATGTCAAGTAAGCCCTCGATGCCTCAGGAGACGCCGAGCTGGGCGATGAGGGGTTGGGTGAGGGTCCGCACGTAGCTGTCGGTCAGGTGGTTGTCGCGGTAGACCACGACGTTGCCCACCACGGCCGGGCATGTGTCCGGCGTGCACAGCCAGTCGGTGAGATCGACCACGTGGCTGTTCGGCAGCGTGCTGACCGCCTCGACCAGCGGGTCCTGCTCCGGCCCGAGCGCGACGGCCCGAGGCGTGTCGCAGGCCGCCGGCTGGTTCGGGTTGCGGAGCAGACACCGCGGCGTGTTGGTGGCCATCAGCGGCACGTCGCGGATCACCGTCACCGGAATGCCCGCCTCGGCCAGCGGGCCCAGCACCGCGCGGTACCCCCACAGCACCCGGTCCCGGTTGGGCCAGGTCCGCTTGCCGTCGATGACCTTCGAGCCGAGCGTGTACCCGGACGTGACGACCAGGTCCGGCTTCATCTTCAGCAGCGTGGGCACCATCGCGTAGGCCACGTCCGCGCAGACCCGCAGCGGATATCCGGAGTCGTCCGGCGGCAGGTCACCGAAGCCGCAGCCGTCATGCATCATCAGCTTGACCCGCCAGTCCGGGTGCGACTGGGCGAAGGTGGCCAGAGCGGTGCTGAACATGGTCATGTGCGAGTCGCCGAGCAGGACCATCGTCTTGGCGGCGTCGGGGTTTCCGTAGACGCACCGGCTGTCGTTGGCCGGGTCGTAGTTGGCGCAGTTCTCCTGCCAGGCCGGCGCCATGTCCTGGTCGGCGACGGCCGGGTCGGGCACCAGCGGCGCGGTCCGGACCGGCGGCGAGGGCGCGGTGCCGAGCGCCCGCGCTCCCGGATGGTCGTTGTCCAGCGTGGACCGCGCCGCCAGCAGTTCGTCCATCCGTTGCCGGGCCACCTGCCAGGGCACTATCGAGGCGGCCACCGTCGCCATGACCAGGCCGAGGCCGAGCGCGTAGGTCCACCGGGTGCGGGTGCCGCGCCGGCGCCGGAACGGATCTTCCACCAGGTGCTTGGTCAGCGCCGCCAGCAGCACGCTCAGCGCCGCGCACTTGAGCATCTGGGTGGTGGTGAGCCGGTTGGCGCCGGCCCGTTCCATCACGAAGACGATCACCGGCCAGTGCCAGAGGTAGAGGCTGTAGGAAATGTCGCCGAGGTAGCGCAGGGGCAGGATGCTGAGCAGCCCGGAGACCTCGTAGCGCGCAGGCGCGCCGCCGTCCGGGGTGGTCCCGGCGAGGATCAGGGCAACGGTGCCCAGCGTCGGCCCGAGCGCCACCCAGCCCGGGAACGCCATCGCCGTGGTCAGCACGACCGCGCAGACCAGGACCGCGGCCAGGCCGGCGAGTCCCAGCAGCAACCGCACGGCGCGGCCCAGCCGGACCCGGTGGATCACCATGGCCAGCAGCCCGCCGATGCCGAGTTCCCAGATCCGGGTCGGGGTCACGAAGTAGGCCGCGCCGGGCGGCGCCGGCGTGAGCAGCACCGAGTAGGTCAGCGAGGCGGCGGTGACCACGGCGACCGCGCCGAACCCCCACCGGATGGCCGACCGGCCGCGCTTGGCCGCCAGCCCGGCGCTGACCACCAGCAGCAGCGGGATGAACAGGTAGAACTGCTCCTCCACGCTGAGCGACCAGAAGTGCTGCACCGGCGAGGCCGCCGCGGTGGCGTGCGCGTAGTCGGCCGACTGGACCGCGAGCAGCCAGTTCTGCACGTCCAGGGCGGAGGCGAGCACCTCGCGCAGCACGGACGGCCAGCGCGGGGTCGGCAGCAGCAGAATCGTGCCGGCGACCGTGGCCAGCAGGACCAGGCTGGCGGCCGGAAGCAGTCGCCGGATCCGGCGGGCGTAGAAATCCCGCATCCGCAACCGCCCGGTGCGGCGAATCTCGCGCACCAGCAGGCCGATAATGAGAAATCCGGAAATGACGAAAAAGACGTCGACGCCGATGAAACCGCCGGGCAGCCGTTCCGGGCTCAGATGGTAAGCCAGGACCAGACCGACCGCGAGCGCGCGCAAACCCTGGATATCCGCGCGCTGCGTCCAGGTACCCGATTCGCGCTGAGGTTCGGCATCGACCACGGAATGCTGCGGGGCCAACGTGGACACTGACCGTTCCTCTCCGTACGTCCGGTGCGGCGCGGTCACGCGCATTCCGAAAGAACAAATATCACTGGTGTTCTGCGCTGCTCGCCCCGCCGAGCAGCAGAACCCGGTGCATCTTAGCACCGCACTCGTGCGAAGCCGGGCCGGGGTGCATCCCCGGCCCGGTCCACCCTTTCGGCGTGCTTGTCGTCACACCACGATCACCTTTCTGTTACGTGTTTTTCGCATTTTGTCCTCCCTTTCCTGAACCATCCGACGGTGCCCGGCGACACGGATCACCCGGGTCGGTACGGTGTGAGTCGCTTCACGCGAGTGGGTCCGGCAGCGGGACCGAAGCGGTATCTGGGCGCCGGTTGGGTGCACCTGTCTGGTGACCCAGCAGTACGGGAGGGCCGGAGATGGTGCTACCGGCGCGGCAGTTCCTGGACCGGCTGATCGCCGGGGACGAGACCGCCCTGGCCGAGCTGTACGACGTCCACGGCGCCACCGTGCTGCGCCTGGCCCTGCGGGTGACCGGGGACTGGGCGGCGGCCCAGGACATCACCCAGGAGGTCTTCGTCTACGTCTGGGAGCACCCGTCCCGGTTCGACCCGGATCGCGGCGACCTGCGGTCCTGGTTGGGGGTGATCGCCCATCGCCGGGCGGTGGACTGGGTCCGGCGGGAGACCGCCCACCGGCGCCGGCACGAGCGCACCGCCGTCGACGAGCAGGACGCCACGCCCGGGCCGGCCGACCTCGCCACCAGTTCGGTGCTGCATGACCTGGTCCGCCAGGCGGTGGACGCCCTGCCGGCCGACCAGCGCACGGCGATCAGGCTGGCCTACTTCGAGGGCCATACCTACCGCCGGGTCGCCGACGCGCTCGGCATACCGGAGGGCACCGCGAAGTCACGGCTGCGGCTGGCGCTGGCCGCGCTCGGCCGGCGCCTGGGAGCGGAGGGCATGCCGTGACCGGGATGACCCCGCCCAGGACGCTGCGCTCCACCGTGCTCACCGCCGCGCTGCACCGCCGGCCAGCCGGCTATCCCGACCCAGAAGCGCTGCCGGCCGAGGCGATCCCGTACGCCGCCGAGGTGCGCAAGCTGGACACCCTGCTGAGCGGGGTGACCGGGTCGCAGTGGCACACCCGGACCGTGACCGGGTGGACCGCTCGGGAGCTCGTCGACCATCTCAGCGGTCACGACGCGGTCCTGGCCGGCGCGCTGGGCGTGGACCCGCGGCCGGCGGCCCCGGCCTCCCCGCAGGGGTCGCACCGGGCCTGGCGGGAGCGGGCGTTCGCCCTGCTGCGGCACGCCGCGTTCACGCCGCTGACCGGGCGGGTCGAGGTGTTCGGCATGCCGATGCCGGTGGGCAACGCCTATCTGGGACGCGCCTTCGAGACCTGGATCCACGCCGACGACCTGCGGCTGGCCACCGGACGGCCGGTCCGCCCGCCCTCCCCCCGGCACCTACTCCCCCTGGCGGACCTGCACATCCGGTCGCTGCCGGCGGCACTGAAGCTGTCCGGCCGGACACGCCCCGGGCGCACCGCGCGCATCGTGCTGACCGGCGTGCTGACCGCCGACTGGCTGATCGCCCTGTCCCGCGACCCCGCCGGCTCGACCGAGCCCAGCGTGACGCTCACCGCGGACGCACTGGACTTCTGCTACCTGGCCGCCAACCGGCGCACGCCGGACGCGGTCCCCCTCACCATCACCGGGGACCGCGCCCTCGCCGCCGACCTCCTCGCCGTCATGACCTTCTTCAGCGACGAGTGAGCGCCGTTATCCTCCCAGGGACATGAAGCCGGCCCACGGTATGACGGTGGGCAGCTGGCGCGTCGTGATCGGTGGGATCGTCTGCCCCGGGGAAATGCGCGCGGCCGGCTGGCCGTAGTCGATCCGGGGGAAACCGACGGCCCACACGATGTCCGTGCCCGGCACCGTGGCGAGCGCGGTGAAGCTCGCCAACCCGTTCGGCAGCTTCTCCGCGGGCCGGAACTCGCCGCCGGTGCTGTGGAAAAACGCGCCGGGTCCGGTCCCGGCGGCCTGGCCCGCGACCACGACCCCGCCATCGCCGTCCGAGGTCGCACCGCTCAACTGCAAGGCGTCGAGCAGGGTCGGCTGCCAGCCGCTGCCGTCCCAGCGCAGGACAGCCGCACTGGTGGTGGTCAGCGAGTAGCTCTGGCCGACCGCCAGCACCTGCTCCCCCACGACGATCACCTTGTTCGGGTAGTAGGGGGCGGTGCCGCCGGTCAGGCGCGGAATGACCGACCATCGGGTGCCGTCCCAGTGCAGGGTCAGGTCGCCACCCTTCACGTTGCCGCCGTAGATGTGGCCGACCGCGAACACGTCCTTCGGCCCGCGCGCGGCCACGCTCTGCAGGCAGGCCCCCTGCGGGGCGTCCGGAATCGGCGGGAGTTCGACCTCGGCCCACCGCTGGCCGTCCCAGTGCTGCGCAAGGGGCGTCGACTGGTAGAGCCCACCGGCGCTGAACTGGCATCCGACGGCCCACACGTCGTCGCTCGCGATCGGCGCCACGCCGTTGAGCGAGGACGACAGTCCGGGACCGGGGGTGGGCGACGGGGTCGGCGTCGCCGTCCAGGCCCGCCCGTCCCAATGCAGCGCCAGCGTGCGGTCCGTCGCGCCGCCGACGGCCCACACGTCGGTCGAACTGGTCGCGGCGACGTCCATGAAGGTTCCGGGGTTGGTGGGGCCGGCGGGCGACCACCGCTGGCCGTCCCAGTGCACGATCACGGTCTTGTTGTCGTGACCCCGGTCGTCGTTGAAGAACGATCCCACGGCCCACACGTCGGACTGGGTCACCGGAGCCACGGCATTGAGAGAGGCCCGGTTGCCCAGGACCGGCACGGGCGTGACCGACCAGCCGGCGTCGTTGGCGAGCGCCGGTGGCTGGCCGGGGGGTTCGCGGCCGGCGGTGAGGGTGATCATGGTGGCCACCAGGCTGCCGGCGACGACGGTGGACGCGGCGGCCACCAGCACGGCCTGGCGTCGGCCTCGGCGCCGGTGCGCCTGGCGCACCACCTGGTCCAGGTCCACCTGCAGGGGCGGCAGTTCGTCGGCGAGGGCCGCGAGCGCGGAGACGATCCTGGTTTCGTCGGTCATTGGCTCAGCTCCGTGATCTGGTCGGTGCCGGACAGCGCCGCGCGGAGGGTGGCCAGCCCGCGGGCACTCTGGCTCTTGACGGTTCCTTCGGAACACCGCATGGCGGCGGCGGTCTCGGCGACCGAAAGCTGCACCCAGTAGCGCAGCACGACGGCCGCCCGCTGCCGCGGCGGCAGTTGACCGAGCGCCCCCAGGAGCACGGCGCGGACGTGTCCGGCGCCGGCGTCGAGAGCGGGATCGGCCGTGCCGTCCGGGACATCCGGCACGACCCCGTCCCGGGCCTCCGAACGCCGCCAGGGCCGGCGCGCCTCGTTGAGCCAGCAGCGCAACAGGACCCGCCGGGCGTAGCCCAGCGCCGCGTCCGGCTCGGTGAGCCGGGGCCAGGCCAGATACATCTTGATCAGGCAGGACTGCACGAGGTCCTCGGCGAGATGCCGGTCGCCACACAGCAGGTACGCCAACCTCCCCAGCTGGGTGGTCGCACCCGAGGCGAACCGCCGGAAGGCGTCCGCCCCGTCCGTGTTCGGTGGTTTCACAGTCCTGACACACATCCTCGGCCGGGGAGGTTGCATCCGATCGATCGTGCCGCGATCAAGGCTTTCCGGTGCTCGTGAGAGTCTGGTCGGCGATGGATGGATACCAGGCCTCCCCGACCGCCGGGCCGCGTTGCTCGGCGCTGTCGACCATGCTGGACGAGCCGCTGGCGGGCACGTCCAGCGTCGCGGCCGGCTGGCTGTGCGTCGAGCAGGCCGGCCCGTGGGGGCGCGAGGCCCTCGCCGAGAGCCACATCGACCCCGAGGTGGGCGCCGAACTGGGCCGGCGGGTGGCCGGCACGGGCATCCGTATCGCGCTGATCCGCCGGCCGGGCAGCCACCCGGACCGGCACCGGCCCACCCCGCACCGGATCTACTTCGCACACA
>NZ_DASTBH010000292.1:0-11225 GCF_035712165.1 Actinophytocola sp. | reverse complement strand
GGCGTTCGCCGACCGCGGCTACACCCCGGAGGCCACGCTGGTGGCCCGGGGCAAGCCCGGCGCGCTGCTGCCGGACACGGACGCCGTCGTGGCGCGCGCGGTGCGGCTGGCCACCCAGGGCGAGATCGTCGCCGAGGACGGCACCGTGCTCGCGGTCCGGGCGGCGTCGTTGTGCCTGCACGGGGACACGCCGGGGGCCGTCGCGCACGCGCGGGCGGTGCGGGCGGCGCTCACCGGGGCCGGGGTGGAGGTCGCGCCGTTCGCCGGTCTGGCACAATGACGGATTGTCCGCTGTGGCCGGACCCTCTCACCGTGCCATAGCGCCACGAACCTCTGGGCGCATGCGATCCGTCCCCACTCGGGCCGCGAGCGCCTGACCATCTGCATCGAGAGTGTTGAGGAGCAACCCACCCCGTGGCTGTCAAGATCAAGCTGCAGCGGCTCGGAAAGATCCGGGCGCCGTACTACCGGGTCGTCGTGGCCGACGCCCGGACCCGCCGGAGCGGCAAGGCGATCGAGACGATCGGCCGGTACCACCCCAAGGAGGAGCCGAGCCTGATCGAGATCAACTCCGAGCGGGCGCAGTACTGGCTGGGCGTCGGCGCCCAGCCGACCGAGCCGGTCCAGCACCTGCTCGAGGTCACCGGCGACTGGCAGAAGTTCAAGGATCTGCCCGGTCAGGAGGGCACCCTCCGCCGCGCCGAGCCGAAGCCCAGCAAGCAGGAGCTGTTCGAGGCGGCGCTGAAGGCGGCCGGCGAGGAGCCGACCACCGAGGCCACCACGCCGAAGAAGAAGGCTCCCAAGAAGGCCGAGGCCAAGGCTGAGAAGGCGGACGACAAGGACGCCAAGGAAGAGGCATGAGCTTCCTCGCGGACGCTCTCGAACACCTGGTGCGGGGCATCGTCGACCACCCGGACGACGTTCGGGTCGACCTGGTCACCACCCGCCGGGGCCGCACGCTCGAGCTGCACGTCAACCCGGACGACCTCGGCAAGGTGATCGGCCGCGGCGGCCGCACCGCCACCTCCCTGCGCACCGTCATGGCCGGCATCGGAGGCCGCGGAATCCGAGTGGACGTCGTCGACACGGACCAGTGAGGCCGGCGACAACCCCATGATCGAGGTCGTTGTCGGGCGCGTCGTCAAGGCACACGGGCTCGGTGGCGAGGTCGCCGTCGAGGTTCGCACCGACGAGCCGGATCTGCGGTTCGCCGGCGACGCCGGAATGACCGCGCGGTCACGAGACGGGAGCACCCGCCCGCTGACCGTGCTGTCGGCCCGGCGGCATCAGGAGCGGTTACTCGTCCGCTTCGCCGAGGTCCCCGATCGGGACACGGCCGAGGCGCTGCGCGGTGCCCTGCTTCTGATCGACGCCGGTGCGCTGCCGCCCACCGAGGACCCGGACGAGTTCTACGACCACGAGTTGGAGGGCCTGGCGGCGCTGCTGCCGGACGGGACCCGGGTCGGCACCGTGCTCGAGGTCGCGCACGGCCCGGGCAGCGACCTGCTCGTGCTCAAGCTCGACGGCGGCCGGGAGGCGCTGGTGCCGTTCGTCCGGGAGATCGTGCCCGAGGTGGACCTCACCGCCCGGCGGGTCGTGATCGACCCGCCGGAAGGGTTGTTGGAAAGCTGATGCGCCTCGACGTGATCACGATCTTCCCCGAGTACCTCGCCCCGCTGCGAACGGCGTTGCTGGGCAAGGCGATCGAGCGCGGGCTGCTCCGGCTGGACGTGCACGACCTGCGGGACTGGACCCACGACGTGCACCGGGCGGTGGACGACAGCCCGTACGGCGGCGGGCCGGGAATGGTGATGAAGCCGCAGGTGTGGGGCGAGGCACTGGACCAGGTGTGCGCGGGCGGCACCCCGCGGCTGGTGGTTCCGACCCCGGCCGGACGGCCGTTCACCCAGGAACTGGCCCGGGACTGGGCGGGAGCGGACTGGCTGGTGTTCGCCTGCGGCCGGTACGAGGGCATCGACCAGCGGGTGATCACCGACGCGGCCCGGCGGATGCCGGTGGACGAGGTGTCGATCGGGGACTACGTCCTGGTCGGTGGCGAGGTCGCGGTCCTGGTGATGATCGAGGCGGTGGCCCGGCTGCTGCCCGGCGTGCTGGGCAACCCCGCGTCGGCCGAGCAGGACTCGTTCTCCGACGGGCTGTTGGAGGGACCCAGCTTCACCCGCCCGGAGGTGTGGCGCGACCTGGCCGTGCCGGAGGTGCTGCGGTCCGGCAACCACGGCGCGATCAGCCGGTGGCGCCGGGACCAGGCGCTGGAGCGGACCTTCGCGCGCCGGCCGGACCTGCTGGCCGCACTGCCGGAGGACGCGCTGGACCGTCGCGACCTGGCTGTGCTGCAACGGCTACGGGACTCGATTTCGAATCCGCCCTGACCATCTGACATACTTGACCGGTTGCCGCCGCCAGGCTCCGGTCCAGGCGCGCGCTTCGCAAGCCCCCTCCCCGGCTGGTCGGACCTGCTTCCGCGCGTGTCAGCCGGAAGACGACGAACACGAACGCTAGATGAGGACGGAATACCGATGAACACCCTGGATGCCCTGGACGCCAAGTCGCTGCGTTCCGACATCCCGGACTTCCGTCCGGGCGACACCCTGAAGGTCCACGTCCGCGTGATCGAGGGTTCCCGCGAGCGGGTCCAGATCTTCAAGGGCGTGGTGATCCGCCGGCAGGGCGGCGGCGTCCGGGAGACGTTCACCGTCCGCAAGATCTCCTTCGGCGTCGGCGTCGAGCGCACCTTCCCGGTGCACTCCCCGAACATCGCCAAGATCGAGGTGGACCGGCGGGGTGACGTGCGTCGCGCCAAGCTCTACTACCTGCGCGAACTGCGCGGCAAGGCCGCCAAGATCAAGGAGAAGCGGGAGACCCCGTCCGCGTCCTGAGCGCGTCGACGCCGGACTGCCGTAGCCTGGTCTCGTGGTCAACCCCGTGCACTTCGCCGCGCCCGAGGACGACCCTGACCGCACCCAGGTCCTGCCTCGGCTGGGCGGGCCCAGCCGGTTCGGCCGCGAGCCGGCCCAACCCGAGCCGCCACCGCGGGCAGAGCGGCGCCCGGCGCCGCCGGAGCCACCCGACCGGCCTGGGCGTACCCGGCACCGCCAGAAGCCGAGGAAGCAGCCGCTCTGGCGCGAGCTGCTGATCCTGTTCTCGGTGGCGATCGTGCTCACGATCGTCATCCAGGCGTTCATCGGCCGGGTCTACTCGATCCCGTCGGGCTCGATGGAACAGACGTTGCACGGCTGCCCGGGCTGCACCGGCGACCGGGTGCTGGTGGACAAACTGGTGTACCGGTTCTCCGATCCCGAGCCGGGCGACGTGGTGGTGTTCAAGGGCCCGGATCCGTGGACCGAGAACGACGTTCTGCCGCAGCGGTCGGACAACGTGGTGGTCCGCGGGCTGCAGGGGCTCGGTGCGCTGGTCGGCCTGGCGCCGCCGGACGAGCGGGACTTCGTCAAGCGGGTGATCGCCGTCGGCGGGCAGACCGTGGAGTGCTGCGACGCCGACAACAAGGTTCTGGTCGACGGCAAACCCCTCGACGAGCCGTACATCTTCTGGGAGCCCGGACGCCCGCCGACCCAGTCGACCTTCCCCAAGGTCACCGTGCCGGCGGGGACGCTGTGGGTCATGGGGGACAACCGCAACGACTCCTGCGACTCGCGCTGCCAGGGTGGCGGCAAGGAGGTCGAGGGCGGCCTGAAAGGCGTCGTTCCGGTGGACAACGTGATCGGCAAGGCGCGGGTCATCGTGCTGCCGCCGTCGCGCTGGCGCGGCGTCGGCGACCACGACCCGCAGGCGCCGGTCGCCGCCCTGGGCGCCCCCGGCTGGCAGCAGGCGGTCCCGGCCGGCGCCGGTTTGCTGGCCGCCTGGCCGGTGTTGTGGCTGGGCCGCCGTATCCGTAAGTGGCGTCCCGGTAGTCTGCAGTAGTGGTCGACGTCGGACACTCCAAAGACAGCGGGGACGGGACCGAGGAACCGGCAGGGCCTCGGGATGCCGACGGGAACACCGAAACGGCCGCTGGCGAACCCGAGGCCGGAACCAAGGCGAAGAAGGCCAAGCAGCCCAGGTCGTTCTGGAAGGAACTCCCGATTCTCATCGGGATCGCGCTGGTTCTGACCATCCTGATCCAGACCTTCGTCGCCCGGGTGTTCCTGATCCCGTCGGAGTCGATGGAGCAGACGCTGCACGGCTGTGCCGGCTGTTACGGCGACCGGGTGCTGGTGGACAAGGTCGTCTACGACTTCCGCGACCCGGAACCCGGCGACGTGATCGTGTTCGAGCGGCCGCGAACCTGGAACCAGGCGGAGTTTCTGGCCAACCGGTCGGAGAACGCCGTGGTGCGCTGGCTGCAGGACCTCGGCGCCATGTTCGGGCTCGCCTCGCCGAACGAGGACGACGTCGTCAAGCGGGTGATCGCCACCGGCGGGCAGACCGTGCGGTGCTGCGACGAGCAGGGCCGGGTCCAGGTGGACGGCAAGTCCCTGGACGAGCCCTACGTCTACTGGGACGGCGGGGCGCCCAACGGCAACCAGGAGTTCGAGTCGTTCACCGTGCCCGAGGGCACGCTCTGGGTGATGGGCGACAACCGGAACAACTCGGCGGACTCCCGCGTGCAGGGTGGCGGCGGCGCCGATGGCGTGGTGCCGGTGGAGAACGTGATCGGCAAGGCTCGGTTCATCGTGCTGCCCCCGTCGCGCTGGCAGGGCGTCGGCGACTACAACGCGCAGGCGGCCGTCGCGCTGGGCACGGGCCTGCCGCTCGGCGTGGGCGTCGCGGCCGCGTTCCCGACGCTGTGGCTGGGCAGGAGGTTGCGAGCCGCGCTACCCGAGCGGCGGCGCCCGTGAGGGCGCTGGCCGGTGCCCCGGACCTGCGGCCGCCGCGGGTGGTGCTGCGCCGGGACGCGGGCAACTGGGGACTGCAGGGTGCGCTGGACCGCTGTGGGCTCGGACCGGTCGCCGGGGTCGACGAGGCCGGCCGGGGCGCGTGCGCCGGCCCACTGGTGGTCGCCTCGTGCGTGCTGCGACCCGGTGACGCGGCCCGGTTCGAGGGGTTGACCGACTCCAAGCTGCTCACCGCCGCGGCCCGGGAACGCATGTACGACCTGGTGGTGCGGCGGGCGGTGGACTACGCGGTGGTGGTGATCCCGGTCAGCGAGGTGGACCGCCGCGGGGTCGGCTTCGCCAACATCGAGGGCATGCGCCGCGCCGTGGCCAGGCTGGCCACCCATCCGGGATACGTGCTGGTGGACGGGTTCCGGGTGCCGGGGTTGACCGCGCCCAGCATCCCGATCGTCAAGGGCGACCAGGCGGCCGCGTGCGTGTCCGCCGCGTCGATCCTGGCCAAGGTGACCCGGGACCGGATCATGGTCGACCTGCACGACCGGTACCCGGTCTACGGGTTCGACGACCACAAGGGCTACTGCACCAACGAGCACAGTGCCGCGCTGCTGGCGCACGGGCCGTGCGTGGCGCACCGCTGGTCGTTCGTCAACGTCGTGACCGCCGCGCGCCGGCACGGACTGCGGGCTCCGCACCCGGTCGCTCCGCACTGCTATCTGCCCCCCGACCGGACCGTCGGTGCCGGACCGTATGGCGCCGAACCGAATGGCGTGGTTCAGAATGGGGAATCCCTAATTGGGGTCGGCTGGCCGGATCACGAGGAGCGCGACTTCGCATGAGCGCGGAGGACCTGGAGAAGTACGAGACCGAGATGGAGCTGTCGCTCTACCGGGAGTACCGCGACATTGTCAGTCAATTCTCCTACGTCGTGGAGACCGAACGGCGGTTCTACCTGGCCAATGGCGTGGACGTGCAGGTCCGCGACGCCGACGGGGAGGTCTACTTCGAGGTCCGGATGTCCGACGCCTGGGTCTGGGACATGTACCGCCCGGCCCGGTTCGTGAAGAACGTCCGCGTGATGACGTTCAAGGACGTCAACGTGGAGGAGTTGGACAAGCCCGACCTGCGCCTGCCCGAGGAAGGTCCGTTCACCGGCTAGCCCCGGTTGTCCACACCCCCCGCTGACTGTCCACAGTTCACTCGCGGTCGTGGTCCGGTGGTGTTCCTGCCCGGCACGCTCGCCGCATGACCACCAGAAACAGCGCTCACCTGGATCTCGGGCGCCGCGGCGAGGCACTGGCCGCCCAGTACCTGCGCGACCGCGGCATGCGTGTCGTGGCGCGCAACTGGCGCTGCCCGGACGGCGAGCTCGACCTGGTGCTGTGCAGCCGGAACCTGCTGATCGTGTGCGAGGTCAAGACCCGCACCAGCACCCGCTACGGCACCCCGGCCGAGTCCGTGACCGACGAGAAGGCCGCCCGGATCCGCCGGCTGGCCCGCCGCTGGCAGCTGTCCCATGGCGAGCACTTGCGGCGGGTGCGCTTCGACATCGTCTCGATCCTGTGGCAGCCCGGGCAGGTCCCGGTCATCCGGCACCACCCGGGGGTGTTCTGATGGCCCTGGCCCGCGCCTGGTCGGTGGCGCTGTTCGGGGTGGACGGCCTGCCCGTGGAGATCGAGGCCGATCTCGGCGGCGGCCGGCCGAAGACCCAGCTGGTCGGCCTACCGGACGCCGCGCTCAACGAGGCCAAGGAGCGCGTGCGGGCGGCGATCCGCAACAGCGGCCTGGAGTGGCCGGACCAACTCGTCACCTTTGGGCTGTCCCCGGCCGCGCTGCCCAAGGGCGGGTCCGGTTACGACCTGGCGCTGGCCTGTTCGGTGCTGGTCGCGGCGGATTTGGTGCCGGCGACCGAGCTCGCCCGGACCGTGCTGGTCGGCGAGCTGGCCCTGGACGGCCGGGTGCGGCCGGTGCGCGGGGTGCTGCCGGGTCTGCTCGCCGCCCGCCAGGCCGGTATGCGCCGGGCGGTCGTGCCGGTGGCGACGCTGCCGGAGGCGGCACTGGTGACCGGGGTCGAGGTGCTCGGCGCCGAGCGGCTCACCGACGTGCTGGCCTGGCTGCGGGGCGAGCCGGACCGGCTGTCCGTTCCGGAGCCGCAACCAGTGGGTGCGCCGGTCGAGCCGCCCGACCTCGCCGACGTGGTCGGGCAGCCGGAGGCGCGCTGGGCGTTGGAGGTGGCCGCGGCCGGCGGGCATCACCTGCTGCTGGTGGGGCCGCCCGGGACCGGCAAGACCATGCTCGCCCGGCGGCTGCCGGGCCTGCTGCCGCCGCTGACCGCGGAGCAGGCGCTCGAGGTGACCGCCATCCATTCGATCGCCGGCCTGCTCACCGCCGATTCGCCGCTGATCACGATCCCGCCGTTCATCGCGCCGCACCACACGGCCTCGGTGCCCGCACTGGTCGGTGGCGGGGTCGGGCTGGCGAAGCCTGGCGCGATCAGCCGGGCGCACCAGGGCGTGCTGCTCATCGACGAGGCCGCCGAGTTCGGTGCCGACCGGCTCGAGTCGCTGCGCACCGCGCTGGAGGAGGGCGAGGTGCGGCTGGCCCGCCGGGACGGCGTCGCCCGCTACCCGGCCCGGTTCCAGCTCGTGCTGGCCACCAACCCGTGCCCGTGCGCGCCACCGCGGGAGGTGGACTGCTGCTGCTCGGCGCACACCCGGCGGCGCTACCTGGCCCGGCTGTCCGGCCCGCTGCTGGACCGGGTCGACCTGCGGGTCCGGATGCGCCCGATCACCGCCATGACCGGGATCGACCCGGCGACGCTGGAGCCGACCCCGGTGGTCGGCGCCCGGGTCGCCGCCGCCCGGCAGCGCGCCGCCCGCCGGTGGGCAGAGCACGGCTGGCGCACCAACGCCGAGGTGCCCGGCCCGGCGCTGCGCCGCGAGTTCGCCCTGCCCCGCCCGGTCACGGCGCTGCTCGACCGGAGCCTGGCCTGCGGCGCGGTCACCGCCCGGGGCGCCGACCGCACCCTGCGGGTCGCCTGGACGCTCGCCGACCTCGCCGCCCTCGACCGTCCCGGCCCCGACCAGGTCGCCGCGGCCCTCACCTTCCGCGCCGTCCCCACCCCCCGTTCCGGCGCCTGAGTCGCCGGTTCCAGCCATCCCAACCCCGCCCGCCGGCGGGCCGTTTCCGATCGGAGCGCGTGATGACCCCGGACGAGGACCTCCGCCGGGCCCGGGCCTACCTGCTGCGGGTGGCCGAGCCACCCGGCGTGGCGCTGACCGCGTTGATCGCGCGGCACGGGCCGGTCGCGGCCGCCGACCTGGTCCGGACCGGTGCCGCGCCGCCGGCCGTGCTGGACGAGACCTCGGCCCGCCGCGCGGACGACCGGGTCGAGGCGGACCTGGCCGCCGCCGGGCGGGCCGGCGCCCGGCTGGTGGTGCCCGAGGACGACGAGTGGCCGGCGTGGCCGCTGCTCGCCCTCGAGCAGGCGGCGGCCCGGGGACTGCGCTGGGCGTGCCCGCCGGTCGCGCTCTGGGTACGCGGCGAGCGCCGGCTCGCCGACCTCTGCGAGCGCGCGGTGTCGATCGTCGGGGCGCGGGCCGCCACCGGCTACGGCGAGCACGTCGCCGCGGAGTTCGGCTACGGACTGGCCGGCGCGGGCTGGACCGTGGTCTCCGGCGCCGCCTACGGGATCGACGGCGCGGCGCATCGCGGCGCGCTGGCCGCGGGCGGCAGCACCGTCGCGGTGCTGGGCTGCGGGCTCGACGTGGGGTACCCGGCCGGCCACGCCACCCTGCTCGACCGGATCGCCGAGACCGGCCTGGTGCTCAGCGAGTACCCCCCGGGCACCCCGCCGGCCCGGCACCGGTTCCTGGTGCGCAACCGGCTCATCGCGTGCCTGTCCAGCGGCACGGTGGTGGTCGAGGCCGGGCTGCGCAGCGGGGCGCGCAACACCGCCGGCTCCGCCGCGGCGCTCGGCCGGGAGCTGATGGCCGTGCCCGGTCCGGTCACCTCGGCGATGTCGCTCGGCTGCCACGAACTGCTGCGCAGCGGCTCCGCGATCCCGGTCGGCTCCGTGGCCGAGGTCCTGGAGTCGGTCGGCCGGGTTGGCGACGACCTGCGACCCCGGCCCGAGACCCCGGCGCGCCGCACCGACGGCCTCGGCCCGGAGGCGCTGCGCGTGCACGAGGCGCTGGGCCGGTCCGGCCGCAGCAGCGAGCGCATCGCCGTCGACTCCGGCGTCCCCCTCGACCGCGTCCGGGCCCTGCTGCCCGAGCTCGAGCTCACCGGCCTCGCCCGCCGCTGCGAGGACGGTTGGCGGGCCGCGTCGTGACCGAGGATATCCAATTTGCGCTCGCCGGATATCCTGGGCCGGGAGCGAGCGAGGAGGGCCACCATGACCAAGCGACTGATCGACGTGGACGACGACCTGATCGAGGTGGCCAGGACCTATCTGGGTACCAAGACGCTCAAGGACACCGTCAACGCCGCCCTGCGCGAGATCAAGGCCCGCCGCGACCGCGAGGACGAGGTTGCCTGGTGGGCCACCGACCCGCTGCCCGACCTACGCAATCCGGAGATCATGGACAAAGCGTGGGAATAAGCCCGCGCTACCTGGTCGACAAAAGCGCCGTCGCCCGTGTGCACCTGGAACCGGTTCGGGCCGTCCTCGACCCGCTGATGGTGCACGGCCGACTGGCCACCTGCGCCGTCGTCGACCTCGAGGTGCTCTTCAGCACCCGGACACCCGACGAGTACCGATCGGTGCTGCACCGGCGCCGGAACAACTACACCGACCTCCCGGTCACCCCGCAGGTCTGCGCCCGTGCCATGGCCGTGCAGCATTTACTGGCCCGGCGTTCCCAGCACCGCGGCGCGGGTGTGCCCGACCTGCTGATCGCGGCCTGCGCCGAGACCCACGGCGTCGCCGTGCTGCACTACGACGCGGACTTCGATCTCATCGCCGGGGTCACCGGGCAGCCGACCCGGTGGGTGGTTCCGAAGGGGACGGTCCCGTGAGGAGCTAGCGTGGCCGGCGTGAGTGCCCGAAGTGACCTCATCAGCGAGCTGGCCCGGCGGATCGCGGCCATCCGGACCGGGCCGACCACCCGGGTGGGCGTGGACGGCGTCGACGGGGCGGGCAAGACGGTGTTCGCCGACGAGTTGGGGGTGGCGCTGGCGGCCCTGGGTCGCCCGGTGATCCGGGCCGGCACCGACTCGTTCCACAACCCGCTGGCGGTGCGCTACCGGCTCGGGCCCGGCTCGCCCGAGGGGTTCTTCCGCGACTCCTTCGACTACGCCACGCTGCGGGCCGTGCTGCTCGATCCGCTCGGGCCGGGCGGCACCGGACGCTACCGGCGGGCGGTGTTCGACCACGAGACCGACTCGGCCGTCGACGCCCCGGTGCAGATCGCCCCGCCGGACGCGATCCTGGTGTTCGACGGGATCTTCACGCACCGGCCGGAGCTGTTGCCGTGCTGGGACTACTCGATCTTTCTGCGGGTCCGTTTCGATACCTCGGTGCCCCGCCTGGCCGGCCGGATCGGCGGCAGCGCCGACCCGGACCACGCCTCGCACCGGCGCTACGTCCAGGGTCAGCGCATCTACCTGGCCGAATGCCGGCCCGAGGACCGGGCCACGGTGATCGTCGACAACAACGACCTGGCGGCGCCGTTCCTGGTGCGCGCGGCGGTCAAACTGGACGGACCAGGGACAACACGAGGGTGAGAACGTCGGTAGTAGTTCCGCTGTGGACTCAACCGCGCGGTACGGTGCGGTAGTGCCGCCTAGACCGTCCCGTGCGCGGAAGGTCGACCTGCTGAGGATGCGGGGCGAGTTGCCGGAGCCTGTCCGGCACGTGGTCGACGAGTACGAGCGGCATCTGAGTCTGGAGCGCGGGCTGTCCGCGCACACCGTGCGGGCCTACATCGGCGACGCGGTGTCCCTGCTGGGATCGCTGCGCCGGCCGCTCGCCGAGTTGGACCTGGCCGCGCTGCGGGCGTGGCTCGCCGCCCAGCGCACCGCCGGCGCCAGCCGGACCACGCTCGCCCGGCGCTCCGCCGCCATCCGGACCTTCACCGCCTGGGCGCACCGCCGCGAGCACCTGCCGGCCGACCCCGGGGCGCGGCTGGCCGCGCCCCGGCCGCACCGCACCCTGCCCGCCGTGCTCAACAAGGACCAGGCCGCCGACCTGCTGCGGGCCTCGGCGTCCGGGGCCGCCGAGCGTGACGCGGTCGCGCTGCGCGACCACGCCTTGCTGGAACTGCTCTACGCGACCGGTGTGCGGGTGTCCGAACTGTGCGGCCTGGACGTGGCCGACGTCGACCTGAACTCCAGAGTCCTCCGGGTGCTCGGCAAGGGAGCCAAGGAGCGCAC
>NZ_DASTBH010000291.1:0-7345 GCF_035712165.1 Actinophytocola sp. | reverse complement strand
GACACATCAGGAGACGTCATCATCACCATCACCCCTCGCCCGTCCGGCTCCACGGTCAGGCAGTCCCGATCCACCCGCGACGACCCTGCCACGACCCTTGCCACCACCCCTGCCGCGGCCGCCGTCCGTACCGACGCCAGGGTGGCGGTTCCCGGCGGAGTCCTCGCCTACACCGCGGCAGGGTCCGGTGAGCCGTTGCTGCTCATCCACGGGCTCGGTGGCACTCGCCGGACCTGGCGGCACATCATCGATCCCCTTGCCGCCACCCACCGAGTGATCGCCGTCGACCTGCCCGGGCACGGGGATTCCGACGCCCCAGCGGGGGACTACTCTCTGGGGGCGCAGGCCGCGGCTCTGCGCGACCTGCTGGTCGCAGTCGGGCATCGCTCGGCCACGGTGGTCGGCCATAGTCTCGGCGGCGGTATCGCGATGCAGTTCGCCTATCAGTTTCCTGAGAGCACCAGTCGGCTCATCCTGATCAGCAGCGGCGGCCTGGGTCGGGAGCTCACTCCGATGCTGCGTGCCGCCACCCTGCCCGGGGCGCAGACCGTCGTCAGTGCCCTGGCACGGCTACCCGAGCGCCTCACCCGCCGGCTTCTGCCGGTCGTGGCCATGTTGCCCGGACTTGTCGCTCGGCAGGACGCCGGCCCGCTCGCCGAGGGACTGCACAGACTCGCCGACTCCCGGCAGCGGCATGCGTTCGTCCGTACCGCCCGCACCGTCATCGATTGGCGAGGACAGACTGTCAGCGCCACCCGGCTACTCGGGCTGCTCGGCGAGCTACCCGTGCTGCTGGCCTGGGGCAGTGAGGACAGGACCATCCCGCCGCACCACCACCAGAGCTTCGCGACTCAACTGCCCGATCCCCATCTCGTGGAGATCACCGGCGCCGGCCACTACCCGCACGAGACGGACCCGGCCAGACTCCTTCCCGCAATGCGGAAATTCCTCGTGGCCACCACGCCGTTCGACCATCGGCTGTCCCGGTGACCGGCGACGACCGGCCTGGACGACTCAGCCGGCAGGAGCGGCGCAGCGCCCTCGCCGCGCCCGCCGACGCGGACGGGTTCACCAGCCGCCGGTATTGGATCCACGGACAACGCCTGCACGTACGCCAACGGCGGCCGACCGACCCGGACGTGATGCCCTGCATACTCCTGCACGGCCTAGCGGTGTCGCATCGCTATCTGATGCCCACCGCCAGATGCCTGCGCCAGCGGGCCGTGTACGTCCCCGACATGCTCGGGTTCGGCTTGTCAGACAAGCCCACCACCGTCCTCGACGTCGGCCAGCACGCGGAGGTCCTGGCAACCTGGCTGGACATCATCGGCACCCCACCCGCCGCGGTGCTGGGCAACTCCTTCGGCTGTCAGGTCGCGGTTGAACTGGCCAGCCGCCGCCCGGACCTGGTTGCCAGGCTCATCCTGGTCGGTCCGACCACCGATCCGCGGGCCGCGAGCATGCCGGCACAGGCCGCACGGCTCGTCCGGACCCTGCCCGGCGAGGACTGGCGGCAGGCGCCGATCCTGCGGGCCGACATCCGCGACGCCGGCTGCCGACGCATCGTCGCCACGCTGAGCCACGCCGTACGCGAACACCTCGAAACCAAGCTGGCGGGAGTTCGCGTACCGACGTTGCTCGTCCGCGGTGCACGCGACCGAATCGCCCCACAACTCTGGCTCGACCGCGCGGCAGCGCTGACGCCGGGATCCGTCACCCATGTCATCGAGGGAGCCGCCCACAACGCCGCAACCACCGCCGGGCCCGAACTCGCCGCGGCCGTTGCCACGTTCCTCACGCCGGAACACCGCGGACCGTGCCTAAAGCGGCACACGCGTCGCATGCCGGCCGCGTTTCGGGCGACGTGAGGAGGCCCGCCGGCACGGCCGATCAGCAGAATCTGACGACCGACCGGGCACCGTCCAGCGATGACCGAGCGGCACCGCTGATCCGCCCGCCTCAGTTGCGCACCAGCGAGGACCGTACCGCTTCCCGGCTGGAACTGTTCTTCGACCTGGCGTACGTGCTCGTGTTTGCCGAACTGGCCACGGCATTCGCCAAGGATCTCAGCTGGCATGGTGCCGCCGTCTTCGCCGGCTTGTTCGCCGTTACCTGGTGGTCATGGGTGACGACGACGCTGTACGCGAACCGCTTCGACACCAACGACGTGATCTACCGCCTGGCCAAGCTGGCCGGCACCGTCGCCGTGATGGGCATGGCGGCCAGCGCCCCCGAGGCCGTGGGCGACAAGGCGACGACGTTCGCCATCTGTTATCTCGCCACGAGGGTTCTGCTGCTGGCCCTGTACGCGCGGGCCTACCGGCACGTCACCGAGGCGCGTGCCACGATACGGATCTACCTGGTTGGAACCGGTGCCGGCGCGGCGTTGTGGGCGATGTCGTTGGCGGTACCGGGCAATTTCCGGTACGTGCTGTGGGCGGCCGGAATTCTTGTCGAGGTGTTGGCACCGTTGACGGCGACCCGGTTCGGTGGCGGCGTGCCGCTGCACCTGGAACACCTTCCCGAACGGTTTGGCCTGCTCGTCATCCTCGTTCTCGGGGAGTCGGTGGCGTCGATGGTGCTCGGCGTCCACGACACGGAATGGGTGCTGCGGTCGGTCCTGGTGGCCGCGGTCGGATTCGTCGTGGTCGCCGCGCTGTGGTGGAACTACTTCGATCTCGGCGGAGCGGCCGGGAAACGGCGACTCGTGGCGGACGGCGAAGACCAGGAGAGCGGCGTGGCCGACGCCTACATATACGGTCATTTTCCGCTGACGTTGGGTCTGGCCGCGGTGGCTGTCGGCATCGAGCAGTTCATCGTGCACCCGACGGGCGAGGCGTCCACGGTGGGTCGGTGGGCGTTGCACGGTGGCGTGGCCCTATTCCTGGCGGGTACGGCAGCGGTCATCGTCGGCACGTCGGGACGGTGGCGGGCCGCTTGGCCGTGGCCCATCGCCGCGGTGCCCGCCGTCCTGCTGATCGGCGTCTTCGACGGGCTGCCGCCGCTGGCCAGCATCGGCGCGGTAGGCGTCGTGCTGGTCGCCACCGTCCTCGCCGGCATCCGGGCCCAGCGACGCGGCGAGCTGGAGACCACCGAGACCTGACGAACGGCGGCCACCCGGTTTGCATCGAACGGCGTCCTCCGTCGCGTGACGACCAGCGGGATGAGCGGTGGGATCTCAATGAGGTCCCGCACGCGGTGGAGAGAGCCGCCCCGGTCGACGGCGGTCAGGCACGCTGCCGGTGGGGCATCGGTCCGTGTGGATCCTCGGACACCCGTCAAAGACACCGTCGACCGCCGGGGTTGTCACCTCGGCGATCAGCGTTTCTGGACCCGGGCGGTAGATCATCCGGAGGCTGATCCGGCTGTACGACTCCGCCCCGTCGCGCGGGTCGGCGCCGCGCGGGAGGCCGAGCAGGCTCGCGAACGCGTCGGCGATGGCATCGATCTGGGGCGCATGAGTGGCCTTCCGGCCCGGCGGCTTCCTCTGCCTGCGCGGCGGTAGTACCGTCGGTGGCGGTGTGCCGGGAAGCCTGGTCGGCGTGATGATCCGTACTCTTTCGTCGCCAATCGAGGAGCTTCCATGGGCACGCGGACCGGCCCCGCGATCGAGATCGCCGGCCTGACCAAGTCGTTCGGCCGCACGAAGGCCCTGGACGGACTGGACCTGACCGTGACACCCGGCGAGGTGCACGGCTTTCTGGGCCCTAACGGCAGCGGCAAGACCACCACCATCCGGATTCTGCTGGGCCTGCTGCGCCCCGACGCCGGCACGGTGCGGATGCTCGCCGGCGACCCGTGGCGCGACGCCGTGGCCCTGCACGGCCGGCTGGCCTATGTGCCCGGCGACGTGACGTTGTGGCCAGGCATCACCGGCGGCGAGGTGATCGACCTGCTCGCCCGCATGCGCGGCGGCCTGGACCGCCGGCGGCGGGACGAGTTGCTGGAGCGCTTCGACCTGGACCCGCGCAAGAAGGCGCGCGCCTACTCGAAGGGCAACCGGCAGAAGGTCGCCCTCATCGCCGGATTGGCATCGGACGCCGAGTTGCTGCTGCTGGACGAGCCAACCTCCGGTCTCGACCCGTTGATGGAGTCCGTGTTCCAGCAGTGCATCAACGAAGTGAAGCGGCAGGGCCGCACGGTGCTGCTGTCCAGCCACATCCTGGCCGAGGTCGAGGCGCTGTGCGACCGGGTGAGCATCATCCGGCAGGGCCGCACCGTGGAGAGCGGGACGCTGAGCGAACTGCGGCACCTGACCCGTACCTCGATCGCGGTGGAGACGACGCGGCCGCTGACCGGCCTCGACGCGCTGCCCGGCGTGCATGACCTGGTCCTGGCCGACCATCACGCCCGGTTCGACGTCGACAGCGCCCAGCTCGACGCGGTGGTCCAGCGGCTGTCCACCCTCGGCGTGCGTAGCCTGACCAGCACGCCGCCGACGCTGGAGGAGATGTTCCTGCGGCATTACGGCGACGAGCAGGCGGGTGGCGAGAGGCCGGTCGGCGGGACGGTGTCGTCGTGACCGGGGCCGGCGGTCTGCTTCGCTTCCTGCTGCGGCGGGAACGGTTCGCGCTGCCGTGGTGGCTGCTCGGCGCCGCGCTGCTGGTGCTCATCCAATCCACCCAGAGCCAGCGCCTGTACGACACGCCGGAGGCGCTCGCCCAGCTGCGCCAGACGTTGGGCGGCAACACCGCCGTCATCGTGATGAGCGGGCCGACCCGGCTGCTGGAGTCGATCGGCGGCGAGGTCGTGTTTGAGATCTTCGCGTTCGTGGCGATCCTGGTGGCACTGATGAACATGTTCCTGGTTGGCCGGCACACCCGCGCCGACGAGGAGACCGGCCGGGCCGAGCTGATCCGTTCCGCGCGGTTGGGGCGCCGCGCGCCGCTGGGCGCCGCGCTGCTGTTGGCGGGTGTGGCGAACCTCGCCGTCGCGGTGCTGGTGTTCGCCGCGGCTGCCGGCACCGGGCTGCCGCCGAGCGGTTCGTTGCTGTTCGGTTTCGCGATGGCCGGCGTCGGCGTGACGTTCGCCGGCCTGACCGCGGTAGCGGCGCAGGTGTTCGAGAACACGCGGGCCGTCTACGGCGCCGTCGGATTGGCGATCGGCGCGGCGTACGCGCTGCGCGCAGCCGGCGACGTCGGCAACGAAGCGCTGTCCTGGATGTCGCCGATCGGCTGGGGTCAGCGCACATTCCCGTACGCCGGCGACCGCTGGTGGCCGCTGCTGGTCCCGGCCGTCGCTACCGCCCTGCTCGTCGCCGTCGCCGCGGCGCTGCTGGAGCGGCGCGACTTCGGGGCGGGTCTGGTTCCGCCGCGGCCGGGACGCGCGACCGCGTCGCGGGCACTGGGCTCCCCGCTCGGGCTGGCCTGGCGGCTGCAGCGCGGGACGCTGATCGGCTGGTGGTTCGGGCTGTTCCTGCTGGGCGCGGCGTACGGCTCGATCGGCGACACCATCGAGCAGTACATAGAGGACAATCCGCAGGTCGCCGAGTTCCTGCCCGGTGGGGCGTCCGATGTCGTCGATGCGTATCTGGCGTTGACCGTCATGGTGTCGGCCCTGATCGCCGCCGCGTACGGGGTGACCAGCGCGATGCGGGTGCGCGGCGAGGAGACGTCCGGCCGGGCCGAGCCGGTGCTGGCCACCGCGACCAGCCGCGCCGGGTGGCTGGCCAGCCACCTGTCCGTGGCGCTGGTGGGCAGCGCCCTCGTGCTGGCGGCGATCGGCCTGGGGGAGGGGCTGGCGTACGGGCTGACCGTCTCCGACGCCGGCCAGATCCCGCGTATGGTCGCGGTGGCGTTCGTCTATCTGCCCGCGGTATGGCTCGTCATCGCAGCCGCGGTTGTGGGCATCGGCTGGCTACCCCGCGTCGCCGCCGCCTTGGCATGGGCGGCCGTCGGCTACTGCGCGGTCATCGCGATGTTCGCCGACTCCCTCGACCTGCCCGGCTGGTTGCAGAGCGCCTCGCCGTTCACGCACACACCCCAAGCCCCATTGGAAAGCGTCGCAGCCGCGCCACTGCTCATCATGGGCGCCGCCGTTGTGGCGTTCGTCGCGGCCGGGTACGCCGGCCTGCGACGGCGAGACGTGGGTTACTGACCCACGCAATCATCGTCCACGCGTTCCGTCCTCGATGACCGCACCGCCCGGGCCGCGATCCGTGACGAGGCCCTGCGCCTGTCCGCTGCGCACGGGCCGGACACGGTGGCGATCCACCAGATCGCCGCGGCCGCCGGTGTCTCGCCCGCCCTGGTGGTACACCACTTCGGCGGCGAGGAAGGGCTGCGCCGCGCCGTCCACGAGCGTGTCCTGGCCATCTTCGACGACCTCTTCGACATCATCGGTGACCGGATTGGACGGCCGGCCCGTCGCGGCACCCCTGCGCCACCGCATGCCTTCGGCCGCAGCGACAGAAACCGTTCCAGGCGGGCATGGAGGTGCGAGAGCGTATGGAGGTCGAGTTCTCCGTTCACGATGAGCTCCACCCGTGCCAGCGAGAAATCTCCGAGAGACGGCCGGCTCCTCAAGCGAAGGCGAAGTAGCGCAGCCACAGGTACGGCACGGCGAGCGCGACCGTCACGACCGTGACGATCAGGCCGTACTTGGTGAACTGCCAGAACGTGATGGGTTTGCCGGCGCGCGCGGCGATGCCGAGCACCACCACGTTGGCCGAGGCGCCGACCGCGGTGGCGTTGCCGCCCAGATCCGCGCCGAGGGCGAGAGCCCACCACAACACCTGCGACTGGTCGGTGTCGCCGCTGCTGTTGACCATCTCGGCCACGACAGGACTCATCGTGGCGACGTACGGGATGTTGTCGACGATCGCGGACAGCACCGCGGAGCCCCACAGCAGCACCATCGAAGCGAAGAACAGCCGACCCTCGGTGGCCTCGGTCGCGGCGCGGGAGATCTGCTCGATCACCCCCGTGTTGACCAGGGCACCGACCATGACGAACAGCCCGGCGAAGAACACAAGCGTCGGCCACTCCACGTCCTTGGCGACCTCGCCCGAGTCCAGCCGGGACACCGCCAGCAACACCAGACCGCCGACGATCGCCACGACCGAGGGCTCCAGATGCAGCACCGTGTGCAGGACGAACGCGGCGGTCACACCGGCCAGCACGACCAGGCTGACCACCAGCAGGCGGCCATCGCGAATCGCGTCGCGTTCCCGGAGGGCGACGATCTGCGCGGCCCGCTGCGGGTCGTGCCGGAACGCGAAGCGAAACAGCAGCCGGCACAGCCCGATGAACACCACCAGCAGCACCACGACGAGGGGGGCGAGGTGGATGAGGAACTCGTTGTACGACAGCCCGGCCCGGCTGGCGATGATGATGTTCGGCGGGTC
>NZ_DASTBH010000290.1:0-15143 GCF_035712165.1 Actinophytocola sp. | reverse complement strand
GACGAGCGGGTGGGCGGGGTCCTGGAGTTCGCGGCGACGGAGGTGGTGCCACGGCTGGCCCGGACCACCGACGAGATCGGCAACGTGCTGCACGCCCTCGACGGCGGCTACGTGCCGGCGGGGCCGAGCGGCTCGCCGCTGCGCGGGCTGGTCAACGTGCTGCCCACCGGCCGCAACTTCTACTCGGTCGACCCGAAGGCGGTGCCCAGCCGGTTGGCCTGGGAGACCGGGCAGGCCATGGCCGAGTCGCTGCTGGAGCGGTATCGGGCCGACACCGGCGACTGGCCGCGCTCGGTCGGCCTGTCGGTCTGGGGCACCTCGGCGATGCGCACGGCGGGCGACGACATCGCCGAGGTGTTCGCGCTGCTCGGGGTGCGGCCGGTGTGGGACGAGGCGTCCCGGCGGGTCAGCGGCCTGGAGGTGGTCCCGCTCGCCGAACTGGGCCGGCCGCGCATCGATGTCACCGTGCGGATCAGCGGTTTCTTCCGGGACGCTTTCCCGCACGTGGTCTACCTGATCGACGACGCGGTGCGCCTGGTCGCCGGTCTCGACGAGCCGGACGAGGACAACTACGTCCGGGCGCACGTGCGATCCGACCTGGCCGGCCACGCCGACGAGCGGCGGGCCACCACCCGGGTGTTCGGCTCCAAGCCCGGCTCCTACGGCGCCGGCCTGCTTCCCTTGCTGGACAGCCACAACTGGCGCGACGACCGGGATCTCGCCGAGGTCTACGCGGTCTGGGGCGGGTTCGCCTACGGCCGCGAACTGGACGGCGTCGCGGCCCGGCCGGACATGGAGGCGGCCTACCGGCGGATCGCGGTGGCGGCCAAGAACACCGACACCCGCGAGCACGACATCGCCGACTCCGACGACTACTTCCAGTATCACGGTGGGATGATCGCCACTGTGCGGGCACTGACCGGTACCGCGCCGGCCGCCTACGTCGGGGACAGCACCCGGCCGGACGCCGTGCGCACCCGCAGCCTCGCGGAGGAGACCGCCCGGGTGTTCCGCTCCCGGGTGGTGAACCCGCGCTGGGTGACGGCGATGCGCCGGCACGGCTACAAGGGCGCGTTCGAGCTGGCCGCGACCGTGGACTACCTGTTCGGCTACGACGCCACCACCGGCGTGGTGGCCGACTGGATGTACGAGCAGCTGGCGCAGACCTACCTGCTGGACGAGGTGAACCAGAAGTTCCTCACCGAGTCCAACCCCTGGGCGCTGCACGGCATCGCCGAGCGTCTGCTGGAGGCGGCCGACCGGGGCCTGTGGGCCGAGCCCGACGCCGCCACCCTGGCCGCGGTGCAGGCGCTCTACCTCAAGGCGGAGGGCGACATCGAGGCCGGCACGTGACTGGAATCCTCGTTTGCGGCACCACGTCCGACGCCGGCAAGAGCCTGGTGGCCGCCGGGATCTGCCGGTGGCTGACCCGGCAGGGGTTGCGGGTGGCGCCGTTCAAGGCGCAGAACATGTCGAACAACTCGATGGTCTGCCCGGACGGCGCAGAGATCGGCCGGGCACAGTGGTTGCAGGCCAAGGCCGCCCGGGTCGAGCCGGAGGCGGCGATGAACCCGGTGCTGCTCAAGCCCGGCAGCGACCGGCGCAGCCATGTGGTCGTGCTCGGCCGGCCGTACGGCACGCTCGAGGCGGGGGAGTACGCCACCGGCCGGGCGGGTCTGGCCGGGATCGCCTTCGAGGCGTTCGACGGGCTGCGCAAGCGGTTCGACGTGGTGGTGTGCGAGGGCGCCGGCAGCCCGGCCGAGATCAACCTGCGGGCCGGCGACTACGTGAACCTGGGCCTGGCCCGGCATGCCGGGCTGCCCGTGGTGGTGGTCGGCGACATCGACCGGGGCGGCGTGTTCGCCGCGATGTACGGCACCCTGGCCCTGCTCGATGCCGCGGACCAGGCGCACATCGCCGGCTGGATCGTGAACAAGTTCCGTGGTGACCGCGGCCTGCTCCAGCCCGGGCTGGACGCCCTGGAGCGGCTCACCGAACGTCCGGTGCTCGGCGTGCTGCCCTGGCTGGAGCGGGTCTGGCTGGACTCCGAGGACGCGCTCGCCGCGGCCGGCTGGCGGGCCGAGAGCACCGTGCGCGGCCGCCCGCTGCGCGTCGCGGCGGTCCGCTTTCCCCGCGCCTCCAACGCGACCGACCTCGACGCGCTGGCCGCCGAGCCCGGTGTGACGGTGACCCTGACCGCCGACCCGGACGTGCTGGCCGACTGCGACATCGCCGTGCTGCCGGGCTCCCGGGCCACCGTCGACGACCTGCGCTGGCTGTGCGAACACGGCCTGGCCGGCGTGATCCGCAACCGGGCCGCGGCCGGCCGGCCGCTGCTGGGCATCTGCGGCGGCTACCAGATGCTGGCCCGCACCATCGTGGACGAGGTGGAGTCCGGCGCCGGCCGGGTCGGCGGCCTCGGCCTGCTGCCCACCACCGTCACGTTCGGACCGGGAAAGACCCTGGACACGCCGGTCGCCCGGTGGCGCGGGCACGAGGTGCCGGCATACGCGATCCACCACGGCCAGGCGACCGCCGATCCGGAGGCCGAGCCGTTCCTGGGCGGCTGCCGGGTGGGCGCGGTCTGGGGCACGCCCTGGCACGGGGCCTTCGAACACGACGGCTTCCGCCGGGGCTGGCTCGCCGAGGTCGCCGGGCAGGCCGGCCGGACCTGGTCAGCGGCTCCCGACGCCCCCGGTTTCGGCATGCTGCGGGAGGCCATGCTGGACCGGCTCGCCGATGCCGTCGTCGAGCACCTCGACACCGCCGCCCTGCTCGACCTTGCCCTCGGTGCGCGCCAACTGCACCAGGGTGGCGCCGCCGAGTAGCACCGCCGCGCCGACCACCTGCACGGCGGTCAGCGCCTGGCCGAGGAGGGCCCAGGCCGCCGCGGTGGCCACGATCGGCTCGACCAGGGCCAGCACGCTGGCCACGTTGGCCGGCAGGTGCCGCATCGAGGAGATGGACAGCAGGTAGGCCATGGCGGTGGAGAGCACCGCGATGGCCAGCACCAGCGTCCACACCGGCGGGTGCCACGGCCCGAACGTCGCCGCCGAGTCGAACACCGACAGCGGGATGGTCCACGGCGGCACGAACACCGCGATCGCGACCGCCCCGGCGACCATGCCCCAGGTGACCAGGCCGATCGGTTCGATGGTGGCCACCGCGTGCGAGCCGATCAGGTAGTACGAGGCCGCCCCGAGCGCGGCGGCGATGCCGGCCAGCAGCCCGATCGCGTCGAAGGCGAGCCCCTCCCAGACCTTGGCCACCAGCGCGAGCCCGACCAGGGCGATCACGGTGCCTACCCAGGCCTGCCGGGGCAGCACGGTGCCGCGCACGAACCGGACCCAGAGCGCGACCAGGACCGGCGCGGTGTACTCGAGCAGCATCGCCACGCCGATCGGGATCCGGGCGACGGCGACGAAGTACACCACCTGCACGGCGGCCACGGCGATCAGGCCGTAGCCGAGGATGATCCGGATGTCGGCCCGGCGCAGCCGCAGCGCCTCCGGCCGGGTCAGCGCGACCACCACCAGCAGGATCACCGCGGCGAGCCCGATCCGGATACCGGCCACCTGCTGCGGGGTGAGGCCGGCGTCCATGATCGGTTTGGCCAGCGGGCCGGACGTGCCGAAGCACAGCGAGGCCAGCACGATCAAGGCGGTGCCACGGGTCCGACTGGTAACCGGTGAAGTAAGTTCAGTGGTCACTTCTCTAGTGTGCCTCTTCCGACCGACGGTAAACGCCCCGGTTTCTCATGCAGTGGGACGCCAGGGGCTGCGGGTGTCGGTCGGCCGGGTCGGGTCGTGGAACCGGGGCCGGTCCGGCTCGCCGATCCGCAGCGGCACCAGGTCCGTGGCGATCTGCTCCATGATCCGTTTGTGGGCGCGCATCGCGTCGCCGGGCCGGCTCGCCGACAGGTCGGACAGGTCCACCTGCCGGCCGAAGTGCACCCGGAACGTCGGGCGGTCGCGCACCGCCCGGGCGAACGAGGTGAGCAACGGCACGAAGTCCGCCGGCTTGGTCGCCGTCTCGGTGCCCCAGTACATCGCCTCGTGCGCGCCCCACTGGCTGATCGTGACCACCGGGACGTTGCCGGTCAGCGCCATCCGGGCCAGGCCGGTCTTGCCGCGCTCCGGCCACAGCCCGGGGTCGTGGCTGATCCGTCCCTCCGGGTAGACCAGCAGCGGCAGCCGCGCGGTGCGCAGCTCGGTGATCGCCCGGTCGAACGCCTCGGCCACGTTGCTCTTGCCCCGGTCCACCCGCAGGTGCCCGGCCCGGCGCAGGAAGAACCCCGCCACCGGGGCGTCCAGCAGCCCGGCGGTGAGCATGAACCGCAGGTCCACGTCGATCCGGGCGCACGCCGCGATCAGCACCATCGGGTCCCACATGCCGATGTGGTTCGCGGCCACCAGCACCGGGCGGCCGCGCAGCTCGCCGGGGAAGGCGCCGGTGATCTCCAGGTTGCCGGTCAGCCGGACCGCCGCGCGGTCCAGCCAGGTGATCGCCCGCCAGTCCGGCGGTACGGGTGCGGCCTTCCGGCTACGGCGTGTCGGCTCGTTCGGCCGGCGAATGGACGCAACCATGAGCGGAGCATGGCATGCCCCATGCGGGGGAACGTAACTGGATACCGTGAGGGTGATGGCGACCACCAGGACCACAAGAGGGGGCCGGACCGGTACCCGAACGACCCGGCGTCCGGCACCCCGTGCGAAGAGCAAGCGCCGGTCCAACCCGCTCGGCCGGGCGCTGCGCGGCACCTGGAACCTGCTGGCCAAGGGCGTCGGCGGGCTGGCCCGCACGGTCGGCCGGACCCGCGACATCGAGGCCGAGGTACGCCGGGACGGGGTGGCGTTCGCCCTGATCGCGATCGGCGTCGTGGTCGCCGCCGGGATCTGGTGGCGGACCGGCGGGCCGGTCAGCGTGTGGCTGGAGCGCGGCGTGCGCACCGTGATCGGCGCCGGTGCCGTGACCCTGCCGCTGGTGCTGCTGGTGGTCGGGATCACGCTGATGCGCTCCGACCCGCAGCCGGCCAAGCGCCCCCGGCTGATCGCCGGTTCGATGCTGTTCGTGCTGGCCCTGCTGGGGGTGCTGCACCTGTTCAGCGGACTGCCGGCGGACGATGACGGATGGATGTACGCCGGCGGTGCGCTGGGCTACGTGTCCGGCGGGCTGCTGGCCACGGGCGTGACCACCTGGGTGGCGCTGCCGCTGCTGGCGTTGGCCATGGGGTTCGCCGTGCTGGTGTTCACCGGCACTCGGATCAAGGACATCCCGACCCGGCTGCGGGAGCTGGGCATCGACCCGGACACCGCCGAGTACGTCGACGACGCCACCGCCGAGACGCCGGCCGAGGAGCCCAAGCCGCGCCGGCCGTCCCGGCGCCGGCAGGCCGCCATGGCCGAGCCGGAGCAGCCGCCGCTGCCGCTGGAGGAGCCGCCGCCGGCCAAGCCCGCCCGCCCGGTCAAGGTCAAGGAGCACGCGCCGGCCAAGGAGGCGCCGAGCAAGATCACCGTGAGCCGGGTGGTCGACGGCGACTACCGGCTGCCCCCGCCGACGCTGCTGGAGCTGGGGGTCGCGCCCAAGGCCCGCAGCCGGGCCAACGACCTGATGATCGAGGCGATCAGCGGGGTGCTCGACCAGTTCGACGTCGACGCGCAGGTGACCGGGTTCACCCGCGGGCCCACCGTGACCCGGTACGAGGTCGAGCTCGGGCACGGCGTGAAGGTGGAGAAGATCACCGCGCTGACCAAGAACATCGCCTACGCGGTGGCCACCGACAACGTCCGGCTGCTGGCCCCCATCCCGGGCAAGTCCGCGGTCGGCATCGAGGTGCCCAACAGTGACCGGGAGATGGTCCGGCTGGGCGACGTGCTGCGCTCGCGCACCGCCACCGACGACCCGCACCCGATGGTGATCGGCCTCGGCAAGGACATCGAGGGCCACATGGTCACCGCCAACCTGGCCAAGATGCCGCATCTGCTGTGTGCCGGGTCCACCGGCTCCGGCAAGTCCAGCTTCGTCAACTCGATGCTGGTGTCGCTGCTGGCCCGGGCCACGCCGGACGAGGTCCGGATGATCCTGATCGACCCGAAGATGGTCGAGCTGACCCCGTACGAGGGCATCCCGCACCTGATCACGCCGATCATCACCCAGCCGAAGAAGGCGGCCGCGGCGCTGGCCTGGCTGGTCGAGGAGATGGAGCAGCGCTACCAGGACATGCAGGTCAACCGGGTGCGCCACATCGACGACTTCAACAAGAAGGTCCGGTCCGGGGACATCACCGCCCCGCCCGGCAGTGAGCGCGAGTACCGGCCCTACCCCTACATCCTGGCCATCGTGGACGAGTTGGCCGACCTGATGATGACCGCGCCGCGCGACGTCGAGGACGCCGTGGTGCGGATCACCCAGAAGGCCCGGGCCGCCGGGATCCACCTGGTGCTGGCCACCCAGCGCCCGTCGGTGGACGTGGTCACCGGTCTGATCAAGACCAACGTGCCGTCCCGGCTCGCGTTCGCCACGTCCTCGCTGATCGACTCGCGGGTCATCCTGGACCAGCCCGGCGCCGAGAAGCTGATCGGCATGGGCGACGGGCTCTACCTGCCGATGGGTGCCTCCAAACCGGTCCGCGTCCAGGGCGCCTTCGTCACCGACGAGGAGATCCACGCCGTGGTCTCCTTCGCCAAGGAACAGGCACAGCCGGACTACACCGACGGCGTCACCGCCGCCAAGGCCGGCGAGGCCCGGGAGATCGACCCCGACATCGGCGACGATCTCGACGTGCTGCTCCAGGCGGCCGAACTGATCATCACCTCGCAGTTCGGCTCGACCTCCATGCTGCAACGCAAACTCCGGGTCGGCTTCGCCAAAGCCGGCCGCCTCATGGACCTTCTGGAGTCCCGCGGCGTGGTCGGCCCCTCCGAAGGCTCCAAGGCCCGCGAGGTCCTCATCAAACCCGACGAGCTCGACGCCACCCTCCACCTCATCCGCGGCGGCCCCGCCCCCACCGACGACGACGAAGACCTCTAGGTAGTCCTACCTGTTCCGTCCGTTACCCCGGAACCGTCCCGCCGTGCCCTGGTTCTCAGTGCCGACGGACACGCAGGGGAGGACGCGGTGGAAGAGAACCGGGTGGTGTCGCTGATCGCGGGGGCGGCGTTGTTGCTCGTGGTGGGTGGGATGGTGGCGATTCCGGCGGGGTTCGTCGTGGAGTTGAAGGCGATCGACTGCCGGGCTCCGGACGAGGCGATCATCTGCGACCCGCAGACCCGGCGACTGGTGGCGCTGGTGCCGATGCTCGCGCTGGGGGCCGGGCTGGTGCTGCTGGCCGCCGGTGGGGCGGTCGCCGTGCGGCGGGGCGGCTCGTCGGCGCCGTGGCAGTTCGCGGCGTGGCTGCTGCTGGCGGCCGGGGTGCTGGTCGCGTTCGCGATCGCCCTCGCCTGATGTGCACCGCCTGATGTGCGCCGCCTGATGTGCATCTGCCCACAGTCACGAAACGGTGTCAGCCATTGCGCGCCGAAAGTCCACAAGGGAGGCTGCCGCGACGGGTTCGGCCGACCCTACCTGTTTTCTGTTCTGTGGAAAGGATCTTCTGTGGACGACGGCACTGTAACGACCACTGTGGACCCGGCTGCGTTCGCGCCGCTCTTCATCGTCACGGGCGTCATCGCCGTGTTCATGATCGTGTGCGTGTGGCGGGTGTTCAGCAAGGCCGGACAGCCGGGTTGGGCCGCCATCATCCCGATCTACAACATCTACGTGCAGTGCAAGGTCGCCCGCAAGCCGGGCTGGTGGACGCTGCTGTTCTTCATCCCGCTGGTGAACCTGGTCTTCGCCATCATCGTGTCGATCGGCATTGCGAAGGCGTTCGGCAAGGGCGGCGCGTTCGGCTTCTTCGGCCTGGTGCTGTTCCCCTTCGTCGGCTACCCGATCCTCGCCTTCGGCGACGCCCGCTACGTCGGCGCCGGCGACACCACGGCCCCGCAGCAGGCCCCGGCGCACGTCTGAGGCGTGCACCCTCGGTGACGCCCGGATGCCTACAGCTCCAGCAGCATCCGGGTGTTGCCGAGGGTGTTGGGCTTGACGTAGGGGAGGTCGAGGAACTCGGCGACGCCCTCGTCGAGCGAGCGGCGGATCTCCTCGTAGACCTCGGGGGAGACCGGGGTGCCGTCGATCTCCACGAAGCCGTGCGCGGCGAAGAACCGCGTCTCGAAGGTCAGCACGAACAGCCGCGCCAGACCCAGCTCCCTTGCGCCGCAGATCAGCGCGTCGACCAGGGCGTGGCCGATGCCCCGGCCGGTCACGCCGGACCGGATCGCGATCGTGCGCAGCTCGCCGATGTCCTCCCACAGCACGTGCAGCGCGCCGCAGCCGGCCAGCTCCCCGTCGAGCTCGGCGACCAGGAACTCCTGTACGTCCTCATACAGCGTGACCAGCGGTTTGGCCAGCAGTACCCGCCCGGCGTAGCCGTCGAGGATGGACTTCATCGCGCGTACGTCGCTGGTCCGTGCCCGTCGCACGGAGAGCTCCGAGTTCCCAGTTTTCATTGGGATCCATTGAACACTGGCCAACTCTTGACACCTGTCGCGTCCCAGGCCCAAAGTTGACACACCGGATAGCGACACGATTGTACGCATTGCGGACATCAGGAGTATGCCATGGCGGTCGACCCGCGACAGCTCCGCAACTGCCTCGGTCACTTCGCCACCGGCGTCACCGTGGTCAGCTGCGAGCACGAGGGCCGCCCGCACGGCGCGACGGTCAACGCCTTCGCCGCGGTCTCCCTCGACCCGCCGCTGGTCATGGTCTCGCTGGACCGGCGCAGCAAAGCCAGCCAGTACCTCGGCAGCCGCCCGTTCGCCGTCAACGTGCTGCGCGAGCGCCAGGACTGCCTGGCCCGCCACTTCGCCGGCATGACCACGGTGAGCTCCGTCGAGTGGCGACTGTCCACCACCGGCCGCCCGCCCCGCCTGGCCGGCTCCCTGGCCTACTTCGAGTGCGAACCGTGGCAGACCTACGACGGCGGCGACCACCAGCTCTTTCTCGGCCGGGTCATCGAGTTGGAGCACCACGGCGGCGACCCGCTGGTGTTCTACCGCGGCCGGTTCCGCCACCTCGTCGCCCCGCTCGACGAGACGCTCTGGCTCGGCTCGCTGGACTCGCCGGACGCGAGCTGGATCCTGAACTGAGGAGACGCGCTGTGACCACCCAGCACGACGCGCGAACCAGCGACACCGGTGCGGGCGCGCGGCACACCCGCCCGATGACCGGCGCGGAGTACATCGAGAGCCTGCGCGACGGCCGGGAGATCTGGCTGTACGGGGACAAGGTCCCGGACGTCACCACGCATCCCGCGTTCCGCAACATGGTGCGGATGACCGCGCGGCTCTACGACTCGCTGCACGATCCGGACCGCCAGGACCTGCTCACCGCGCCCACCGACACCGGCAGCACCGGCTTCACCCACCCGTTCTTCCGCACCCCGCGCTCGACCGCCGACCTGCGCAAGGACCGGGACGCGATCGCCGAGTGGGCCAGGATGACCTACGGCTGGATGGGGCGAAGCCCCGACTACAAGGCCGCCTTCCTCGGCACCCTGGGCGCCAACAGCGACTTCTACGAGCCGTTCGCGGACAACGCGCGCCGCTGGTACACCGAGTCCCAGGAGCAGGTCCTCTACTGGAACCACGCCATCATCAACCCGCCGGTGGACCGCAACCGGCAGCCCGACGAGGTGCGCGACATCTTCATGCACGTCGAGGAGGAGCGCGACGACGGCCTGATCGTCAGCGGGGCCAAGGTGGTCGCGACCGGCTCGGCGATCACGCACTACAACTTCATCGCGCACTACGGCTTACCGATCAAGACCCGCGAGTTCGCCCTGGTCTGCACGGTGCCGATGGGCGTTCCCGGGATGAAGCTGATCTGCCGGCACTCCTACGCGATGAACGCCGACGTGATGGGCAGCCCGTTCGACTACCCGCTGTCCAGCCGGTTCGACGAGAACGACACCATCTTCATCCTGGACCGGGTGAAGATCCCGTGGGAGAACGTGTTCATCTACGGCGACCCGGACAAGGCCAGCACCTTCTTCCCCGGATCGGGTTTCCTGCACCGGTTCACCTTCCACGGCTGCATCCGGCTCGCCGTCAAGCTGGACTTCCTGGCCGGGCTGCTGATGAAGGGTGTGGAGGTCACCGGAACCAAGGACTTCCGCGGCATCCAGACCCGGGTCGGCGAGGTGATCGCCTGGCGCAACATGTTCTGGGGCCTGACCGACGCGATGACGGCGAACCCGGACGAGTGGATCGGCGGCGCCGTGTTGCCGCACCTGGACTACGGCCTGGCCTACCGCTGGTTCATGACCGTCGGCTACCCCCGGGTCCGCGAGATCATCATGCAGGACCTGGGCAGCGGGCTGATCTACCTCAACTCCAACGCCAGGGAGTTCGGCGTCCCGGAGCTGCGGCCCTACCTCGACCAGTACGTCCGCGGTTCCAACGGGGTGGACGCGGTGGCGCGGGTCAAGCTGATGAAGCTGATCTGGGACTCGGTGGGCAGCGAGTTCGGCGGCCGGCACGAGCTCTACGAGCGCAACTACTCGGGCAACCATGAGGGTGTGCGAGCGGAACTGCTGTTCGCGGCGGAGAATTCGGGGCAGGCCGAAGCGATGAAGGGCTTCGCCGAGCGGTGCATGGCCGAGTACGACCTGGACGGCTGGACCGCACCCGACCTGATCAATCCGGACGATGTGAGCATGCACAGGTGAAACCCGCCGAGGACAAGGACTACGTGCAGTCACTAGAGCGTGGGCTGTCGGTGATTCTGGCGTTCTCCGACAAGCATCCGCGGCTGACCGTCGGCCAGCTCGCCACGCTCACCGGGCTCTCCCGGCCGACCGTGCGCCGGCTGGTGCTCACCCTGGGGCGGCTCGGCTACGTGCGCGAGGAAGGCCGGGCGTTCGCGCTCACCCCGCACGTGCTCGCCCTGGGCAACGCGTTCACCTCCTCGCTCAACCTCGCCGAACTGGCCCAGCCGCACATGCAGGAGGTCACCGAGGTCACCGGGCACACCTGCTCGATGGCGGCGTTGGACGGCGAGGACGCGGTGTTCCTGCTGCGGGTGCCGTCCCGGCGGGCGATGGCGCACCTGCTGCTGACCGGCACCCGGTTGCCCGCCTTCGCCAGTGCCATCGGCCGCGTGCTGCTCGCCGGCCTGCCGGACGCCGAGATCGACGCCTTCCTGAGCAACGGCCGCTTCCCGGCGCTGACCGCGCACACCGAGACGGACCCGGTCGCGCTGCGCCGGATCATCACCGAGGTGCGCGAGCGTGGCTGGGAGGTGGTCGACCAGGAGCTCGAGGAGGGTGTCCGGTCCTTCTCCGCGCCGATCCGGGCCAGCGGCGGCCGGGTGATCGCGGCCCTGGGGATGTCGGTCGCGGCCGGGTCCGTGGGCCTGCCGGAGATCCGCAGCGAATACCTGCCGGCGGTCATCAAGGCCGCGGGCGAGATCAGTAGCCGGCTCGGCGCCGGCTACGCCCCGAATGGACAGTGGGAGAGCACGACACATGCGTGAAGCGGTTATCTGTGAACCGATCCGGACCCCGGTTGGCCGGTTCGGCGGGGTGTTCCGGGATGTCCCGGTCACCGCGCTGGCCGCGACCGTCATTCGAGATCTGTTGCGACGCACCGGAATACCGCCGAGCGCAGTCGAGGACGTCCTGTTCGGACAGTGCTACCCCAACGGGGAGGCGCCTGCCCTGGGCCGGGTGGCGGCGCTGGACGCCGGACTTCCGGTGGAGGTGCCCGGGCTGCAACTGGACCGGCGGTGCGGGTCCGGCCTGCAGGCGGTGATCGACGCGGCCATGCGGGTGCAGACCGGCGCCAACGACCTCGTGCTGGCCGGCGGCGCCGAGAGCATGAGCCAGGTGGAGTTCTACTCCGCCGCGATGCGTTGGGGCGTCAGCGGTTCCGGCGTCGAGCTGCACGACCGGCTGGCCCGGGCCCGGATCAGCGCCGGCGGGAGGTTCCACCCGGTGGAGGGCGGGATGCTGGAGACCGCCGAGAACCTGCGGCGCGAGTACGGGATTGCCCGGGCCGAGCAGGACGAACTGGCGCTGGCCTCGCACCAGCGGGCCGTCGCCGCCATCGAGGCGGGCCGGTTCGCCGAGGAGATCGTCCCGGTCACCGTGCCGGGCAAGCGCGGAAAACCGGACACCGCCGTGGATCGCGACGAGCACCCGCGCGCCGACGCCAGCCTCGAAGCGCTGGCCGCGCTGCGCCCGGTGCGGCAGAAGCTCGACCCCGACTCGACCGTCACCGCCGGCAACGCCAGCGGCCAGAACGACGGCGCCGCGGTGTGCGTGGTGACCACCCCGGACCGCGCGGCCGACCTCGGGCTGCGGCCGCTGGCCCGGCTGGTGTCCTGGGCGGTGGCCGGTGTGGGGCCGGCCAGGATGGGCATCGGGCCGGTGCCGGCCACCGAGCGGGCGCTGGCCCGGGCCGACCTCGCGCTGGCCGACATCGACCTGATCGAGCTGAACGAGGCGTTCGCGGCGCAGGTGCTCGCGGTCACCCGGGAATGGAAGTTCGCCCCGGCCGACTTCGAGCGCACCAACGTCAACGGCTCGGGCATCTCGCTGGGGCACCCGGTCGGCGCGACCGGCGTGCGCATCCTGACCACCCTGCTGCGCGAGCTGGACCGGCGCGGGGCGCGCTACGGCCTGGAGACGATGTGCATCGGCGGCGGGCAGGGGCTGGCCGCCGTGTTCGAGCGGGTGGGCTGACATGCGAGCGTTTCGCTACCAGGCGATGCCCAGCCGGGTGGTCTTCGGCGCCGGCAGCAGCCGGCGCCAGCTGGAGTCCGAAGTGGACGAGCTTGGGCACCGAATACTGCTGATCACCACCAAACGGGCCGAGCCGCTGGCGGCGGAGCTCGTGGCACCGCTGGGCGCGCGGGTGGTCGGGGTGTTCACCGAGGTGCAGGAACACGTCCCACAGGAGACGGCCGATGCTGCACGGACAGCTGCGCAGGAGGCTGCGGCCGATTGCATGCTGAGCATCGGCGGGGGTTCAGTGGTCGGCACCGCCAAGGCGGTGGCCGTGGAGGCGCGCCTACCCATCGTGGCGGTGCCGACCACGTACTCCGGTTCCGAGATGACCCCGACCTGGGGGCTGACCGAGGGCGGCCGCAAGCGCACCGCGCGCTCGATGGACGCGTTGCCGCGCACCGTGGTCTACGACCCGGAGCTGTTCACCACGCTGCCGGCCGGGGTGACCGCGACCAGCGGCATGAACGCGCTCGCGCACTGCGTCGGCGCCTGCGTGCTGCCGGACACCGACCCGGTCACCGCGCTGCTGGCCGCCGAAGGGGTGCGCGCGCTCGCGTCCGGGTTGCGGCGGGCGGTGAGCACCCCCGCCGACGTCGAGGGCCGGGCGCAGGCCTGCTACGGCGCGTACCTGGCCGGCACCGTGCTCGCCGCGGTCGGACCCGCGACGCACCACCGGATCTGCCATGTGCTCGGCGGGACGTACGGGCTGCCGCACGCGCCGACCCACTCTGTGGTGCTGCCCTACGCCGCCGCGCTGGTCGAGGACCGCACCCCGGAGGCGCTGCGCCGGGTGGCCGACGTGCTCGGCACCCTGCGCGCCGCCGACGGCCTGCGCGCCCTCGCCGAGCAGTTGGGCGCCCCGACGTCATTGGCCCAGCTCGGCCTGCGGGGTTCGGACCTCGAGCCGGCCGCCGCCGAACTGGCCGCGCACGGCGTGCTGGACCGGCCGGCCGCGCACGCCTTCCTGGCGTCCGCCTACGAGGGCCGGTGGACGGAATGACCCTCGCCGACGAGGTGGTGGCCAGCTTCGCCGGTGCCGCGTCGCCCCGGTTCGCCTCGCTGATGACCAGCCTGGTGCGCCACCTGCACGCGTTCATCGACGAGGTCGGCCTCACCGAGGCGGAATGGGCCGCCGCGATCGACTTCCTCACCCGCACCGGCCAACAATGCGACGACCGCCGCCAGGAGTTCATCCTCCTGTCCGACGTCCTCGGCGCCTCCATGGCCGTGATCAACGCCAACCACCCCACCGGCGGCGCGGCCACCGAATCCACGGTCCTAGGCCCGTTCTTCGTCCCCGACGCCCCCTCGTTCGGCCCCGGCGAGGACATCTCCGCCGGCGCCCCCGGCACCCCCTGCCACGTCAGCGGCACCGTCCGCACCCCCTCCGGCGAGGCCGTCGCCGGCGCCGAGATCGACGTCTGGCAGTCCGACGAAACCGGCCACTACGACGTCCAGTACCCCGACCTCGACCATCCCCGCGCCCGGGCCCGCCTCCGCACCGACGCGGATGGTGCCTACGCGTTCTGGTCAGTGCGCCCCGAGGCCTACCCCATCCCCCACGACGGCCCCGTCGGCGAGTTGTTGACGGCGGCCGGCCGCTCCCCGATGCGCCCGGCCCACATCCATTTCAAGATCGCCGCCCCCGGTTACCACACGCTGACCACCCACATCTTCATGGCCGGCGGCGAGCACCTCGACTCCGACGCCGTGTTCGGTGTCAAGGACTCCCTGATCACCACTTTTGCCGGCGACCGCGCCACCTTCGACTTCACCCTGGCCGAAGCACCGCCGACCCCCTGAGCAAGCCCACCCATTTAGTCGAACACGCGCCGTGTTCGTTCGTATCCGCTACGCTCTGCTGCGCGTGGTGTGCGGGGTGGGGAGTACGTGATGGGGAACGAGAGCACAGGTCAGTCCGGCGCCGGCCACAAGGTCTGGATGAGTGCGATCGCCACGAACATGAGAATGAGAAACAGCCAGGTTAGAAGCAGTCGTCCGAACGCTCTTGTCGGAGTGCGCGCCTGTGTCATGACCAGCGCCATGAAAATTGTGGCGATGCTCAAGGGGGCGACAAGGAGGTATCGGGGATCGTCATTCAACCGAATGTACATGATTGGCACGAGAATGCCGAAAAATCCGGCCAAGGCGATAAGGCCCCACCGGGATCGCCGCACACTATTCCTGACGGGATCTTCGCCGCGACGCTCCACATATCGCTCGGCATGATAGCCGATCGCCTCGAACATGGTCCCGAGACGTCCGAACATTCGCCGCATGGCTCCATCCTAGCCTGTGGTCGACAGGGGAGGTA
>NZ_DASTBH010000289.1:0-3180 GCF_035712165.1 Actinophytocola sp. | reverse complement strand
GCCGAGGTCAAGCGCAAGCTGGCCGAGATCCGCTACATCGAGCAACAGCAGCAGAAGGTGGTCAACTGGCTGCTGCCCGGCTCGTCCTCGCCGCTGGAGACCACGATCTCCTTCGAGCAGGTCGCGGTCGACCTGACCGCGTGGGTCGCCCGGATGGAGCCCGACCCGTATCTGAAGCAGGCCTACGAGTTCGGCGTGCTGGAGGACTTCGACCACCTCTACCGCTACGCCAACCTCTACGAGATGGTGCAGCACCGCAAGGCGGAGAAGATCGTGGAGGGGCTGACCGAGGTGATGCCCGGCCGGCCGACCAAGTTCCACCACCGGCACCCGGTCGACAACGTCCGCGACCCCTACGACCGCGACACCGCCGCGCCCCTGTCGAAGATGCACGCGTTGACGGTGATGGCCGCCGAGCAGCAGACCATGAACTTCTACATGAACGTCGGCCCGCAGTACATGGAACCGATCGCGCGGCAGCTCTACCAGGAGATCGCGCTGATCGAGGAGGAGCACGTCACCCACTACGAGTCGCTGGTCGACCCGGGCGAGACCTGGTGGGAGCGGCTGGTCAACCACGAGTACAACGAGGTCTACCTCTACCACTCCTTCATGCAGACCGAGTCCGACCGCAAGGTCAAGGCGATCTGGGAGCTGCACCTGAACATGGAGCTCGAGCAGCTGCGCATCGCCGCGGAACTGATGCGCGAGCACGACGGCCGCGACCCCGCCGAACTACTGCCCGCCGAGCTGCCCGAACCCCTGACCTTCGAACCGAACAAGGCCTACCTGCGCCACCTGCTGGACACCCAGATCGACCTCACCACCCTGGGCGCCGGCTACGTCTCCGAGGCCCACGAACGGTTCGAACAGTTCCAGGAAAAGATCATGGGCGGCGAGATCCCGCCCAGCGAGTTCGTCATCGACGCCCACCGCGACCAGTTCGGCACCGACTACCGCCTGGAGACCGAGGGCCCGCACCCCGCACCGGAACTGCAACAGCAGACCAGAACCAAGGCCTGACACCCGTGTGACTGATCGCACCCTGCTGGCTGGCTCCGCCCCATGACCTGGTCCGGGCCCTGCACCCACGCGATCACGTCCAGGACTTCGGACAGCGGCGTTTAGGGCCTCGCGCCGGCGGTATCCCCGCTCGGTGACGCAGGACCGTTCTGGTCCTCATGCGCCCCCGGTCAAACAGAGTGCCGGTGTTGTACCCGAAACCGGCGCGCCCGGCTGGCGCGGCCCTCGATTTTCGTTCCATGACGGCGTATTCGCCGGTCTCGGCGCGGAATTCTGACTTAAAGAATTGAAGGACATCGAAAATGGCACAGTCGAATCAGTTCCCGCCGCGCGCGGGTTCGCCCACCGCGACGGCTCCGGAGTCCGCGATGAGTGAGGCCGCCGAGGTCGGGAAGTCGGCCGCGGAACGCGCGGGTGAGGTCACCTCGGTGGTCGGTGAGCAGGCCAAGCAGGTGGCATCCGAGACCGGCACGCAGGCCAAGAACCTCCTGGAGGAGGGCGCAAACCAGCTGCGCGGCCAGGCCAGCGACGCCCAGCACAAGCTGGCCGAAGGCCTGCACGGCATGGCCGAGGAGCTTCGGCGGATGACCGACCGCGGCGACGACTCCGGGATGGCGACGGACCTGGTGCGCCAGGCGACCGAGCGGACCGAGCAGGTGGCGTCGTGGTTGAAGACCCGGGAGCCGGGCGACCTGATCAACGAGGTTCGCTCCTTCGCCCGTCGCCGGCCTGGAGTGTTTCTGGCCGGTGCGGCCGTGGCCGGCCTGCTGGCCGGGCGGCTGACCCGCAACATCGCGGCATCGGCAAAGGACAGCGGCCCCGATCGGCCCAACGGTGCGATGTCCTCGCGGCCGGGTGCTGAGCAGGGCTGGCGGACCGAGCGGCCGGCTCCGGGCTGGACCGCCGAGTCGCCGCTCCCCGCCGAGCAGACCGGTTCTGCGCGGCAGGTTCGGCCCGGACCGGTCGTCCCGCCCACCACCCCCGTGGTCCCGGCTGGACCGGGTGCGGTGCGACGATGACCGAACCGATGACCGGACCGGGCATCCCGACCGGCGCACACCATGTCGACGTGGAGAACCACTCGGTCGGTGAGCTGCTGGGCAACGTCACGCAGGACCTGATGACACTGCTGCGCCAGGAGATCGCGCTGGCCAAGGCCGAGCTCAAGGTCGAGGCGAAGAAGGCGGGCAAGGCCACCGGAATGCTCGGCGGAGCCGGGTTCGCCGGTTACATGGTGCTGCTGTTCCTGTCCTTCGCGCTGTGGTGGGCGCTGGCCAACGTGATGGACCAGGGCTGGGCCGCGCTGATCGTGGCGGTGCTGTGGGCGGTGATCGGCGGTGGGCTGTACGTGGCTGGCCGCGGTGCGCTGCGCAACCTCAATCCGACACCGGAACGCACCGTCGAGACCGTCAAGCAGGTACCCCAGGCCCTCAAGCCGCACCAGGAGATGTCATGACCACCACCGATCCCGACCAGCTCCGCAGGGAGATCGAGCAAACGCAGCGCGGGCTGAGCGCCGATGTCAACGCCCTGACCGAGAAAGTGACCCCGAGCCGGATCGTGCACCGTCGTGTGCACCGGGCCCGCCGCTCCCTGACGACCATGAAGGACACGATCATGGGCACCACCTCCCAGACCACCGACCGGATGAGCTCGACCGCATCCACCATGGGGGACAACGTTTCCTCCGCCGCCTCAACCGTGGGGGACAAGGTCTCCTCGGTGGCCTCGACCGTGGGCGACAACGTCTCCTCCGCGGCATCGACAGCGGGTCACATGGTCACCGAGGCCCCGCAGGCCGTGCGCCGGCAGACCCAGGGCAACCCGCTGGCGGCCGGACTGGTCGTGTTCGGCCTGGGCTGGCTGACCGCCTCGCTGTTGCCGCCCAGCAAACGGGAGCGGGAACTGGCCGACCACGCCAAGGACCTGGCCCAGGAGCACATTCAGCCCGCGGTCGGTGAGATGGCCGAACAACTGAAGGACAACCTCCGCGAGCCCGCCGAGCAGGCCGTCGAGTCCATCAAGGCGACGGCACAGGACGCCGGCTCCACCGTGGCCGACGAAACCCGCTCGGCCGCCGAGGACATCAAGAACCACGCCCACGACGCCAAGGACAACATCAAGGAGCACGGCAACTCCGCACCCCGGCAACACTGA
>NZ_DASTBH010000288.1:0-15197 GCF_035712165.1 Actinophytocola sp. | reverse complement strand
TGAGCGTCCAGCAGGCGGTGGCGGCCACCGCCACCCGGCCGGCCGAACTTCTCGGCCTCGCCGACGTCACCGGGTCCATCACCGCCGGCCGCGCGGCCGACCTGGTGCTCCTGGACGCCAGCCTGCGCCCGACCGCCGTGCTGCATCGCGGCGCGTGGGTCGACTGAACCCGTATACCGTTTCGCTGTGGCCGACGACCAGGAGCAACTGATCGCCGAAGCGCTGCGGGCTCAGGCGGCGCACACCCCGCTGCCCCCCGCCGGGCGGGCGAGCGAGGGCTACGGGTTGCTGTCCGGCACCGACCTGCCGCTCGGGCCGCCTGCCCAGCCGGCGACGACCGTGCGCATGCCCAGCGACGAGATCCCGGAGCCGCCCGCGACGCGCGTTCCGGTGCTGGCCATCCTGCTGCTGGCCGCCGCCCTGGGCCTGGCCGCGGGGGCGGTGGTGGGTCTGCTCACGTTGCTCTAGCCGGCCGCCAGGTACCGTCATGCGTGTGCCCGTGAACGCGATGTCGATCCTCCCGTCCTGGTTGGACCCGGAGGTCATCCTCACCAGCCTCGGACCGTACCTGCTCCCCGGCCTGTGCCTGATCATCTTCGCCGAGTGCGGTCTGATGATCGGCTTCTTCCTGCCGGGCGACTCGCTGCTGTTCACCGCGGGGCTGTTCGTGGCCCAGGGCTTCATCGACTACCCACTGTGGGTGGTGTGCGCGCTGCTGACCGTGTGCGCGTTCGTCGGCAACATGTGCGGGTACTGGATCGGCACCAAGGTCGGACCGGCGCTGTTCAGCAGGCCGGACTCGCGGCTGTTCAAACAGGAGTACGTGGACAAGACCCACGAGTTCTTCGACAAGTACGGCCCCCGGGCGATCGTGCTGGCCCGGTTCGTGCCGATCGTGCGCACGTTCATCACCGCGATCGCCGGGGTCGGCCGGATGGACCCGCGCAAGTACTTCGTCTACTCCGCCATCGGCGGCGTCCTGTGGGCCACCGGCGTCACCGTGCTCGGCTACTTCCTGGGCCAGATCCCGTTCGTGCACGAGAACATCGAGCTGATGCTGATCGTGATCGTGCTGATCTCGGTCATCCCCATCGCCATCGAGTTCCTCCGCGCCCGCAAGGAGCGCAAGGCCGAGGTCAGCGAGCCGGCCAACTAGACCTTCGACACCCGGACCACGTTCAAGGTGTGCGCGGCCAGGGCCCACATGTCTTTCGGGTCGCTGGTCCAGACCACACCGCCGCCGGCGTGGTCTGCGGTGGCGGCGACGATGGCATCCACCGCGGAGATGCCGCTGAACCGCGCCTGGTGCCGGAGTGTCGCCGCGTGCCGTGCGATCAGCTCCGTGACCTCCCGGATCACGCAGAGCCGCAGAATGCGGTTGACCAGGACATCCCGGCGCTGATCACCGGTCAGCGACTCGGCGAGTACGGCCGTGGACACCAGAGGCGGCCAGGCTCCCTGCTTCCGAAGGGCGATCAGGACGGCGCGGTCGTGCGCCACCGCGGTCAGCGCCCCCGAGTCCAGCACGATGGTCACGCCGTGCGCCGATCCTCGTCGGTCGGGTTCAGCATGCGCTCGACCCAGGCATCCGCACGGGCCTGGTCCTGCTCGCTCACCGGTCCGAGCTCGGTCTCCAACTCCGCCATGTAGGCGTCGAACGCGGCGATCTTGGCGCGGACCTCGAGCTCGTGCAGGATCGCGTCGCGAGTGAGCTTGGAGATGTTGAGGCCGGCCTCCTTCGCCTGCTGGAGGATCCCGTCCGGGACGGTGATGTTCACGCGAGCCATGCGCATAGGATACGTATTACAGGGCGAACATGGAGCCCGGGTTGAACAGGTTCGCCGGATCGAGGGCGTTCTTGATGTCCCGGTGCACCCGCAGGCCGATCGGGCCGATCTCGCGCGCCAGCCATTCGCGCTTGATCTTGCCGACGCCGTGTTCGCCGGTGACGGTGCCGCCCAGCCCGAGACCCACCTCGAGGATGTCGTCGAAGGCCTGGCGGGCGCGGGCGAACTCGGACTCCGAGGTGGGGTCGTAGACGATCGTCGGGTGCATGTTGCCGTCGCCGGCGTGGCCGACCACGGCGATGCGCAGACCCACCTCCGCGCTGATCCGCTCACAGCCGGCGATCAGCTCCGCGATCCGGGTGCGCGGCACGCACACGTCGTCGGTCAGCCACGCGCCGTACACCTCCAGCGCCATCAGCACCGCCCGCCGGGCCTTGAGCAGCAGCTGCCCCTCGGCCGGGTCGTAGGTGGTGTGCGCCAGGTCGGCGCCCACGTCGGTGCACACCTGCTCGATCGCGGTCAGCTCGCGCCGGGCCGCCTCGCCGCCCGAGTCGGACTGGCAGATCAGCAGCGCCGCACAGCCCTTGCCGGCGCCCAGCTCGGTGTTCAGGTACTCCTCGACCGCCGCGATCGACGACGCGTCCATGATCTCCATCAGGGACGGCACGATGCCCTCCCGGACCACCCGGCTGACCGCGGCGCCGGCCGCGCTGACCGAGCTGAACGCGGCGAACATGGTGCCCGGCGCCTGCGGCAGCGGGCGCAGCGCCAGCGTCGCCTGGGTGATCACCCCGAGGGTGCCCTCGCTGCCGATGAACAGCTTGGTCAGGTCGTAGCCGGCCACGCCCTTGACCGTGCGCCGGCCGGTGCGCAGCAGCTCGCCGTCGGCCAGCACCACGTCCAGGCCCAGCACCGAGTCGGTGGTCACGCCGTACTTCACGCAGCACAGGCCACCGGCGTTGGTGGACAGGTTGCCGCCGATCGTGCACCAGTCGTAGCTGGACGGATCCGGCGGGTAGAACAGGCCGTGCTTCTCCACCGCGTTGCGCAGGTCGAGGTTCACCACGCCCGGCTGGACCACCGCCAGCCGGTTGTCCGGGTCCACCTCCAGGATCTCGTTCATCCTGGTCAGCGCCAGGACCACGCACCCGTCGACGGCGTTGGCCGCGCCGGACAGGCCGCTGCCCGCGCCGCGCGGAACGATCGGCACGCCGGCCGCCGCGCAGGCCCGCACGACCTCCTGCACCGCCCCGGCGTCGGCCGGTAACACGACCGCCAGCGGCGAGCCGTACGGGGCCAGCGGCATCATGTCCCGCCGGTAGCTGGCCGTGACGTCCGGATCGACGAGTACCGCGTCGGCGCCGACCGCCGACCGCAACCTGGCCAACAGGCCATCATCCGCGCCCATCGTCGAACGGTAACTCTTCTTGAGTGATGCTTGAGCGGCCTCATACACATTTGCGAGTGGGCGATAGTCCATACACAAGCGGTGGAAGGGGGCGGGCGGATGACTCCCAGCGTGCAGAGCCGGGCGCTCGCCGCCCTGCTGACCGGCAGCCTGCGGCACGTCGCCGACCGCGCCCGACTGCACAACCCGGTGCAGCGCCGCCTGGTGCGTGAGCTGTTCAACCTGGTCGGCTGCACTCCGCTGGTCCGGGGCACCCGGGTCGACCCGGTCGCCGGGGCGGCGGTGCGCGGCGAGTGGATCGCCGCCCCGGGCGCCGACGAGGCCGCCGGGGCGATCCTCTACCTGCACGGCGGCGGGTTCATCCTGGGCGGGCCGCGCACCCACCGGCACCTGGTCTCGGCGCTGTCCGCGGTGTCCGGGCTGCCGGCGCTGCTGCTGGAGTACCGGCGGGCCCCCGAGCACCCGTTCCCGGCCGCGGCCGACGACGCCCTCGCCGGCCTGCGCTGGCTGCTCGAGGCGGGCTATCCGGCCGGCCGGATCGTCGTGGTCGCCGACTCCGCGGGCGGTCACCTGGCCGCCGGACTACTCGCCGACCTGCACCGCGGACGGTCGGCCATGCCGGCGGCGGCGGTGCTGTTCTCCCCGTTCCTGGATCTCACCGGCGCGACCCTGGACGCGCGGGACGCCGCCCGGCGCGACCCGTTCGTGCCGCCGGAACGGGTCCGGGAGTGCGGCCTGGCCTACGCGGGCCGGCTCGCCTTCACCCACCGGCGCCTCGACGTGCTGCGTGGGGACAAACGCCGCTGGCCGCCGATGCTGATCCAGGTGGGTGACACCGAGTGCCTGCTCGGTGACTCCGAGCGGCTCGCCGAGGCGGTCTGGGCCGCAGGCGGACACTGCGAGCTGCAGGTCTGGCCCGGTCAGGTGCACGTGTTCCCGGCGTTCTACCCGCTGCTGCCGGAGGGCCGGGCGGCGCTGCGGGACGCCGGCCGGTTCGCGCGGGCCGCGGTGTCCGCCTCGGTCGCGGCTACGGCGTGACCGTGGCGTTGGTCATCGCCGGGACGCCCGCAACCGTGGCCCCGTACGCTACCGGCGTGATGAATGTGTCCTTGGCGAGCGGGACGCCCACGGGCATCCTCGACTCGGCCGGACCGCTCATGGTGTGGGTGATCGTGCTCGGGTTCGTGTTCATCGAGTGCGCCTTCATCATCGGCCTGTTCCTCCCCGGCGACTCGCTGCTGTTCGCCGCGGGCGTGGTGCTGGCCCAACAGGACCTCGAGGGGCACGCCTGGCTGCTGTCCGTCGCGGCCATGCTGACCGCGATCGTCGGCAACATGCTCGGGTACTACATCGGGCACAAGACCGGGCACGTGATCGTGACCCGGCGCGGCGGCCGGGTGCTCAACACCGCGAACCTGGACCGGGCCAGGGATTTCCTGGACCGCCGCGGGTTCTGGGCGATCGTGCTGGCCCGCTGGATCCCGTGGATCCGCACGCTGGCGCCGCTGATCGCCGGAGCGGCCAAGATGGACCCGCGCCGGTTCATGGTGGCCACCTCGATCGGCGCGCTGGCCTGGGTGCCCACCCTGGTCCTGGCCGGCTACTACGCGGCCGGGCTGGTGTCCGGGATGCCGTGGCTCAAGGCCGTCGCGCTGTGGGCGAGCATCGCGTTCTTCGTGCTCGGCACCGCCTACGGCGTGTACCGCTACCGCCAGGAGATCCACCGGCCGGCCGACACCGTCGGTGCCGCCCGCGACTAGTCCCCGCGCTTGTCCACCCAGAGCACCAGTTGGATGCCGTCCGGGTCGCGCAGCGCGATCACCTCGGTGCCCGGGGCGGTCGGCTCCTCGGCGATCGGCGAGAACGTGACGCCGTGCTCGGTCAGCCGCTGCGACCAGGCGCGCAGCGACTGCGGGTCCGGCACCGCGAAGGTCAGATGGTCGAGCCCCGGGCGGCGCTCGTCGAACAGCGTCCCGCCGGAGTCGGGGTGCTGCACCAGGGTCAGCGTGATGCCGAACCCAGGCCCGCGCAGGAACACCCGGCGCAGCCCGCCTTCCTCGGACCCCTCCCGCCCGATCGTGCTGAACCCGAGCACCCGCTCGTACCAGGGCACGCTGCGGTCCACATCGGTCACGCTCAGCGCGACGTGATGGACGCCAGACAACTCGGGCACGGCGTGTCCTTTCGGAACCCGTTCGGGGGAAGGCAACTCCGCCATACTGCCGCACCCGCGGGCATACCACCGGCGAAGTTACGGGATCTTTGACAGGACGAGATCGGCGTCACCCATGGTCGCGCCGACCAACTCGGCGTTGCGCTGGTCGGAGCCCAGGGCGCGGTCCCGGGCGGCGTCCGGGGTGCGGCCGTGCGCCTGGTGCCGCGCGGTCAGCCAGCCGATCCGCTGCGCCTCCGGCGGGGCGAGGAACCAGACCTGGTCGAGCAACGGGCGCACCAGCGACCAGGGCGGGTCCGGCAGCAGCAGGTAGTTGCCCTCGGTGACGACCAGCGCGACGTCCGGGCCGATCGGCACGGCGCCGGCGACCGGCTCCTCGATCTCCCGGCGGAACTCCGGGGCGTACACGACCTCGTCCCGGGACTGCCGCAACCGGCGCAGCAGGGCCACGTAGCCGGCCGCGTCGAAGGTGTCCGGCGCGCCCTTGCGCTCGGTGCGGCCGAGCCGGTCCAACTCGACCTGGGCCAGGTGGAAGCCGTCCATCCCGACGTAGCCGGCCCGCTCGCCGAGTGCCTCCACCAGCCGCAGCGCCAGCGTGGTCTTCCCGGCGCCGGGCGGCCCGCAGATGCCGAGCAGGTGCCGCCGGCCGGGCACGACCAGGGCGCCGGCCCGGGCCACCAGGCCGGCGAAGCCGGTCACCGGCCACCCGAGATCGGCAGCACCGACCCGGTCACGAACGAGGCGGCGGCGGAGAGCAGCCACACCACGCCCTCGGCGATCTCGTCCGGGCGCCCGGCCCGGCCCATCGGGATCAGCGGCGCCAGCCGGTCCAGCCGGTCCGGCATCCCGGCGTTGGCGTGCAACTCGGTGTCCACCAGGCCGGGCGCCACCGCGTTGACCCGCACGCCCTCGGCGGCGACCTCCTGGGCCAGCCCGACGGTCAGCGCCTCCACCGCGGCCTTGCTCGCCGCGTAGTGCACCCACTCGCCGGGCGAGCCGCGCCGGGCGGCCGTGGACGAGACGGTCACGATCGACCCGCCGGCCCCGCCGTACCGGGTCGACATGGCGCGGACCGCGGCCCGGGCGCACAGGAACACGCCGGTCACGTTCACCTCGAGCACCCGCCGGACCACCGCGACGTCCTGCTCGTCCAGCCGGCCCGGGGTGTTGCCGGTGATCCCGGCGTTGTTCACCAGGCCGGCCAGCGGCCCGCGCGCGGCGGCGGCGGCGAACAGCCGGGTCACGTCGGCCTCGTCCGAAACGTCCGCGCCGACCGCGACCGCCCGGCCGCCGGACGCCTCGATGCCGGCCACCACCGCGTCGGCCTCGGCCTTGCCGGTGGCGTAGTTGACCACCACGTCATAGCCCCGGGCGGCCGCCAGCCGGCACACCGCCGCCCCGATACCCCGGCTCCCGCCGGTCACGATCACCACTGACACGCACGAATACTGTCAACAGGTGCGCTCCAGCATGGCCGCGGCCTCGAGCACCATCCAGCCGGACAGCTGCACCGACATGTCCCGCTCCAGCCGCGGGTCCCGGGCCGAGCGGGGACTGACCGCCGGCTGGGACCACTCCGGGCCGAACAGCGGGCCGCCCCGGGGGGCCACCGCGCGGTTGCGCCACGCCGCGCCCGCGGAGGAGAGCACCACGCCGGACGCCGCGCCGCCGGCCGTGGAGCCGAGCAACGGCAGCCGTACCGCGGCCAGCGCCAGGTACCGGGCCAGGATCCCGGCGAACAGCCCGCCGTCACCGGCGCCCTGGCCGGGCAGCACGCCGCCCTCGGAGAGCCGGTCGGCCACCGCGCTGACCGTCCGCTCCGCCCGGGACACCCACACCCCGGACGGGTCGCCGCTGGCCAACTCCAGGCAGGCACCGAGAAACACGCCCTGGCAGTAGGTATAGACGATCTTGACGATGTCCCGGACGGTGCCGTCGGGGTTCACGTGCAGGCCGTCCCACATCAGCCCGGTCGACCCGTCGAGCAGTGTGCGCTCCATCCATTCGGTCATCGACCGGGCCCGCTGCAGGTCCGACCGCTCGCCGCCGGCCCGGCTCCACCGGGCCAGCAGGATCGCGGCCGGGCCGTTGGCGGGCACGTTCTTGAAGTCGTCCTTGCGCCGCCACCAGATCCCGCCGCCGCCGTGGTCGGTCCAGCCCTCGCGCAGCCGGGCGGCGATCGGCCGCAGCGCCGGGGCGGCCACGAGCCCGGTCACCTCGGAGGCACGCAGCACGGCCAGCCCCAGCCAGGCGATGTCGTCGTAGTAGTCGTTGAGCCAGGTGCCGAAGTTGCGCAGCCGCACCCCGCGCACCAGCCGGGCGATCAGCGCGGCCCGGCCCGGGGTCGGATCGCGTAGCTGGGCGTCCACCAGGCAGTCCAGCAGGTGCGCCTGCCACCAGTAGTTCCATCGGCGGTGCAGCCGCCCGCCTGCCGACATCGGCCAACCGCTCACCCCCAGCTGGGTGCCGGGAATCGCCCAGACCCGACGCAGGTGCCGGCCGAGCACCGCCTGTTCCGCCTCCGCCGCGCGGTCCGCCCACACCTGGGGAACATCGGCCGCGCGCTCCGCCCCGTGTGTCACGCGAACCATGGTGCGCGCTGTATCGGTCCGGACGCTTGATGTTGGTTGGGCGTGTCGGTGTCGTGTGTCAATCTTGCTGGTATGACCACCACCGCGCACGTCACCTGCCCGCTGTGCGAAGCCACCTGCGGGCTGACCGTGACCATCGACGGCGAACGGGTCACCGGGGTTCGCGGTGACGGCGAGGACGTGTTCTCGCGCGGGTTCATCTGCCCGAAGGGTGCCTCCCTCGGGGCGCTGCACCATGATCCGGACCGGCTGCGCACGCCGATGCTGAAGCGGGACGGCGAGTGGGTCGCGGTCGGCTGGGACGAGGCGTTCGCCGAGATCGACGCCCGGCTGATGCCGATCATCGCCGAGCACGGCCGGGACGCCGTCGCGGCCTACGCGGGGAACCCGTCGGTGCACAACCTGGGTGGCGCGCTGTACGGGCCGGTGCTGTACAAGGCGTTGGGCACCAAGAACTTCTACTCCGCGAGCTCGGTCGACCAGCTACCCAAGCACTTCTCCGCCGGGTACATGTTCGGCCACCTGATGACCATCCCGGTCGCCGACATCGACCGCACCGACCACCTGCTCATACTGGGCGCGAACCCGTTGGTGTCCAACGGAAGCCTGATGACCATGCCGGACGCCCGGGGCCGGTTGCGGGCGCTGCGGCGACGCGGCGGCAAGCTGGTGGTGGTCGACCCCAAGCGCACCCGGACGGCGGAGGCCGCCGACGAGCATCACGCGATCCGGCCGGGCACCGACGCGCTGCTGCTGTTCGCGATGGTGTCGGTGCTGTTCGAGGAGAACCTGGTCGCGCTGGGCCGGCTGGCCGAGCACGTCGCGGGGGTGGAGCAGGTCGCCGCGCTGTGCGCCCCGTTCACGCCGGAGACGGTCGCGGACCGGACCGGGATCGCGGCCGCCGACATCCGGCGGATGGCGCGTGAACTGGCCGCCGCGCCCCGGGCCGCGGTGTACGGCCGGATCGGCACCACCACCCAGGCGTTCGGCACGCTGACCAGTTGGCTGGTGGACGTGCTGAACGTGTTGACCGGCAACCTGGACCGCGAGGGCGGCATGATGTTCCCGCTCGCCGCGGCCGGCCAGGCCAACAACCGGCCGGGCCGCGGCCGGCGCGGGTTCGCCACCGGCCGGTTCCGCAGCCGGGTGCGCGGGCTGCCCGAGGTGATCGGCGAGATCCCGGTGGCCACGCTGGCCGACGAGATCCTCACCCCCGGCCCGGGCCAGGTGCGCGCGTTGATCACCGTCGCGGGCAACCCGTGCCTGTCCACGCCGAACGCCGGGCGGCTGTCCGATGCGTTGCGGCAGCTGGACTTCATGGTGTCGGTGGACGTCTACCTGAACGAGACCTCCCGGCACGCCGACGTGATCCTGCCTGGCCCGACCGCGCTCGAGCGGCCGCACTACGACCTGGGCCTGTACCAGTTCGCGGTGCGCAACGTGGCCAACTGGACCCCGGCGGTGCTGCCCACCGACGTGCCGCAGGAATGGCAGACCCTGTTGCGGCTCACCGGAATCGTCACCGGCCAGGGCCCGAACGCCGACATCGCCGCGCTGGACGACTTCGTGGCGGCCGAGACCGCCCGCCGGTTCGGCGTGGACGCGGCGCTGGCCGCCGGCCGGACCGGCCCGGAGCGCCTTGTCGACCTGCTGCTCCGCGCCGGGCCCTACGACCTGACGCTGGCCGACCTGGAAGCCGCCCCGCACGGCGTCGACCTCGGCCCGCTGACGCCCCGCATCCCGGACGTCCTCGCCACGCCGAGCGGCAAGATCGAGCTGGCCCCCGACGAGATCACCGTCGACGTCCCCCGGCTGCGGGCCGAGCTCGACCGGCAGGTGAACGGCGAACTGGTGCTGATCGGCCGCCGCCAGCTCGGCTCCAACAACTCCTGGATGCACAACCTGGAACCGTTGGTACGCGGGCAGAACCGCTGCACCGCGCAGCTGCATCCGGACGACGCCGCCCGGCTCGGCCTCCGCGACGGCGCCATGGCTGCGATCCGGTCCCGGGCCGGCAAGGTCGAACTGCCGGTGGAGATCACCGACGCGCTGCGCCCCGGGGTGGTCAGCGTCCCGCACGGTTGGGGTCACGACGTCGACGGCATCCGCACCGCGGTCGCCACCGCCCACCCCGGCGCCAACACCAACCTGCTCGCCGACGACACCCTGCTGGACGCCCTGTCCGGCACCGCGGTCCTCAACGGCATCCCGATCCAGGTGGAACCCGTCCACAGCCGCACGACCTGATCGCCGGCTACCAGGCGGCGCTGAGGTCGGCGTGCTGGCGGATCCAGGCGTGCATGACGATGCCGGCCGCGACACCGGCGTTGATCGAGCGGGTGGAGCCGAACTGGGCGATCGACACCACCAGGGCGGCGTCGTCGCGCGCGGCCTCGGTGAGCCCCGGGCCCTCCTGACCGAACAGCAGCACGCAGTCCCGGGGCAGGGCGGCGGTCTCCAGCGGGACCGCGCCTGCGGTGTTGTCCACCGCCACCACGACCAGTTCCGAGGCCCGCGCGAAGTCCAGCAGCGACGCCATATCCGGATGGTGCGCCAGGTGCTGGTACCGGTCGGTCACCATGGCGCCCCGGCGGTTCCACCGGCGCCGCCCGACGATGTGCACCGCCCGGGCGAGGAACGCGTTGGCCGTGCGCACCACCGTGCCGATGTTGTGGTCGTGGCCGAAGTTCTCGATCGCCACGTGAAAGGGGTGCCGGCGCCGGTCGAGATCGGCGATGATCGCGTCCCGGCGCCAGTACCGGTAGGCGTCCACGACGTTGCGTCGGTCGCCGCCGGCGAGCAGTTCCGGGTCGTAGCGCGGGTCGGCCGGCCAGTCCCCGGGCCACGGCCCGACCCCGACCGGCTCGCCGAACTCCCACTCGGTCGGCCCCTGCGCTTCGGTCAACTCGACGCCACGAGCACGGTGCGCCGCCGCCACAGCAGGTACGCGCCGACGTAGGACACGATCAGCAGCACGATCGCGCCGACCATGACCACCGGCAGCAGCCCGCGCGGGATCAGGTCGTCGTAGATGTAGTACTCGTTGAACCCGCCGGGCAGCGGGCCGAGGCCCTGCCGGGCGCGCAGCCAGTCCTCCAGCGTGGTCAGCGGGCAGGGCAGCCCGGGCACCACGTTGACCGCGACGCCCCAGACCACGAACGCCAGGTGCACGAAGATCGTTTTGGGCCATACCCAGGCCAGGAACCCGCCGAGCCCGATGTAGAGCAGTGCCGCGAAGTGCACCACCACCGTGACGTCAGCGAGGAATCCGGCCACGACGCCGAGGTTACAACCCCAGGTCGGACCGCCCGAGCAGGGCGCGGTAGGGCAGCCCGAGGCCCTCGATCGCCTCGCGTGCGCCGGTGTCCCGGTCCACCACGGTGACCACCCCGACCACCACCGCCCCGGCCTCGCTGACCGCGTCGATCGCGGTGCGCACGCTGCCGCCGGTGGTGGAGGTGTCCTCGACCACGAGCACCCGCTGCCCGGCCACCTCGATGCCCTCGATCCGGCGCTGCAGGCCGTGTTCCTTGGCGCTCTTGCGCACCACGAACACGTCGAGCACCTCGCCGGCCGCCGCCGCGGCGTGCATCATCGCGCAGGCCACCGGATCGGCGCCGAGCGTGAGGCCGCCGGCGGCCACATAGCTCCAGTCCGCGGTGAGCTGCCGCAACAGCCGCCCGATCAGCGGCGCCGCCGCGTGATGCAGGGTCGCCCGGCGCAGGTCGACGTAGTAGTCGGCCTCTTTGCCGGAGGCGAGTACGACATGGCCGCGCACCACGGAGAGCTCGGTCACCAGCCGGGCCAGCTCACCCTTCGCGGTCGAATCGACAGCGGGAACAGCACCAGTTCGCACAAGAACCCACCCTTGCACACCGGCACCCCGGCCGCCGCGCACGACACAGGCCGCACCCAGACCAACGCAACCTCAGGGGACCGTGACGGCACTCAGCCACATTCCACCTGCCAACCGCACCATGGTCCGGAACGCAACAACCGCATCAATTCCGGAGAGGCGGATCAGCCGAAGCCGCGGTTGTCCTGTTTGAGGGCGGTGTCGACGGTCAGTGCCGAAGCGACCACGAGGCTGGCCAGTGGCTCGGGTAACGGGCGGTGGATCTGCAGCACGTAGTTGTCCGCGGTGGTGAACATGGTCTTGGCCATGCCTTCCCAGGTCTTGGTGATCCGGGCGACCTCCGTGTCGGTGTGGTCCCTGATCGCGAAGTTCCAGGAGACCCAGTTCTCCCCGAAGATGCCGCCGATCCGCTGACCGTTGACCACGTACCCGAACCTGATCTTGCCGATCATGTTCTCCTGGATGATCTCGCCGACCGGGTGCCCGCCGGGCCGCTGCACGATGATCCGGGACTTCATCACCTTCGCCGGCCGGGTCAGCACCAGGACCGGCTGATGGTTCGCGTCCCGCACCTCGAGGGTGTGCGTCATGAACTGGTCCAGGCTGGAGAAGAACCGGGCCGCCTTCTTCAAGGCAGTCTGACCGACCTGCGCCACCGAGCCGATCTGCCGGCCGTGCTGGTCGAACACCATGTACTCGTTGACCAGCTCGACCAGCTTGACCTTCTGGTTGACCACGAGCACCGGCTCGGTGAACAGCGTGCCGCCGCCCTGGCCGACCTGCCGGACGCCGGCCTGCTGCTGCTGGCGCCTGATCCGGTCCGGGTCCGGCGCGCGGCCGATCTCGAACTCGAACGGGTTCGGCGCGGCCTGTTGCCGGTGCTGGGTCCACTGCGCTCCGTCCCAGTAGCGCAACGTCGGCGAGCCGGGCTGCTCCGGGTACCAGCCGGGTGCGGGAGTGGTCATGTGCGGTCCCGTCCTTCGGAGAGCTTGGTCACCAGCCGGCGCACCAGGCCGGGCGGCAGCAGCCGCCCGAAGCCCACCAACGCCTTGTACTGCATGCCGGGCACCGAGCGGGACCGGCCGTGCCTGAGGTCGGCGAGGCAGTCGGCGACCACCCGGTCGGCCTTGAGCCACAGCCATTCCGGGGTGTCCGGCTCGCCGGAACCGGTGCGCTCGTGGAACTCCGTGTGCGTGAAACCCGGGCACAGCGCGAGGACCCGCACCCCGGTCCCGGCCAGAGAGATCGAGATACCCTCGGAGAACGTGGTCACCCAGGCCTTGGTCGCCGCGTAGACCGGGCCGGGGCCGGGGAAGAACCCGGCGACGCTGGACACGTTGACCACCGCGCCGAACCCCCTGGCCACCATGCCCGGCACCGCCGCCCTGGTCAGCCGCAGCACGCTGGTCACGTTCACGTCCAACTGGGCCTGCAGCTCGTCCATGTCGGCGGTCGCGAACGGCCCGGCCAGGCCGAAACCGGCGTTGTTCACCAGCAGGTCGACCGGTCTGTCCTCGTCGGCCAGCCGTTCCTCCACCCGCTTGCGGGCCCGGGTGGTGGACAGGTCGGCGGACATGACCTGCACGTCCACCCCGTAGGCGGCGGTCAGGTCGGCGGCGACCTCCTTGAGCCGGTCCCGGTTCCGGGCGACCAGCACGAGATCGTGGCCCTCCTCGGCCAGCTTCCGGGCGAACGCGAGCCCGATGCCCGCCGTCGCCCCGGTGACGAGCGCTGTTGACATGCCGACACGCTATCTGGTGACAGCATTCAAATTCCGGAGAGGCGGACCGCTAGTCGTCCGACTGCTCGATGGCCGACGGCTGCGGCGCGGGCTGCTCCTCCTGCTCGCCGACCGGATCCACCTCGGCGTCGAACGGGTCGACCACGTCGGCCACCTCACCGATGCTGCGCAGCAACCGTTCCAGCCGGGACGGACCGGCGCTCGGCGGAGCGGCGGCCAGCACCCAGCCGCCCTCGATCCAGGCCACCGGGATGTCCCCGCCGATGTCCTCGGTCGCGTCCACCAGGTCCGGGGTGATCAGCGCGCGGGCGGTGGCGATGTCGGAGACGAAGGCGTAGCGCTGGCCGACCGGGCCGAGCAACTCCGGCATGCTGTCCCGCTGGAACGGCACGTTCGGCAGCCACAGTTCGACCACCACCGGATGGGTGCGCCGGCACTGCACCGCGGCGATCACCGCGCCGATCCGGCCGGCGGTGTCCAGGTCGAACACGTACACCCGGCGCCGGCCGTCGGCGGTGAAGGTCGACCCGGCCACCACGTCGCGGGCCAGACCGCCGCCGTAGTACGCGATCGCGCCGCTGGTCCACTGGGTGGGCAGCACGCTGTCGGTCTCGGAGAACTGCCAGCCGCGCAGCGCCGCCCACCGGTGCCGTTCCCGGTTGCGCGAGGTCAGCCGCGCACGGTCGCGCAGCAACAACACCAGACCGAGGAGGGCGGCCACCGCGGCGACGGTGAACCAGGCCCAGGCGGGAACTCCCACGCCCGGCAGCGTAGTCGCCGCCGGGCCTGAACCAAGATCACCGTCCGGCGCGTCGCGCAATCACGTCCCGACCGTCAACGCCGAGTTGTCGTCCGCGATGTCCACGACGACGGTGTCGCCGTCGGCGATGGCACCGGACAGCAGTGCCTTGGCGAGCTGGTCGCCGATCGCCGAGGACACCAGCCTGCGCAGCGGCCTGGCCCCGTAGATCGGGTCGAACCCGTTGAGCGCCAACCAGTCCCGGGCCGCCGGGGTGACGTCCAGGGTGAGCCGGCGCTGGGCCAGCCGCTTGCCGAGCCGGGCCACCTGGATGTCCACGATGCTGGTCAGCTCCTCGGTGGCCAGCGACCCGAACACCACCACGTCGTCCAGCCGGTTGAGGAACTCGGGCTTGAAGTGCCGCTGCACCACGGAAAGCACCGCGTCCTTGCGCTGCCGCTCGTCCAGTGTGGCGTCGGCGATGACCTGCGAGCCGAGGTTGGAGGTGAGCACCAGGATCGTGTTGCGGAAGTCCACGGTGCGGCCCTGGCCGTCGGTCAGCCGGCCGTCGTCGAGCACCTGCAGCAGCACGTCGAACACGTCCGGGTGGGCCTTCTCGACCTCGTCGAGCAGCACCACGCTGTACGGCCGGCGGCGCACCATCTCGGTGAGCTGGCCGCCCTGGTCGTAGCCGACGTAGCCGGGCGGCGCGCCGACCAGCCGGGCCACCGAGTGCTTCTCGGAGTACTCGCTCATATCGATCCGCACGATGGCCCGCTCGTCGTCGAACAGGAACTCGGCCAGCGCCTTGGCCAGCTCGGTCTTGCCGACGCCGGTGGGGCCGAGGAACAGGAACGAGCCGGTCGGGCGGTCCGGGTCGGCCACCCCGGCCCGGGCCCGGC
>NZ_DASTBH010000287.1:0-6376 GCF_035712165.1 Actinophytocola sp. | reverse complement strand
CACGGCGGCCACGCCGACCCAGCCCGAGTCGACCACCGCGCGCCCGATCGCCACCGTGGTTCCGTCCAGCACCAGCGAGCCGAAGATCACCACCGGCGGGCCGGTCAGGATGCCCGCGGCCACCGGCGGGACACCCCGGTTCTGGTACACCGCCGCCCAGTCGGCGTCCGGCCGCGGGGCCAGCCGCAGGTCCGGGTCGGGCGGCGCCGGGCGGGCCGGCGCGACGAGCACCTCGGTCACCACGTCGTGCCGGAAGCCGGCGCGCTGCGCGGCGTGGTCGACGGCGGCCATCGCCGGCAGCGGAACGGCCAGGCGGGGCGGCAGACCGCGTCGCTCGTAGAAGGTCCGCACCCGGGCGAGCGCCTCGGGCAACGGACATCCGGGGTCGCCGAGCACCAGCGCCGAGTTGGCCCGACGGGTCCAGCCCTCGCCCGCCCGCAGCAACCACTCCCCCAACGGTTCGGTCTCCGGCGCGGGCCACCCGGCGTTCGCGACCCGCTCCAGTGCGAAGATCTCGGTCCGGCCCGGCGGCACCGGGCGCAGCCGGTGCACCTCGGCGGCCGGCACGGTCACCATCGTCCCGTCGTCGCGCCGGATCACCACCGCGTCGTCGGCCACCTCGGTCAACCGGCCCAGGATGTCGGCGAACACCGGCCGGCCGTCGCGGCTGCCGACCCGGCGGCGCAGCACGACCCGGTGGCCGAGGAGATCCGCAGTCATTCCGGGGCCTTTCCGGGAGATCTGTGGCAGGGTGCACCGCGATACTAGGAAAGGGGCCTCGAGGTCATGACCGGTGACCAGTTCTTCACCTCGTTCGAGGACGGCGACCCGGCTCCCACGTGGACCGACACCATCGACACCGACGACGGCAAGCCGCGCTCGCAGCACGCCACGATGCGCACCCGGCCCGGCGGCGGACCGTCCCACCCGCACGCCGCCCGCCGCGGGGTCGGCTTCACCGGTGTGCGTTGCCTGCACTACCACGGCACCCACAAGGGCGACGGCGCCGCGTACGTGATCAACCGGGTGTTCGAGGTCGACCTCGAGGTGAGCGCCGAGACCGAGCTTTCCTATCTGATCTTCCCCGAACTGACCGGCGACGACCTGGGTTACCCGAGCACCTACCTGGCCGTGGACCTGGTCTTCGACGACGGAACCGAACTGTCCGGACTGGGGGCGGTCGACCAACTCGGGTTCGAGCTCTCCCCGCGGGGGCAGGGCGAGTCCAAGGCGCTCTACACCGGCCAGTGGAACCGCCGGGTGTCCCGGATCGGCGCGGTCGCCGCCGGCAAGAAGATCACCAAGATCCTGTTGCACTACGCCGCGCCGCACGGCCCGGCCCGGTTCGCCGGCTGGATCGACGACCTGCGCATCGGCGCCCGCCGGCCGCGACCGCACCGGCGCACGCCCGTCGACTACGTGCTGACCACCCGGGGCACGCACTCCTCCCGGGACTTCTCCCGGGGCAACACCTTCCCGGCCACCGCCGTGCCGCACGGGTTCAACTTCTGGACCCCGCTGACCAACGCCGGCACGCTGAGCTGGCTCTACGAGTACCACCGGGGCAGCGACGAGCAGAACCGCCCGGCGCTGCAGGCCTTCGGGGCCAGCCACCAGCCCAGCCCGTGGATGGGTGACCGGCAGACCGTGCAGGTGCTGCCGACCACGCAGGCCGGGCGGATCCGGCCGGGCCGGCGCAGCCGCGCACTGACCTTCAAGCACAGCAACGAGATCGCCCGGCCGCACTACTACAGCGTGCTGTTCGACAACGGGGTGCGCACCGAGATCGCGCCGACCGACCACGCGGCGATGTTCCGGTTCACCTTCCCCGGCAAGGACGTCGGGCTGATCTTCGACAACGTCAACTGTCACGGCCGGCTCACCCTCGACCCGGACACCGGCAGCGTCAGCGGTTACTCCGATGTCCGAAGTGGACTCTCGGTCGGCGCCGGCCGGATGTTCTTCTATGCCACGTTCGACCGGAAGGTGATCGACTCCGGCCGGCTCTGGCGGGGACTGTCCAACCGGGTCACCGGGTTCCTCCGGTTCTTCCCGGCCGATGGCGAGGACGAGCCGACCGTGGTGACCATGCGGATCGCCACCTCGCTGATCAGCCTGGCGCAGGCCAAGCGCAACCTCGCGCTGGAGATCGCCACCGGCGAGGACTTCGAGTCGGTGCGCGACCGGGCCCGCGCGGCGTGGGACGACGTGCTCGGCCGGATCGAGGTCGAGGGGGCCACCGACGAGCAGCTCACCACCCTCTACTCCAACATCTACCGGCTCTACCTGTATCCCAACAGCGCTTTCGAGAACACCGGCACGGCGCAGCGGCCCGAGTACTTCTACGCCAGCCCGTTCGCCCCGCGGCTGGGCGCCGACACTCCCACCGCGTCGATGGCCAAGCTGGTGCCCGGAAAGCTCTACGTCAACAACGGCTTCTGGGACACCTACCGCACCGTGTGGCCGGCCTACGCGCTGCTCACCCCGACCCGGTGCGGGGAGTTGATCGACGGGTTCGTGCAGCACTACCGGGACGGCGGCTGGATCTCCCGGTGGTCCTCCCCCGGCTACGCCAACCTGATGACCGGGACCAGTTCGGACGTGGCGTTCGCCGACGCCTACCTCAAGGGCGTGACCAACTTCGACGTGACCGGCGCGTACCAGGCCGCGCTGCGCAACGCCACGGTGTGCCCGACCAGCGACTCGGTGGGCCGGCGCGGCCTGGACGAGTCGATCTTCCTGCACTACACGCCGAGCGCGGTCGACGAGAGCGTGTCGTGGACGCTGGAGGGCTGTCTCAACGACTTCGGCATCGCCAACCTGGCGCGGGCGCTCGGCGACGCGGACAACCACGGCTACCTCGCCGACCGGGCCCGGCACTACGTGAACTGCTTCGACCACGACATCCGGTTCTTCCAGGGCCGCCGCTCGGACCACCGGTGGCGGTTACCGGCCGCCGGCTACGACCCCCGGGTGTGGGGCCACGACTACACCGAGACCAACGGCTGGAACACCGCGTTCAGCGTGCCGCACGACGGTCAGGGTCTGGCCAACCTCTACGGGGGCCGGGAAGCGCTCGCGGCGAAGCTGGACGAGTTCTTCGCCACCCCGGAGACCGGGACGTTCACCGGTTCCTACGGCCGGACCATCCACGAGATGACCGAGGCCCGCGACGTCCGGATGGGTCAGTACGGGCACAGCAACCAGCCCTCGCACCACATCGCCTACATGTACGCCCATGCCGGGCAACCGGCGAAGGTGGCCGAGAAGGTCCGGGAGATCATGTCCCGCGGCTACTCCGGCAGCGACATCGGCCAGGGCTACTGCGGCGACGAGGACAACGGCGAGATGTCGGCCTGGTGGCTGTTCAGCGCGCTGGGGTTCTACCCGCTGGCGGTCGGCAGCCCGTACTACGTCATCGGCTCGCCGCTGTTCCGCAAGGCGGTGGTGCACCTGGAGAACGGCCGGGACCTGGTGATCAACGCCCCGGCGAACGACCACCGCAACGTCTACGTGCGCGGCCTGCGGGTCGACGGCAAGCCGTACCACCGCTGCTACCTGCCGCACGACCTTCTCGCCGGGGGCGCCGTGCTGGACTTCGACATGGGTCCGGAGCCGTCGGACTGGGCCACCGGCCCGGACGCCCTGCCCCCGTCGCTGACCGAGGGCCCGGAGATTCCGTTGCCGCTGCACGACATCACCGACTCGCGGTCCGGCCTGCCGAGTTGGAGCGGCGGTGGCGAGCCCATCCCGGTGTTCGACGGCACCGGCCGGGAGTCCACGTTCGACGCCCCGGACGACGAGCCGCTGTGGATCCGCTTCTCGCTGCGGGACTCCCGCGCCACCGTGCGCCGCTACACGCTGACCTCCGGCGCGCGCACCGGCGACCCGAGCACCTGGGCGCTGCAGGGCTCCAACGACGGCAACACCTGGACCGCGCTGGACGAACGCAGCGATGAGGTGTTCGGCTGGCGCCGGCAGACCCGCGCGTTCACCGTCGCCCGGCCCGGCGAGTACGCCCACTACCGCCTGCTGGTCACCGCGGGCAGCGGCGAGCGCACCCTCACCATCGCCGAGTTGGAGCTACTGGCCTAACCCGCGTACCGCTTGGTCGCGCCGCCCAGGCCCAGCAGCAGGCCGATCACCGGCAGGACCGCGAACAGGATGGCCAGGTACACGCCGAACGACGTGACGCTCTCGGCCGGTTGGAACCCGCCGGTCTCGACGGTGACGAACCGGAACAACCAGAACGCCGACAACGCGATCTCCAGGATGGTGCCGGCCAGGTACAGCCCGCGCCCGGTGCCGGACAGCAGCCGGATGCCGCCCCAGATCAGCAGCACGATCCCGGCTGCCTGGCTCAGGACGAGGACCCAGGCGAGCACCAGGTCCGCGCCGCCCCCGGAAATGGCCAGGAGCAGCACCGCGGTCGTGATCGTGGTGACGGCGGCCTGTACGAAGCCCAGCACCGCTGCCGCGGTGGCCGAGCCGGGCCGGCCACCCCGGAGCTCCTGGTCGCCGCCGGTCGGAGCCTGCGGGTACCCGCCTTGGGACGCGGGGTATCCGGGCGCCTGCGGGTAGTCGGCGGTGGGTTGCGGGAACCCGCCGGGCGGTGACGGGTAGCCGGTCGGCTGCTGCGGATAGCCGCCCTGCTGCGGGTAGCCGCCCGGGTAGCCGCCCTGCTGCGGGTGGCCGGGATACCCGCCGGGCTGCTGGCCGTAGTTGCCGGGTTGTTGGCCGTATTGCTGTGTCATCGAGGGGCCTCCAGGCCGCGAGGGGTTCGCCGGAAAGGCACAGTCCTACGACACAAGATCGGCGGGTTCAGGCGTTTCGTGTCGGGGTCGGTTCCACCTGTTCGCCGGTCGAGCCGCCGACGGTGGCGTCCCCGGCCCGTTCGCCGGACTCCGCCGGGCGCGGCACGATGCTGGCCAGCTCGCCGCCGGTGTCGTTGATGCGCAGCACGAACGGCCGGGTCTCGGTGTAGCGGACCACCGACACCGACGCCGGATCGACCACGATGCGCTGGAACGAGTCCAGATGCTGACCGAGCGCGTCGGCCAGGATCGACTTGATCACGTCACCGTGACTGCACAGCAGCCAGACCGTCTCGGCCCCGCGCGCCGCCGCGATCCGCGTGTCGTGCGCCCGCACCGCGCTCACCGCCCGGGCCTGCACGGTGGCCAGCCCCTCACCGTCCGGGAACACCGCGGCCGACGGGTGCTGCTGCACCACGGTCCACAATGGCTCATGGACCAGCGTCTTCAGCTCCCGGCCGGTCCACGCCCCGTAGTCCACCTCGGACAGGTCGGGTTCGGTGAGCGGTTCCAGCCCGAGTGCTTCGGCCAGCGGCGCCACGGTCTGCCGGCACCGGGTCAGCGGTGAGCTGACGATCTCGGCCAACGGCACGCCCGCCAGTCGCCGCACCAGGGCCTGCGCCTGCTCCAGCCCGGTCTGCTCCAACTCGACGCCGGTGCTGCGGCCGGCGAGCACACCCGACCCGTTCGCCGTCGACCGGGCGTGTCTGAGCAGCACAACCGTTGCCACGAGGTGCAGCCTACGGACATGACCCGCATCCGCACGGCCCGGCCGGAGGAGTTGGACCGGCTGCCGCCGATCGAACGGGCCTCCGGCGAACTGTTCCGCGACATCGGCATGGCGCACATCGCCGACGACGACCCGATGCCGGTGGCCACGCTGCGCCGCCACCACGTCTGGGTCGCGGTCGACGTCACCGACGCGCCGGTCGCCTTCGCGGTGGCCGCCGAACTGGCCGGCTGCGCGCACCTCGAGCAGATCAGCGTGCACCCCGATCACGCGCGGCGCGGCATCGGCGCACGGCTGATCGACCGGGTCGGCGACTGGGCGGCCGGCCGGGGTCTGGCCGCGCTCACGCTCACCACGTTCCGTTCGGTGCCGTGGAACGAGCCGTACTACCGGCGGCTGGGCTTCCGGGTGCTGCCGCCCGGCGAGATCACGCCAGAGCTGGCCGGCATCCTCGCCGCCGAGGCCGAGCGGGGCCTGGACCCGGCGACCCGCGTGTGCATGCGCCGCGAGCTACGGCTCTAGCACGCCGGCGCCCAGCAGGCCGAACAGCAGCAGGCCGACGAACACCCGGTACACGACGAACGCGTTGAGGGTGTGCCGGGCCACGAACCGCAGCAGCCAGGCCACCGAGGCGTAGGCGACCACGAAGGACACCACGGTCCCCACGATCAGCGGCGCGGCGCCCACCCCGGCGCCCAGCGCGTCCTTCAGTTCGTAGATCCCGGCTCCGGTCAGCGCCGGGATGGACAGGAAGAACGACAGCCGGGTGGCCGACACCCGGTCCAGGCCGAGCAGCAACGAGGCCGACAGCGTGGCGCCGGACCGGGAGAAG
>NZ_DASTBH010000286.1:0-10960 GCF_035712165.1 Actinophytocola sp. | reverse complement strand
CCTGCTGGAGCACCTCTACCGCGAGGTGCGCGGCCCGCGGATCTACGAGGGCGCGACCGAGATCCAGCGCGAGATCATCGCGCGGCACCTGTTCCGGTCGCACTGACGGCGGCGATCAGGTCGGGCATCCGGCCGACGAGTTCGGCCAGCGTGAGCGGGTTCATGAAGTCGCGGTAGTGCACGATCTTGCCGTCCCGCACCCGGATGACCCCCAGCGCCAGCATCCGGTACGGCGCGTCGGTGACCCGGGAGACGCCGTGATGTTCGATCTCGGTGATCACCACCTCCGGGTCGTCGGTCTCATACACGACCTGGGTGACCTCATGCATGTCGAACATCCCGCGCATGTCGGCGCGTGCCTTGTAGAACTCCCGGATGGTGTCCTGCCCCTCCAGCCTGGACTGGAACCCGGGAACGAAGAACGGGAACTCCATCACCCCGTCCGGGGCGAACAGTTCGGCGAACTCGATGCCTGCGTTGCCCTCCACCATTTTGCGGGTCAGTTCGGCGATCTCTCGGGGGGTGCGGGACACGACGGCCTCCTATAATCGGAACGATGGACCCGGATAAGCCCGAAGATACGGAACGCGCGCCCCGCTTGTCAACGCGACCGCTGCGGGCCGATGCCGCACGCAACCGGGCGCGGGTGCTGGCGGCGGCGCAGGAGGCCTTCGCGGCCGAGGGACTCGCCGTTCCGCTGGACGACATCGCCCGCCGGGCCGGCGTCGGCGCGGGCACCGTCTACCGGCACTTCCCCACCAAGGAAGCCCTGTTCGAGGCGGTCATCCTGGACCGGCTGACCCGGTTCGTCGAACACGCCAGGTCGCTGGCCACCGCCGGCGACGCCGGCGCGGCGTTCTTCGACTTCCTGCGCCTGCTGATCACCGGGGCCCAGTCGTCCAAGGACCTGGCCGACGCGCTGGCCGGCACCGGCCTGGCGGCGCCGGGGCTGATCACCTCCGCCAAGCAGGCCCTGTACGAGGCCGGGCAGACGCTGCTGGAGCGGGCTCAGCAGGCCGGCGGGGTGCGCGACGACGTCGACATCGCCGCGGTGATGGCGTTGTTCACCGGCGCCACCACGGCCCTGCTGCAGCGACCCGACGATCCGGCGCTGCACCAGATGGTGTTCGCGGTGCTGCACGACGGCCTGCAGCCGCCGGTCGCGGACTGATCCCGATCGGATTGACGGCGAAGGAACCCAGATCCCGCGCGATGATCTCGGCAAGGCTCGCCAACTCGGTCATGTGAGCTCCCTCAGTGCGGCAGGTGCGCGGCGGCCAGCCCGACCCGGCGCAGCGCGGCCGCCGACACGGCCTGGTAGTAGCGGGCGAACGGAACTTCGGCGTCGTCCCCGGCGCCCTGCAACACCCCGGCCACCGCGACGGCCGGCGCCACGAGCCGCTGCGCCACCACGGCCGGCAGGGCCAGCAGCCCCACCTGGATCCGGGTGACCGCCACCCGACCGCCCGCCTGCTGATGCCCGGCCAGGACCGGATCGCGCAGCAGGCCGGTCAGCGCCCGCTCCGTACCGCCGGTGCGCACCAGCGCCACCTCGACCACCGGGCGGTGCACATGGAAGATCCGGGCCAGCGCCAACCGGCCGCCGACCGGCTCGTAGGCCAGCCGGGTCTTGGCGCCCGCGCCGATGAACGGGACCCCGTCCACCGAGTACGGCGCCCGCACCACGGCGCGTCCCGGGCCGCGGTCGAGCTCCGCGCCCGACTCGTCGAGTTTGATCCACTCGTCCAGCACCACGTCCACGTCGCCGAGCCCGTCCGGAAGCAGCCGGGCCGCCCGGAGCAGCTCGCCGGCGTCCTGGAACAGCATCGCGCTGGTGTGCTCGCCCAGCACGAACCGCCGCTCGGTGCCGTCGATGACCTCCTCGACGTCGTCCCACAGCCGGCGCTGGTCCGGAAACGCCCGGCACACCCGCGCATCGCGGGCCCGGACCGCGCCGCTGGCGGCGAAGAACTGGACCTCGCCGCGGTCGCTCGCGTGCGCGACACCCTCGGGCAGGTCGATCTCCACCGTGGCGCCGAGCGTGAAGCGCTCGTGCAGGGTCCGCACCGCGTGCAGACGCTCCTCGTAGGACGGTGTGGCCACGGTGGCCACCGGCAGCTCGGCCGGGACGTCGGGCACGGCCACCCGCCAGTCGATGTCGGAAAGGGACAAGCTCATCAGCACGAACCGCTGGCTCGATAGAACGTCCGCCCCCCGGAAGGATCCACTCGCAACGAAACCCAGTACACATCCGGGCTCTCCACCAGCTCGTTGGCCTCCGCCCAGGCCTGCTCGGCGGACATGTCGAACAGGCCGGCGAAGGTGTCCCGCAGCCCGCCGGCATAACCGGCGAACAGTGCGGCCCGCCGGTCCTGGCCACCGCCGCTGAAACAGACGTCGCGGAACCCGAGCAGACCGTCCCGCACCGGACCGTCCCAGACGGTGAAGTCGGGACGCACCCCGGCGAGCGGGTGCGGGTCGGTCCGGCCATCCACCTCGTAGCTGCCGACACGTAGCGCCATGGCATCCCTACCAGGTACTGGCGCCCGCCCGGATGCAGGCGCCCTCATCTGAAGGAGCCGTCGCCGACCTCCGTGGATACAAGTTTTGCCCGATCGGGCAGCTATCTATGTCATGCTCGGCAGGCCCTTCAGCGCTTCTTCCAACTCGTGCGGGGCAAGCTCGCGGTCCACCATCTCGCCGGCCAGATAGCTGGCGTAGGCCGGCAGGTCGAGGTGGGCGTGCCCGCACAGCGCCGTCAGGATCACCTTCTCCTCGCCGGACTCCTTGCAGCGCAAGGCTTCCCGGATGCATTCGGCCAGCGCGTGGGTCGGTTCGGGGGCCGGCAGGATGCCCTCCGCCCGGGCGAACCGGACGCCGGCCGCGAAGCACTCGCTCTGCGGCACCGCCACCGCGTCGACGAGTCCCAAAGCCACGATGTGCGACAGCAGCGGCGACATGCCGTGGTAGCGCAGCCCGCCGGCATGGATCGGGTCCGGGATGAACCCGTGGCCGAGTGTGTGCATCTTGAGCAGCGGGGTCAGGCCCGCGGTGTCACCGAAGTCGTAGGCGTAGACCCCGCGGGTGAACGACGGGCAGGCCGCCGGCTCCACCGCCCGGATCGTGGGGGCGATCCGGCCGGCCAGCTTCTCCCGCAGGAACGGGAAGACCAGCCCGCCGAAGTTCGACCCGCCGCCGGTGCAGCCCACGATCACATCCGGCCTGTCCCCGGCCAGCTCGAACTGCCGGATCGCTTCCTCGCCGATCACCGTCTGGTGCATCAGCACGTGGTTCAGCACGCTGCCCAGCGCGTAGCGGGTGTTCGGGTCGGCGGCGGCCATCTCCACCGCCTCGCTGATCGCGATCCCCAGGCTGCCGGTCGAGTCCGGGTGCTCCGCGAGCACCGCCCGGCCGGACGCGGTGCGGTCGGACGGGCTGGGGTGCACGGTCGCGCCGTACACCTCCATCATGATCTTGCGGTACGGCTTCTGGTCGTAGGAGGCGCGCACCTGCCACACCTCGCAGTCCAGACCGAACTGCGCGCTGGCGAACGCGAGCGCGCTACCCCACTGGCCGGCGCCGGTCTCCGTGGTCAGCTTCGTGACGCCCTCGCGCGCGTTGTAGAACGCCTGCGGCACGGCGGTGTTCGGCTTGTGCGAACCGACCGGGCTCACGCCCTCGTACTTGTAGTAGATCCGCGCCGGGGTGCCCAGCGCGCGCTCCAGCCGGCGGGCTCGGTACAGCGGCGACGGCCGCCAGAGCCGGTAGACGTCCAGGACCTCGCCCGGGATGTCGACGAACCGCTCGGTGCTCACCTCCTGGCCGATCAGCGCCTGCGGGAACAGCGGCGCGAGATCGTCCGGGCCGACCGGCTGCCCGGTCCCCGGATGCAGCGGCGGCGGGGGCGGCGCCGGCAGGTCAGGCACGATGTTGTACCAGGTGGTAGGCAGGTCCGACTCGTCGAGCAGGTACTTCGTTCGCTCGGTCATCCGGCCACAGTAGTGATGCCGGTCAGGTCACGCCGCCCTCGAACCACAAGCCCTTGTTCCGGCAAGATCGCTCAGGGCAGGTCCGCGAGCACCAGTCCGCTGCGTGGTTTCGGGGTGAAGAAGGTGCTCTTGCGCGGCATCCGCCCGCCCGCCGCGTGCGTGGCCAGCACGTCGGCCATCGGCACCGGGGCGATCCGCAGCACCGCGTCGGCGTCGTCGGGCACCGGCCGGCCGGCGGGCAGCGGACGCAGGTGCGGCCCCTCCGGGTCGAGCCCCAGCGCCCGGTGCACCAGCAGACTCTCCACCACCTCGTGATCGAAAGCGGTGGTGTCCGGCAGTTCGACCACCAGCGTCGTGCCCGCGCAGTCCACCGCCACCCGCCCGCGCGCCGGCTCCTCGGCTGCCCGCCGCACCGTCAGCCCGACGTCCTGCCACGCTCGGGTGAGTGCGGCGGCACCCAGTCCGGTGCCCACCAGCACTCGGTGAAACGCCCCGATCCGCAACCGCGGGCCCGCCGTGACCAGCCCCAGCAGGCCGTCCAACCCCGCCTCCAACGCCGCCGCCACCCGGTGGTTGCCGTCCGCCACCAGTAGCGGCGCCGCCCCGGCGACCTCCAACAGGTCCGCATCCCCGTTCACCCACACCCGGTGTCGCCGCCCACCGGAGTCCACAGTGGAAACGTCAGGCGGGCCCGCCGTCTCGATCGCACCGAGCACCGCCGCCGTCAACCGGTCCCCGTCCCGCACCGGCACCAGCATCGCGGCGCTAGTCAGGCAGCCCAGCCCGGAGATCACCGCCGCCCGCTCGGCGACCACCTGCGGGTAGACCTCCTCCACATGCGCCACGCCGTCGAGCCCCACCATGCACAGCACGCCGGCGACCGACCCATCCGGACCGTCCACCAGGTACGGCGCGACGATGTTGTCCGCCTGCCGGTATGCCGTCCGGCGCAAGACCGACAGCGTCGCGCGCGCCGCCGGCAGGGCCTGGTCGAGCGTCAACCCCTCCGCCAGCGCCGCAGGTGTCCGATGCGGATGCTGCACCGCCAGCAACGTCCGCCCATTACCGCGCGCCAGCGCGGCCACCACCCGCTCCGGCTCGGCAAACTCGTCCACATCCGGCCCGGGCACCTCACCCCGCAGCACCCAGCCACTGCGGATCGCCCGCACCCAACTCATCCGCGCACGGTAACCGCTCCCCCGCCGGCCCCCAACCCGGTGGTCGAACAAAGCGCGGGTGCGCACCCGCCTAGCCCAACTCGTTCAGGACACTGATGATGAGGCGCCTGGCCTCCGGCCCGAACACAGCGGATTCCCGAAGTAGATCGAACATTCTGGAGTACAGGGGACATTCCATGGCCGAAGCGCACCTCGTGCACGGTGCACAACGCTCTGGGTTTCTTCTTCCGCCAACCGGATTGGGCCGTGCTCGCCGTCCTCACCGGAACCCCAACCAGACCGGCGCAGCGGTCCGGGTGAACGAAAGGGCCGCCGGGGCGCCCGCTTCGCGGCCGTCCCGGCGGGATGTGTTGGGGGGTCTGGAACTCTGCGACCTGTGCGCGTCAGTGCGAGGAGCAATGCACCGAGCCGGCGACGAACTCACCTCGATTGGCTGAGGCGCCGCTGGGGAACAGTTGGACGCGCATGACGTTGACCGTGATGCTGCGGTCCGGTGGTTCGGTGCGGATCTGCTCGTTCAGCACGATCCGGGCGACGATCGGGTCGGTGGGCAGCCGGCCGGGGATGATCATCGTGTAGTTCGGCGGGATGCGGACGGGCAGCCACGCGCCCACCACGCCACTCACCCGCATGGTTGACCAGGTGTGCGACTGGCTGGCCTCGCAGTACACGGCGTAGCGCCCGATCCAGATCGCCGGACCGCCGAGTGGCTGTACCACGGGAAGTACGTAGAGCGAGCCGACCACCGAAACGGTGGCATTGCCCTCGTCGTCCATTCCGCACTGGCTCCAGCCCCAGCCGATGCTGACCTGGTTGCGCGTCGCGCCGCGGGTGAACCCGGTTTGCGCGCCCTCGGTGTCGCAGGCCGCGAGCCGCGCGATGGAGATCGTGTTTCCGGCGACCATCGCGTTCGCGTAGCCGACCGTTCCGGTGGCGGTGGGCGCGTTCGCCGTCGGGGGTGGTGGGGGCGGAGGTGGTGGCGGGGGATCCGCGGCCGCGGTCACCGGCCCGAGAACCGCGATCGAGACGAGTGAAAGCGCTACGGCCAGCCCTCTTCGTCTGAACTCCATGATGAACTCCTTTTGGGGAAGCGGTTTTGCTTACCAACCTTTGAGCTTCCCCTGGTCCGGTCGGGAATGTCGGCGCGGGAACACCATCGGACCCATGTGGACAACCCGTCCGGGCTACCGAACCAGGTTCGGTGCCGGATCGTTCGGCGTGCGGCGCTGACCGGGCGTGGGGCCGCGGTCCACCTCGTCGAACAGGGCGGCGGCCCGGGCGGCGGTGCGGGCGGCCCGGGCGGAGGTGCTGAGCAGGCCCAGGCCCACGATGCCGGCGCCGAGCGCGACGATCAGCCACCACATGCCGTCGGCGGCGGCGGTGAAGGCCGGTCCACCCTCGGCGAGCGCCGGGCCCACGATGGCGCCGGCGATCGCGACGCCGAGGGCGATGCCGGTCTGCCGGCCGGCGGAGGCGACCGACGTGGCCAGGCCGGCCATCGAGCCGGGCATCCCGGATACCGCGGTGTTGGTGATCGGCGGGTTGACGGTGCCCGAGGCGATGCCGAACAGCAGGAAGACCGCGAGCACGGCGAGCAGCGGGGTGGTCGGCTCCAGCCACACCGATGCCGCGCCACCCAGCGCGAGCGCGACGCCGGAGACGACCAGCGGCAGCCGCGGACCGCGCCGGCCCACCAGCCGCCCGGTCAGCGGCGACAGCAGCACGATCATCAGCCCGACCGGGACCAGGCACAGCCCGGCGGTCCGGGCCGGCAGCCCGCGGACCTCCTGCAGGTACAGCGTGGTCACGAACAGGAACGCGCCGAACCCGCACATGGCGAACAACGCTGTCACGATCGCCGAACTGAACGGCACGCTGCGGAACAACCGCAGCTCCAGCAGCGGGTCCGCCCGGCGCGGCTCGTAGGCGAGGATCCCCACCACGCCAAGCCCGGCCACGGCGAGCAGCGCGACGGTGACCGGCGACGTCCAGCCCAGCCGGGCGGACTCGATGATCGCGTAGACCACGCTGCCCAGCACCAGGATCACCAGAATCTGCCCCACCGGGTCGAACCGTCGCGGCCGGGGCGCCCGGGACTCCGGCACGAACAGCATGGCGGCCACGAACGCGGCGATCACGATCGGCACGTTGACCCAGAAGATGGACCGCCAGCCGAACCCGTCCACCAGCGCGCCGCCGAGAATCGGCCCCAGCCCCAACGCGAACCCGGACATTCCGGCGAACACCCCGATCGCCCTGGCCCGCTCCGCCCGATCGGTGAACGCGGTGACGATGATCGCCATTGCCACCGGGTTGAGCATCGTCCCGCCCACCGCCTGCAGTCCCCGCGCGGCGACCAGCCACTCGACACCGGGCGCCAGACCGCACAGCAACGACCCGAGCCCGAAGGTGGCCAGCCCGATCTGGAACACCCGCCGCCGCCCGAACCGGTCGGCCGCGGACCCGGCCATCACCAGGAAACTGGCCAGCACCAACGTGTATGCGTCCACTGTCCACTGCAGACTTGAGACCGGCGCGTTCAGCTCCCGGCGCAGCGCCGGCAACGCAACGTTGACGATGGAGATGTCCATCGCCACGACGACGATGCTCGCGCAACAGATCGCGAGCACCAGCAGTCGGCGACGGCGGCTCAGCTCAGGCACGACTCCACGGTAGGACCTCGAGACCACTCGAGGTCAAGCCGGCAGCCGGGCGCCGCGCAGCGGGGCGGCGGTCAGGGCGACCGCCTGGGCGAGCAGGCCGGCGGTGGCGAGCCAGAGGGTGGGACGGGTGTCGGCGAGGGCCCCGCCGAGCGGGGCGCCGATGACGATCATGCCTCGGTTCATCGAGCGCATGGTGGCGTTCATCCTGCCCTGCAAGCGATCCGGGGTCACCGCCTGGCGGAACCCCATCTCGGCGGGCCCGTCCAGGCCGATGGACAGGCCGAACAGCAGTTGGGCGGCGCCGAGCAGGACGAGGCCGGTGGGGCCGGCCCCGGCGAACGGGACGAGCACGAAGGCGACGGGGGTCAGCAGGCGACCGGCGACCATGGCCGGCCCGGACCCGAACCGGCGGACCACCCAGCCGGACAGCGAGGCGCCGGCGAGTCCGCCGACTCCGGCCAGCGCGAACGTCACACCGAGGGCGAACGCGTCGAAACCCAGCTCGCCCAGCACGAAGTAGGGGTAGACGACACCGATCATGCCGGTGCACAGGAACCACGCATGCGAGGTGAGCGCCAGCGGCGCGAGCATCCGGTGCCGGTACACCCAGGCCAGCCCGTCCCGCAGCTCCCGGCAGAGGTGCCGGGTCGCCGGCCGCGACACCGGCTCGACCGTGCGCAGCCGGGTGAGCACCAGACCGGACACGAGATAGGAGACGGCGTCCACCAGGATCGCCAGCGGGGCGCTGATCACCTTCACCAGTCAGCCGGCGAGCACCGGACCCAGGGTCTGCGCCACCGCGTTGGTCTGCTCCAGCCGGGCGTTGGCCTCGGTGAGCAGTCCGGCCGGCACCAGCCTCGGCAGGTACGACTGGTGCGCCGCGTCGTAGCTCAGCGACAGCAGGCCGAGGACGGCCACCAGCGCGATCAGTACCGGCAGGGTCAGCAGGCCGACCCAGGCCAGCAGCGGGATCACGCCGAGCACCGCGGCCCGGGTGAAGTCGGTGCCGACCAGGACCGGCCGGCGGCGATACCGGTCCACCAGCACCCCGGCCAGCAGACCGAACAGCAGGTACGGCAGCAATCGGGCGGCACTGAGCGCACCCAGCCCGGTCGCCGACGACCGCAGGGTCACCACGGCAAGCACCTGCAGCGCCAGCGTGGTCACGTAGGTGCCGACCATCGACACGGCATCGGCCACCCAGAACCGCACGTAGTCCCGGTGGGAAAGCAGTGTCACATCGCTTTCCAGCCGGCGGCTAGAGGCCGACGGCGCCGTAGAGGGAACCGACCTCGGCGCGGGTGAGGGCGCGCAGCGAGCCGGCGCGCTGGTCGCCGAGGTGCACGTCGCCGACGCGGGTGCGGACCAGGCGTTGCACCGGATGGCCGACCTCGGACAGCAGCCGCCGCACGATGTGTTTGCGGCCCTCGTGCAGGACCACCTCCACCAGGGTCCGGCCGGGCAGGCTGTCCACCACCCGGAACGAGTCCACGGTGACCATGCCGTCGTCCAGCTCGACCCCGTCGCGCAGGGACCGGCCGAGGTTGCGTGGCACCCGGCCGGTGACCTCCGCCAGGTAGGTCTTGAGCACCTGGTAGGACGGGTGCATGAGCCGGTGCGCGAGGTCGCCGTCGTTGGTCAGCAGCAGCAGCCCCTCGGTGTCGGCGTCCAGCCGCCCGACGTGGAACAGCCGGTCCCGCCGGTCGCGCAGGTAGTCGCCGACGCACGGCCGGCCGCGCTCGTCGGACATCGTCGTGTGCACACCGCGCGGCTTGTTCAGGGCCAGGTGGACCAGATCGTCCCGGACCACCACCCGGATCCCGTCCACGTGGATGACCGCGGTGTTGGGGTCGACGCGGCGGCCGAACTCGGTGACCACCTGACCGTCCACGCTGACCCGCCCCTCGGCGATCAGCTCCTCGGCCGCCCGGCGCGACCCCACCCCGGCCTTGGCGAGCACCTTCTGCAGCCGGATTCCCTCCGCAGGCTCAGACATCGTCGATCGCATCCACCTCGGGCAGCAGCGGCGCGATCGGCGGGAGCTCCTCCAGCGAGGACAACCCGATGCGCTCCAGGAACAGTTCGGTCGTGCGGTACAGGATCCCGCCGGTGTCCCGGTCGGTGCCGGTCTCCTCGATCAGCCCGCGGGCCAGCAGCGTACGGATCACGCCGTCGACGTTCACCCCGCGCACCGCCGCCACCCGTGCCCGGGTCACCGGCTGCCGGTAGGCGATCACCGCCAGGGTCTCCAGCGCCGCCCTGGTCAACCGGGACCGCTGCCCGTCGAGCAACAGCTTCTCCACGAACGGCGCGAACCGGTCCCGGGTGTAGAACCGCCAACCGCCGCCGACGTGCCGCAGGTCGATCCCGCGGCCCTGGTCGGTGTAGGCGTCGGCCATCCGCCGCAGCGTCTCCCGCACCCGCTCCACCGGCGCGCCCACCACGGTGGCCAGCAGGTCCTCCTCCGCCGGCGAGTCGACCACGAGCAGCAGCGACTCCAACGCCGCCTCCAGCTCGGCGTCTTCGGTCAGTTCCGGAACGTCGCCGGCCATCGGGACCTCGGCCGCGTCCTCGCTCGCCGCGTCCGGCGCCTCGGCCGGTTCCGCGACCTGCTCCCCGGCGAGCTCCGTCGGCTCGGCCTCGTCCACTTCCTCGGGTGCGATCACCCGTACTCCTCCTCCTCCGCACCGGCCAGGGCGGCGTCGGTGGCCGCGGTCGCGTCCGCCACGCTGCCGCCGGTCCAGTGCACGTGCAGGTCGCCCAGGGCGTCGTCCTGCTGGAAGGCCACCACCGACTCCTTGTACAGGTCGAGCAGGGCGAGGAACCGGGCGACCACCTCCACCGTGTGCGCGCAGTCGGCGATCAGCTCGGCGAAGCTGGCCCGGCCCGAGGTGGCCAGCCGCACCCGCAGCAGCCCGGCTTGCTCGCGCACCGAGACCTTGGAGCTGTGCAGGTGGTCGATGGAGATCGTCGGCGGCGGTTTGGGCCGGAACACCGCCGCGGCGATCTCGGCGAACCGCTGGGCGTCGACGCCGAGCATCACCTCGGGCAGCAGGGCGGCGAACCGGTCCTCCAGCGCGACCGAGCGCGGGTAGCGGCGCAGCGCGCCCGCCTCCAGCTCCCCGAACAG
>NZ_DASTBH010000285.1:0-24480 GCF_035712165.1 Actinophytocola sp. | reverse complement strand
GGCACTCCGCGCCGCGACGGCCGAGCGCGAACCCGAGCGCGCGCAGCAGGCACAGCCCGGCCAGCCGGGGCAGGCCGAGCAGGAACGCCGGGGCCGAGCAGTTCACCAGGAAGGTGCGCAGGCCGTAGGCCCGGTCCAGGGCCCGCGCCGACGAGCCGAGCCCGGGCGAGCGCACGTCGAGGTCACGGTCGCCGGCCGACACCGCCCGCGCGTGCCGCAGCCGGGCGGCCGGCACGCACAGCACGATGCTGCCGGCCCGGTTGGCCCGCCAGCCGAAGTCGATGTCCTCCCGCATGGCGGGGATCTCCGGGTCGAACCCGCCCAGCCGCTCCCACAGTTCCCGGCGCACCAGCAGTCCCGCCGAGGACACCGCGAGCGCTTCGGTGCTCTGCTGGAAGTCCCGGGCCAGCTCACCCGGCCCCAGTCCGGTCTGCCGGTGGCCGGCGGCGTCGGTGGACAGCCCGGCCTCCAGCACCACCCGGGGGTCGTTCCAGTCCAGCGCCACCGGCCCGAGCACGCCGACCGACGGGGCCAGGTCGGCCGCGGTCAGCAGGTTGGCCAGGCAGTCCGGCTCGGGCGCGCAGTCGTCGTGCAGCACCCAGATCCAGCCGCCCGGCTCCCCCCAGCGGTCCATGGCGTTGGCCACGGCGGCGTGCACGGCCGCGGCGAACCCGGTGTCGGGCGGCATGGTGATGACCCCGTCGAGCACCCGGTCCGCACCCTCGGCCGCCTCGGCCAGCAGCCGGGGGGTCTCGTCGGTGGATCCGGTGTCGACGGCGAGCACGTGTCGCGGCCGCGGCGCCGAGCGGCGCAACGCGGATAAGGCCAGGCGCAGCCAGGGCGCGCCGTCATGGCACACCAGCACCGCGAGCACGGGCGCGGTCCGCAGCGCCGGGGTCGTGGTGCGCGAGCCGTAGCGGGGCACTGGCACTGGGAGAGCCTGCCAGTGGCCCGGGCCTCGGCGGGGACCCGGGTTGGCTCAGCCGGCGCGCTTCTTCAGCCGGCGACGCTCGCGTTCGGACATCCCGCCCCAGATGCCGAACCGCTCGTCGTGCGCCAGGGCGTACTCGAGGCACTCGTCGCGTACCTCGCAGCCCTGGCAGATTCGCTTGGCCTCCCGCGTGGAGCCGCCCTTCTCAGGGAAGAACGCCTCGGGGTCGGTCTGCGCGCACAGGGCGCGTTCCTGCCACTCCTGCTCCTCGGTCTCGTCGAAGAGTTCGGCGAAGACGCTCAGCTCCTCCAGAGCGTGCTCCCCCCACTCCACGACGCGACTCCCGTCGGTGGGTATGCCAATGGTTACATTCACCACGGTCCGCCTCCTCGCCTTCCGCACTCCCCGGCCCGGCGGACACCACTCGCCGACCCTCGACGACGAATGACATCGATGTGATTACACCCGTGTGATCTCGGCGAGTCAAGTCCGGTACCTATGTGGGTGATGGGGTATAGCGGACCCACACACCCACGGCCGGTCGCCGAGGTGCGCGAATGCCCGATCGGGCATTTGCCACACTGGAACCGTGCAGCGATCAATGGTGCGGCCGTCCCCCGTGTTCCTCGGCATCCTCGCCGTCACCGTCCTGGGGGGCGTGCTCGCCGCCGTCGGGGACGAACTGGGCGGGGTCACCGTCACCACCGGAACCGTGCTGCTGGTCCTCGGCGGCTGGGGAGTTTCCCTGTGCCTGCACGAGTTCGGCCACGCGATCGTCGCCTACCGCGGCGGCGACCGGGAGGTGTACTTCAAGGGCTACCTGACGCTGGACCCGCGCCGGTACACCGATCCGGTGTTGAGCCTGGTGATTCCGCTGGTGCTGCTGGCCATCGGCGGCATCCCGCTGCCCGGTGGCGCGGTGTGGATCAACCACCACGCGCTGCGCTCGCGGGCGGTGGAGACGATGGTCTCGCTGGCCGGCCCGCTGTCCAACCTCGCGCTGGGCACGCTACTGATCATCTCGGTGGAGCTGTTCGATCCCAGCCTCGGTCTGGCCTCCGCGCTGTCCTTCCTGGCCCTGCTGCAGATCTTCGCGTTCGTGCTGAACATCCTGCCGATCCCGGGCCTGGACGGCTGGGGCGCCATCGAGCCGTACCTGTCCCCGCAGGCGCAGCGGATCGGCGCCAAGGCCCGCCCGTGGGCGCCGCTGGTCCTGTTCGCCGTGCTGATCGGCATCCCGGACGTGGCGCGCGGGTTCTTCAAGATTGCCGACCTGGTGTTCACCACGCTCGGCGGCACCGGCTTCCTGGCCTCCGTCGGGCGGGAGATCTTCTTCTTCTGGCAGCGGTAGCGCCCGGGCTCCGACGGCGGGCGGCCGGCGCACCGTGGCAGTATCGCGGCCATGCGGGTCGTAGTCGTCGTCGGCGGGGTTGGCGGAGCCCGGTTCCTGCTCGGAGTCAAGGCGGCGCTGGGGCCGGACCCGGCGCACGAGATCACCGCGATCGTCAACACCGGGGACGACGTCTGGCTGCACGGACTGCGGATCTGCCCGGATCTCGACACCTGCATGTACACCCTGGGCGGCGGGATCGACCCGGTCCGCGGCTGGGGCCGCACCGGCGAGTCCTGGACGGTCAAGGAGGAACTCGCGGCCTACGGCGCCGACCCGGACTGGTTCGGGCTGGGTGACAAGGATCTCGCGACGCACCTGATCCGCACCCGGATGCTGCGGGCCGGCTACCCGCTCTCCGCGGTGACCGAGGCGCTGTGCGACCGCTGGCGTCCCGGGGTGCGGCTGCTGCCCATGACCGACGACCGGGTGGAGACCCACGTGCTGGTGGACTACCCGGACACCGGTGAGCGCACCGCGATCCACTTCCAGGAATGGTGGGTGCGGCACAAGGCCGAACTGCCGGCGCACTCGATCGTCCCGGTCGGCGCCGAGCAGGCCGCCCCGGCACCCGGGGTGGTCGACGCGATCACCGCCGCCGACGTGGTGCTGCTCGCCCCGTCCAACCCCGTGGTCAGCGTCGGCACGGTGCTCGCCGTCCCGGGACTGCGCCCGGCGCTGGCCAAGACCGACGCACCGGTGGTGGGCATCTCGCCGATCGTGCAGGACCGGCCGGTTCGCGGGATGGCCGACGCCTGCCTGACCGCGATCGGCGTCGAGACCACCGCGCAGGCCGTTGGCCGGCACTACGGCGCCCGTTCGGCGGGCGGCGTGCTGGACGGCTGGCTGGTGCACGCCACCGACACCGCGACCGTGCCAGGCGTCGAGGTGCGCGCCGTGCCGCTGCTGATGTCCACTGTGGACGCGACCGCCGAGATGGTCCGCGCCGCGTTCGATCTGGCTGGAGTGAAACCGTGACGGGGCACGAGGCGCCGGGAAAGCTGGAGATCCTGCCGGTCGAGGGGCTGCCGGAGTTCCGGCCGGGCGACGACCTGACCGGCGCGATCGCGCGGGCCGCCCGCTGGCTGCGCTCCGGCGACGTGGTCGTCGTGACCAGCAAGGTGGTTTCCAAGATCGAGGGCAACCTGATCGGCGTGCCGTCCGACCCGGTGGCGCGCGACGCCGCCCGGCGCAAGCTGGTGCTCGAGGAGTCGGTGCGGGTGCTCGCCCAGCGCGGCCGCACCCTCATCACCGAGAACCGGCTCGGCCTGGTGCAGGCCGCCTCCGGTGTCGACGCGTCCAACGTGTCCGGTGGTGAGCTGGCGCTGCTGCCCGCCGATCCGGACGGCTCGGCGCTGGCGCTGCGCAACGGGTTGCGGGAACGGCTCGGCGTCGAGGTGGCCGTGGTGATCACCGACACCATGGGCCGGGCCTGGCGGGTGGGTCAGACCGACGTGGCGATCGGCGCGTCCGGGCTGCGGGTGCTGCACCGCTACGCCGGGCAGGTCGACCAGCACGGCAACGAACTGGAAGTCACCGAGATGGCGGTCGCCGACGAGATCGCCGCGGCGGCCGACCTGGTGAAGGGCAAGCTCGGCGGGGTGCCGGTGGCGGTACTGCGCGGCCTGCGGCTGGACGGCTCCCCCGGCGGCGCCCGGGACCTGGTGCGCCCGGCCGCCGACGACCTGTTCCGGCTGGGCACCGACCTCGCGGTCGACCAGGGCCGGCGGGAGGCCGTGCTGCTGCGCCGGTCGGTCCGCGCCTTCGACGACACCCCGGTGGACGAGTCCGCGCTGCGCCGGGCGGTGGCCACCGCGCTGACCGCGCCCGCCCCGCACCACACCCGCCCGGTGCGGTTCGTGCACCTGGCCGACCGGGCGCGGCGGACCCGGCTGCTGGACGCGATGCGTTCGGCGTGGCGGGCCGACCTGCGCGGCGACGGCATGTCCGACGACCGGATCGAGCGCCGGGTGGCCCGCGGCGACCTGCTCTATGGCGCGACCGAGATCGTGGTGCCGTTCCTGGTGATGGACGGCGCCCACGACTACCCGGACCCTCGGCGGACCGGGGCCGAACGGGTCATGTTCACCGTCGCCGCGGGCGCCGCCGTGCAGGGCCTGCTGGTCGCGCTGGCCGCCGAGGGCCTCGGTTCGTGCTGGGTGTCCTCCACGATCTTCTGCCCGCCGGTGGTGCGCGAGATCCTGAACCTGCCGGAGGACTGGGAGCCGCTCGGCGCGGTCGCGATCGGTCATCCCGCCGACGGCCCGCTCACCCCCCGTCCGCCGAACGGCCCGGACGACCGGCTGGTGGTCCGGTGACGCTGCACGCCGACACCGTCGCGGTGCTCTCGGCCTGGCGCCCCGCCGAGCCCGGCCAGGAGTCGCTCCGCCAGGCGTTTCTCGGCTTCCTGGCGGCCAGACCCGATGCGTGCCAACGATCCTGCGCCGCCGGTCACATCACGGCGTCGGCGATCGTGCTGGACGCCGCCGGGGAGCACGTGCTGCTCACCCTGCACCCCCGGGTGGGCGCCTGGCTGCAACTGGGCGGCCACTGCGAACCCCTGGACGCCACGCTGGCCGGCGCCGCGCTGCGCGAGGCGGTCGAGGAGTCCGGCATTCCCGGCCTGCGGCTCGAGTCCGGCCCGGTGCACCTGGACGTGCACCCGATCACCTGCTCGCTCGGGGTGCCCACCCGGCATTTCGACGTGCGCTTCCGGGTCCGGGCACCCGTTGGGGCGCAACCGGTGCGCAGCGCCGAGTCGCTGGACCTGCAGTGGTGGCCGGTAACCGCGCTACCACCCGACCCCACCGGCGCCAGCGGACTGCCCGCGATGCTGGCCGCGGCGCGGCCTTAGCGCCGAACCGTTACAGGGCCCGGTAGTCGCGCGGTGCGAAGCGGGGACCGAAGCGGGGTTTGCGGAAGCCGCTGGCCTCGATGTAGCGGACCGCGCGGTGGCGGTGCGGGGCGTAGGGGGCGAGCACCTCGAGCATGCCGTCGTCGTCGACTTTGTGGCCCAGCAGGGCATAGCCGACGATCGAGGGGATGTGGAAGTCGCCGACGCTGACGGCGTCGGCGTCGCCCCAGGCGCGTTGGGCGACCTCGGCGGCGGTCCACACCCCGATGCCGGGGACCTTGCGGAGCAACGCGCGGCCCGCTTCGCCGCGGAGGGCGACCGCGCCTTCCAGGCGGTGCGCCACCTGGGCGGCGGCGATCACGGTGCGGCGGCGGGCGCCGTCCAGGCCGGCCCGATGCCACTGCCAGTCCGAGATGCGCAGGGTGGCCGCGGGGGTGGGCGGGGCGAACATTCCCGCCGGGGCCGGGCCGGGGGCCGGGGTGCCGAACTGGCGGCACAACTCGCGCCAGGACCGGCGGGCCTCGTGGCCGGTCACCTTCTGCTCCAGCACGGCGGCGAACAGCACGTCCCACACCCGGCCGACCGCGCCCAGGCGCAGGCCGGGATGGCGGCGGCGGGTCTCGGCGATGAGCGGGTGGTGCGCCTCGAAGTCGGTGTCGTCGTCGGCGGCGCCGAGCAGCGCCGGGACGCCGTCCAGCAGTTCGGCGGCGCCCGGGCCCCAGGCGTTCGCGACCACCTCGCGGGTCGGGCGGCGCAGCGCCAGGGTGCCGACCCCGCTGGTGGTGTTGGTCACCAGCCAGACGACGCCGGAGGGGTCCCAGCGCAGCGTCGGATCGCCGGCGCCACGGCGCAACGGGGCGAGCAGCCCGGGGATGTCGAGGACGAAACCGGGGGTCCAGGTGCGCTCGGAACTCTCGGCCACGGCGCCTGACGCTACCCGCCGGTTGGCTACAGTGAGCCGGGTGACCTCGACGGAACTGCACGTAGTCGTGCCGGCAGGCGGTAGCGGCACCCGGTTGTGGCCGGTGTCGCGCGCGGGCAACCCCAAGTTCCTGCACCCGCTGACCGGAACCGACCGGTCGTTGCTGCAGGCGACCTACGACCGGCTGGCGCCGCTCTGCACGCCGGAGCGGCTGCTGGTGGTGACCGGCACCGCGCACGCGGCCTCGGTCGCCCGGCAGCTGCCCGACCTGCCGGACCGCAACATCCTCGTCGAGCCGCTGGCGCGCGACTCGTGCGCCGCGATCGCCCTGGCCGCCGCCGTGATCGACAAGCGCAGCCCGGGCGCGGTGATGGCCTCCTTCGCCGCCGACCACCTGATCGCCGACCCGGCCGCCTTCGCCGACGTGGTCTGGCGGGCGGTGGCCGGCGCCCGGGACGGTGCGCTGATGACCATCGGGATCACCCCGACCCGCCCGGAAACCGGGTACGGCTACCTGCGCTGCAGCGAGCCGCCGCGCGCCTCGGCGATCCAGAACGTGTTGGAGTTCAAGGAGAAGCCCAGCGCCGACGTGGCCGCCGAGTACCTCAAGTCCGGGCGCTACCTGTGGAACGCCAGCATGTTCCTGTGGCGCACCGAGGTGTTCCTCGCCGAGTTGGCCGCCCGGCGCCCGGACGTCTACGAGCCGATCCGGCTGATCGCGCAGGCCTGGGACACCGACCGGCAGAGCGACGTGCTCGCCGAGATCTGGCCGGAGATTCCCAAGGTGGCCGTGGAGTACGCGGTGATGGAACCGGCCGCCGAGGACGGCAGGGTCGGCACGGTGCCGGGCGACTTCGGCTGGAGCGACATCGGCGACTTCGAGACGCTCGGTGAGCTGCTCGGCCGGGACGAGTCCGGCTCCCGGGTGGTGGACGTGCGCGGTGGGACCGGCGCCGAGGTGCTCGCGGTGGACTGCGAGGGCGTGATCGTGGTGCCGTCCGACCGGCTCGTCGCGACGCTGGGCGTGACCGACCTGATCGTGGTCGACACGGCGGACGCGGTGCTGGTCTGCCGGCGGGACCGGGCCCAGGACATCAAGAAACTCACGGAGATCCTGCGCGAGCGCGGCCACGATGGGCTGGTCTGATCCCGCGGTTTCCCGCCTTTTCCTGACGGCGGCCGTGGGATAGGAATACTCTGGCAGCGCAGGTCGCTCGGTCGAGGCAGGAGGTCATACATGGACCCCCGTGAGCGGGCGGATGCCGCGTTGGCCCGGGCCCGCGCGCGCGGCGCGTACGTGGTGACGCCTGAGAGCGCCACCTCGCCGATGGACGCCGCGAGCACCCTGCAGATTCCGCGCACCGTGGTGTCGGCGATCGACCGGGGTGATCCGGAGTCCACGCTGTCGATCCCCGCGGTCCGGCCGGAGGAGGAACTGCCGGCCATCGCGCAGGAGGCGGCCACCCAGTCGCTGGCCAGCCCGCCGCCGCGGCGGCCGTCCGAGCCGGCCCGCCCGGCGGCGGCGGCGTTGAGCTGGGCCCCGCCGGTGGCGCCCGACCCGGAACCGGAGCGCGTCGAGGGTCTGATCCCCACCGTCAAGCAGCCGCCGGCCCGGCGTTCCAGCCTGTCCCAGCGCCTCGACGGCTAGCGCGCGCCCCAGCCGTCAACCCGCCAAGCGCCGGCCCGTTGGCGCTGGCCTGCCCCGCAGATCCGATCGCGCGCGCATTGATGCCACTGCTCAGCGGGTTTCGAGCTTGAGCCGCAGGGCGAGCCCGGCCCGGACGGCGGCGCGGATCGGCGCCCAGCGCCAGCCGGTGTGCCGGTCGGCGATGTAGCGGTAGGCGCTGTCGTGGTGGGCACGCAGCATGCGGTCGGACGACTTGGCCGTCGAGTGGCCCTGGATGTGGGTGACCTGGGCGGCGGGGACGTAGATGTTGCGCCACCCGGCGCGGTCCAGCCGGTCGCCGAGGTCGACGTCCTCGAAGTACATGAAGTAGCGCGGATCGAAGCCCTCGACGGCCTCGTACGCCGCCCGGCGCAGAAGCAGGCAGGAGCCGGACAGCCAGCCGGCGGGCCGCTCGGCGACCTCGGTGTCGGACTGCTTGTAGGCGGTGGTCCACGGGTTGCCCGGCCAGATCCGGCCCAGCGCCGCGTGCCCGATTCCCTTACCCAGCGAGGGAAGCAGCCGCGCGGACGGGTAGGTGGTGCCGTCCGGGTTCTTGATCAGGGGACCGAACGCGCCGCCGGTCGGCCAGCGCCCGGCCGCGTCCAGCAGCGTGTCCAGCGCGCCGTCGTCCCATTCCAGGTCGGGGTTGGCCACCACCACCCAGCCGTACTCGGGACCCAGTTCGGCGACCCCGCGGTTGGCGGCGCCGCCGTAGCCGAGGTTTCCCCCGGTACGCACCAGAATCACGTTGTCCCGTTCGGCGGCGGCCCGCTCCGGTGCCCCGTCGGTGGAACCGTTGTCGGCCAGGATCACCCGCACATCGCGCTCGGTCGCCTTGCCCAGGGTGTCCAGGAACCGGTCGAGCGTCTCACCGGGTGAGTAGGTGACGGTGACCACCGCCAGCTCGTCACCGTACTTGGGGTCCGTCACGGTTAGGCATTCTCCCTAGCGACCCCGGCGGTGTATCCAGTGGGCTCGGGAGTAGCCGGCGCGGTGCGCGTCGGCGCTGGCCGACCACGGGAAATCCTTGGCCCGGCGCTGCGCCGCGTCGGCCAGCCCGGTCCGCCGGGCCGGATCGCCGAGCAGCTCGGCGAGTCCGGCGGCGATGTCTCCGGCGCCCACCCCGCAGTAGGCCACCGCGTCCCCGCCGATCTCCGGCAGGGCGAGCTGCCGGGTGGTCAGCACGCAGGCGCCGCAGGCCATCGCCTCCAGCACCGGGAAGCCGAACCCTTCGCCCAGGCTGGGATAGGCGACCACCTCGGCCCCGCCGAGGAACCCGGCCAGCAGGTCGAACGGGAGGTAGCCGGCCCGGATGACCCGGATCCGGTGCGGCACGTCGTCCAGCGCGCGCTCCACCTGGTGGTCCCAGCCCGGTTGCCCGGCCAGCACCAGGGCGACCGGCTCGGACCGGGCGCGGGTGGCCGCGGCGAACCCGCGGATCAGCGCGGGCACGTTCTTGCGTGGCTCCAGGGCGCCGAGGAAGGCCACGTACGGGATGTCGCCGAGCCCGGTCACGGCGCGGACCGCCCGGATCTCCTCCGGTGCGGGCGGGTGGAACTTCTCGCTGTCCACGCCGTGCGGGATGACCTGTAACCGCCGCGGGTCGGCCCGGGCGACCCGGACCAGTTCGGCGGCGGTCGCCTCGCTGGGCGTCACGCACAGCGAGGCGCGGGCCAGCGCGGTGCGGGTCCACACCCGGAAGAACCTGGCCTTGATCGAGTGGTGCAGGACCGGGTCGGTGAAGAACGTGGCGTCGTGCAGCGTCACCACCGAGGCGGCCGGGTTGGCCAGCGCGGTGGTGTAGTGCGGCGAGTGCAGCACGTCCACGCCGAGCCGGCGGACCAGCCGGGGCAGCGTGGTCTGCTCCCAGGTCAGGCGCGCGGTCCGGGTGGCGATGGACTCCACCGTCGGCACCACCCGGGACCCGGGGGCGAGCCGGCTGTACAGCTCGGCATCCCGCGGCTGGCAGACCACGGAGACCGGGGCGCCGTCGGCGTCCAGCGCGGCGACCAGGGCGTCGACGTAGCGACCGACGCCGCCGCGTTCCGCGGGTACGGCGGTGGCGTCGATCAGCACCCGTGGTTCGGCGGTCACGCATTGAGACTACGTCGACCAAAGGGGTGCACACTGCCGGATAGAACACATCGTTCAGGACGTAACGCCGGTGTGCACCCGCCAGACCGCTTCCGCCGCCCTCGACCAGGTAAATTCCGCCGCTCGCCGCCGGGCGCGAGTGATCAGCTGGGCGGTGTCGCCGTCAACGCTGTGACGAAGCGCAACCGTCATGGCGGCGGCATCCCCGTAGGGAGTTACCACCGTCGTGTCACCAGCCACTTCGACGAGGGCCGGCGCGTCGGAGTGCACGACCGGCACGCCGACCGCCATCGCCTCGAGCACCGGCAGGCCGAAGCCCTCGGCCCGGCTGGGCACGGCCAGCACGCCGGCCCGGCGCAGCACCACCGCGAGTTCGGCGTCGGTGATCCGGCCCAGCAGCCGCAGCCGCTCCCGGGGCAGCCCGTGCCGCTCGGCGATCGCGACCAGGTTCACGCCGCCCCACCCGGGTGGGCCGGCCACCACCACCGGCAGGTCCGGCGCCCCGGCCCCGGCCATCGCCTCGACCAGCACGTCCAGCCCCTTGCGCGGCTCGATGGTGCCGACGGCCAGGACGTAGCGCTCCGGCAGCGCCAGCCGCTCGGCCACCCGGGCCGCCTGCGCCGGGTCGGGTTCGGCCAGCAGCGCCGCCGGCACGCCGTGCGGCACCACGTGTACCGGCGCCGGACCGGGCGCGTGCCGGCGCAGTTCGGCGGCGACGGCGGCGGTCGGCACCACGACCGCGTCGGCGCACCGGGTGGCGCGGGCGATCATCGTGCGGTGCCAGGACGCACCGCGCGCGGTCAGCGTCTCGGGATGGGTGAACGGCACCGCGTCGTGCACCGTGACCACCAGCCGACGGCCCCGGCGCGGGCCGGGCGGAGCCAGCGGCGTCGGGGCGTGCACGCTCGTCCCGCCCGGCCACAGCGGCAGGCCGCGCTCCCAGGCGGCCGCCAGACCCCGGCGCGGCAACGGAAGCCGGCGCGGTCCGGCCACCCCGGCAACCGCGGCGCGGGCGACGTCGGAATGCCACGCGGTGACGCCGGCCACCCGCCAGCCCGCCGGCGCGGTCGCCGCCAGCGCGGCCAGCAGTTCAGCGGTGTAGCGCCCGGTTCCGCCCGGGACCGGCGCGAGCAACTGCTCGGCGAGCACGACGAGCTCCGGCACCGGGCCAGGGTACGGTCGCATCCCGTGACTGTCCGGACCACCGTCCTCGTGGTGACCTGGCGCGGCCGGGCGCACGTCGGGCGGTGCCTGGACGCGCTGGCCGGGCAGAGCCGTCCACTGCGGACGGTCGTTGTGGACAACGCCTCCGCCGACGGCACCGCCGAACTGCTCGCCGGACACCCCAGCCGGCCGGACGTGCTGCGGATGCCGGCCAACCTCGGCTACGCGGGCGGGCTCGCGGCCGCGCTGCCGGACGTGCACACCGAGTTCGTCGCCTGGCTCAACGACGACGCCGCGCCCGAACCCGGCTGGCTGGCCGCGCTGGAGAACGCGCTGGACGCCGACCCGGCGGCCGCCGCGGTGGGCTCGGCCCTGCTGCCGCCCGAGGGCGGACCGCCCGCGCTCGGGGTCCGGCTCACCGCGCTCGGCTACGGCGCCGACACCTCCGAGGAGGCCGAGGTGTTCGGGTTCTGCGGCGGGGCCGCGCTGCTGCGCCGGCAGGCCCTGCTCGCCGTTGGCGGCGTCCCGGCCGGCTTCTTCTGCTACTACGAGGACACCGACACCGCCTGGCGGCTGCGGCTGGCCGGCTGGACCGTGCGCCCGGAGCCGGCGGCCCGGGCGGCGCACGTGCTCGGCGCGAGCACCCGGCCCGGCTCGCCGAGCTTTCACCTGTGGAACGAGCGCAACCGCCTGCTCATGTTGCTGCGGTGCGCGCCGGCCGCGGTGGCCGGCCGCGAACTGGCCCGGTTCGCCGCCATCACCCTGCTGCTGCCGGTGCGCCGGCTGGCCCGCCGGCCGGTGCCGGCCGCGGCGAACTTCCGGGTGGGGCTGCGGCTGCGCGTGCTCGGCGCGGTTGCCGTCCGGCTGCCCCGGGCGCTTCGGGACCGCGGCCGGATCGGCCGGCGGGCGACGGTGCCCAGGAACGAGATCTGGCACACCTTCGCCCGGTGAAAGTCCGGTTGGCGTCACAGCCCGGGCGGCCATGAGGCAGGCTATGCACAACCGAGTACCGAGGAGTGCGTGTGCCGGACCCCGCGCAGCCGCCCACCGTCTCGGTGATCGTGGTGAACTACCGCGGCGCCGAGGACACCGCGACCTGCCTGCGCGCGCTGCGCGACGACCTGGACTACCCGGCCGACGCGCTGCAGATCATCTGCGTGGACAACGCCTCGGGGGACGGCAGCGCGGAGCGGTTGCGTGGGTTGCCCGGGGTCGAACTGGTCGAGGCGCCGGCGAACCTCGGCTTCGCCGGGGGCTGCAACCTGGGAGCCAGGCACGCGACGGGCAGCGTGCTCGCCTTCCTCAACAACGACGCCCGTCCCCACCCGGACTGGGCCGCCGCGGCGGTCGCGGTGCTGCGCGACGAGCCGACCGTGGCCGCGGTGGCCAGCAAGGTGCTGGACTGGGACGGCGGCACCATCGACTTCGTCGACGGCGGGCTGACCTGGTTCGGCATGGGCTACAAGCGGCATGCCGGGCAGCCGGCCGGCCCCGGCCACGACGCCCCGAGGGACGTGCTGTTCGGCACCGGGTCGGCGATGTTCGTCCGGGCCGGGGTGTTCGCCGAACTCGGCGGCTTCGACGAGCGGTTCTTCATGTTCTACGAGGATGTCGACCTCGGCTGGCGGCTCAACCTGCGTGGCTGGCGGGTCCGCTACGAGCCACGCTCGCTGGCCTACCACCGGCACCACGCCTCGATGTCCACAGTGGACTCACCGGACTCCGCCCGGGAGCTGTACCTGCTCGAGCGCAACGCCCTGGCCACGCTGTACAAGAACTTCTCCGACCGGACCCTGGCCGCGGTGCTGCCGGCGGCGCTGGCCCTGGCCGTGCGCCGGGCGACCGCGCGCGGTGAGCTGGACCCCACCCAGCTCGAGATCGTCAACCGCCCGGCCGACCCGGCGGCCGAGTCGCCGACCGTGCCGGTACCCCGCACCACGCTCGCCGGTGTGCTCGCCATCGACCAGTTCGTCGAGATGCTGCCGGCGCTGGCCGCGTCCCGCAAAACCGAGCAGGCCGCCCGGGTCCGCTCCGACGCCGACCTGATCCCGTTGATGCGCAAGGCGATGGAGCCGGCCTACCCGCTGCCGCGCTACCTGGCCGCACACGACGTGCTGGTGGACGTGTTCGGCCTGGAGGACGTGTTCGGCGCGCGGCGGCGGATCCTGGTGCTCACCGGGGACGCCATCGCCGAGCGGATGGCGGGCCCGGCGATCCGGGCCTGGAACATGGCCGACGTGCTCTCCGCCGAGCACGAGGTCCGCCTGGTGACGGTGAACCCGCACTGCGTGCCGCCGGAGGCGCCGTTCGCCGTCGCGCGGGCGGCGCGCTCCGAGATCGGCGGGCACGTCGACTGGGCCGACGTGGTCGTGCTGCAGGGCCACACCCTGGAACTGGCCCCCGCGCTGAAGAAGCGGGCCTCGACCAAGATCGTGGTCTGCGACATGTACGACCCGATGCACCTGGAGCTACTGGAGCAGGGCCGCGATCTCAGCGACTCGGTCACCGACGAGCAGCGCGAGCTCGACCTGCTCGGCGTGACCAAGGTGCTCAACAACCAGTTGCTGCGCGGCGACTTCTTCCTCTGCGCCTCCGAGCGGCAGCGGCATTTCTGGCTCGGCCACCTCGCCGCGCTCGGCCGGATCACCCCCGCCGTGTACGACACCGATCCGACCGTGCGCAAGCTGCTCGCGGTGGCGCCGTTCGGACTTCCCGGCAAACCCCCGCACCGCACCACCTCCCCGATCCGGGGCGGGATCCCGGGCATCGGCCCCGGCGACAAGGTCGTGCTGTGGGCCGGCGGCGTCTACAGCTGGTTCGACCCGCTCACCCTGCTGCACGCGATCGACCGGCTTTCCCGGCGGCACGACGACGTCCGGCTGGTGTTCCTCGGGATGCGGCATCCCAACCCCGAGGTGCCGGACATGGACATCGGGGTGCAGACCCGGGCGCTCGGTGAGCGGCTCGGGCTCACCGGACGGCACGTGTTCTTCAACGAGACCTGGGTGCCCTACACCGAGCGGCAGAACTGGCTGCTCGACGCGGACTGCGGGGTGACGACGCACTTCGAGCACGTGGAGACCACCTTCGCCTTTCGCACCCGGGTGCTCGACTACCTCTGGACCGGGCTGCCGATCGTCACCACGGACGGCGACTCGTTCGCCGAGTTGGTGCGCGCCGAAGGGCTGGGCGTCGTCGTCCCGGCCGAGGACCCGGACGCGCTGGCCGAGGCGCTGCGCACCGCGCTCTACGACGAGGAGTTCGCCCGGGCGGCCCGGGACCGGATCGCCGTGGTCCGCGAGCGGTTCACCTGGGACACGGTGCTCGCCCCGCTGACCGCCTTCTGCCGCAACCCGGTGCCCGCGCCGGACCGGCTGCCGGGTTCGGAACCGTTGGTGCGCAACCGCCCGCTGCGCCCCCGGGCGGTGTTGCGCCGGGACGCGGCGCTGGTCCGGGAGTATCTCGACCTCGGCGGCCCCACCGAGTTGGCCCGGCGGGCGGTGGGCCGGGTCCGGCGGGTGACCCGGCAGCGGTGGGGTCAGCGGAGTGAGCCGGATGGCTAGGCCGCGCCGCTTCGCCCGCCGACCGTTGCGCGTGCTGCTGGACGGCACGCCGCTGCTCGGCGCCCGCACCGGGATCGGCCGCTACACCGCGGCGCTGACCGAGGAACTGGCCTCGCTGGACGATGTGGAGATGCGGGCGGTGGCGTTCACGCTGCGTGGCTGGCGGCGGCTGCGCACCGTGCTGCCGCACGGTTCGCAGGCCCGCGGCATGCCGGTGCCGGCCCGGTTGCTGCGCTGGAGTTGGCTGCATGGCCCGTTTCCTCCGGTGGAGCTGTTCGCCGGGTTCGCCGATGTGGTGCACGGCACCAACTTCGTGCTGCCGGCCGCGGCCCGGGCGGCCGGCGTGGTCACCATCCACGACCTCGCCTTCCTCGACTCCCCGGACGATCTGGCGCCCAGCGACGCGCGGCTGCCGGACCTGGTCCGGATCTCGGCCCGGCGCGCCTCGGTGGTGTGCACCCCCACCGCCGCCGTCGCCCGGACCATCGAGGAACGGCTGGAGATCCCGGCGGAGAAGATCACCGTGACCCCGCTGGGCGTCGACCCGGCCTGGTTCACCGCCCGGCCGCCGAGCGAGGCGCTGGCCAAGCGGATCGGCCTGCCCCGGGAGTACCTGCTGTTCGTCGGTTCGGCCGGTCCGCGCAAGGCACTCGACTGGCTGCTCAAGGCGCACGAGTCCGCCCCGGACCTGCCGCCGCTGGTGCTCGTCGGGCCGGGCCACGCCCCGGGCCGGGACCGGGTCCGCGCCCTCGGTTATCTGTCCGATGTGGACCTGCGCAGCGTGGTCGCCGGCGCGTCCGCGCTGATCCTGCCGTCCCGGGACGAGGGGTTCGGGCTGCCCGTGCTGGAGGCGCTGGCCTGCGACGTCCCGGTGGTGTGCTCCGACCTGCCGGCGCTGCGCGAGGTCAGCGCCGGGCACGCGACACTGGTTCCGTTCGGCGACAGCGAAGCCATGGCCGCCGCGATCACCACCGCGATCAGCGAGCCGCTGCCGCTGTCGGCACTGGCCACCCGGCGTACGCACGCCGGCTCGTTCACCTGGCGCCGGTGCGCCGAACTGACCGTCGCCGCCTACCGGCGTGCCTCTGGGACATCTGCGAATTGACCGACAGCGGGAGGTAACTGTGGTTGCAGCGGCGGTGGTTTCCGGGTCGGGCGCGGAGATCGAGGTCACCGACATCACCCTGCCCGCGCCGGGTCCCGGCCAGGTGCGGGTGCGCGTCGCGGCGGCCGGGATCTGCCACTCCGACCTGTCGATGACCAACGGCACGCTGCGGCCGTCGTTTCCGCTGGTGCTCGGGCACGAGGCGTCCGGGGTGGTGGCCGAGGTCGGCGCGGACGTCACCAAGGTCGGCCCCGGGGACCGGGTGGTGGTCAACTGGGCGCCGCCGTGCCGGCACTGCTGGTTCTGCCTGGCCGGCGAGCCGTACCTGTGCAAGACCGTGGAAGGGGTGGCCAGCCTGCCCGGCGGCGCGCTGGCCGACGGCACGCCGACACATCTGGCCATGGGCGTGGGCGCGTTCGCCGAGGAGGTCGTGCTGCCCGCGGCGGGGGTGGTGCCGCTGGCCGACGGCATTCCGCTGGATCTCGCCGCGCTGCTCGGCTGCGCGGTGCTGACCGGGGTGGGGGCGGTGCGCAACACCGCGCGGGTGCGGGCCGGAGAGTCGGTCGTGGTGATCGGACTGGGTGGCGTCGGGCTGTCCGCGATCGCCGGCGCGCGGCTGTCCGGAGCCGGTCCGATCATCGCCGTGGACGTCTCGGCGGAGAAGGAGAAGATCGCGATCGGGGCCGGCGCCACGCATTTCGTCGCCGCGTCCGACGCGCAGAACAAGCAGATCCGGGCGCTGACCGGCGGGCGCGGCGCGGACCACGCATTCGAGTGCGTCGGCCGCGCGGCGACGATCAAGGCGGCCTGGTCGGCGGTGCGCCGCGGCGGCCGGGTGACCGTGGTCGGCGTCGGCCGCAAGGACGACCCGGTGTCGATCAGCGCCCTCGAGGTGTACCACTTCGCCCGCACCATCGGTGTTTCGGTGTACGGCTCCGGCGACGCCGACCGGGACATCCCGTGGCTGGCCGAGCAGATCAGCCTCGGTCAGCTCGACCTGGAACCACTGGTGTCCCACCGGATCGACCTCACCGGCGTGGCCGATGCCTTCCGCCGCATGGAGTCCGGCGTCGGCGCCCGCTCACTGCTGGTGTTCGACGCCTGACGCCACCCGGCCGTTGAACCGGTGCAGCACCAGGATCAGCGCCCCGCCGACCAGCAGGACGCACCCGGCAACGACCCCCAGCAGGATGAACCACGTCTGCACGCCCAGGGTGGCGACGGCGGTCCGGTTCAGCACCACCGCGTTGGCGCCCTCCATGCCGGTCAGCATCGCGCCGGCGCACAGGCCGAGCACCACCGGAACCAGGGCGCCCGCCCCGATCGCCCCGGCCGCCCCGGCGACGGCGGTCACCAGCGCGAAGACGACGAGCACGAGCAGTACGAACCGCAGCGCCTCCGGCACCAGGGTTGGTTGCGGGTCGGCCAGGACGGTCATGGCGGTGGTGACGACCGCGGTCACCGCGCACGCCGCCCCCGCGCACCAGGGCAACCACCGGGCGTGCGCCGCGGCCGCGCCGAGCCCGACGCCGAGCAGACACGCCACCACGTCGGCGATCGACCGAAGGCTGGCCGGACCGGCGACCGGTACCGGCAGGTTCGTGCTGAGCAGGTTGACCGCGACCGTGGCGCCGTAGGTCACCAGGGCGATGCCGAGCGCGGCGACCAGTGGGCGGATCCCCAGCGCCGCCGTGAGTCCCAGGGCGGCGAAGAAGATCAGCACCCCGGCGAGGCCCTGGCTCAACGCGCGGGTCGAGGCGGTGTCGTACGGGTCGATCGCGCCGGACAGGGCCAACAGTCGCGGTGCGAGCACGAGGAGCGCGGCGAACGCACCGACGACGGACACCCGCCAGGCCGGTGGGTCCGCCGCTGCCCGGCGCACCACCGGCACCAGGGCGACCAGCGCGGCCGCCGCGACCAGGCCGACCACGCCGAGCGTCACGCCCGTGGGTTGCAGCGAGCCACGGTTGCCGATCATCACCGCCACGAGCGCGAAGGCCAGCAGCGGCGCGACGAACGGTGTCGCGATGACCGGGGCGGCGGCGCCGACGCCCGCCGCGTGCAGCAGCCACCCACCGGCACCCAGCAGACCGAAGGTCACCAGCGCCGCCGCTGCCGAACCGATGAACTCGGTCGTGCTCATGTCGCGTTCGAAGGTGTCCACGAACGACAGCTCCGCGAGCAGGGCGAACGCGGTACCGACGACCAGCAGGGCGATCCAGCCGGCCGCCGGTGCGAGCCGCAGGACCAGCAGGCTCACCAGGATCCCCAGCCCGGCCCCCACGACCATCGGGACGAACTCCGGATTCCCGATGCCCGGCTCCGCGAACGAACCGACGAGCACGCTCGTGCCGCCCAGGTTCCGCACCAGGTAAGGGTTGATCAGCGCCGTCGCGGCGACCAGACACAACCCGACCACACTCGCTCGCGTACCACGGCCGACGACCGCCTGCGCCCCCAGATCCGTCATGGCGGCAGGGTACGGCCCCGGAGCGGCAGGTGATCATGACCGCACGAAACCTTCACAAATATCTACGGGTTGAGCTCCCCGAACGCGGCGGTCAGGGCCGGGCGCCAGTCCGGTAACGCGGCAAGGCCGGCCGAGCGCCAGGAGTCGTTGGACAGCACCGAGTACGCCGGGCGCCGGGCCGGGCGGGGGACGTCGGCGGTCTTCGCCGGCCGCACCCGGTCCGGGTCGGTGCCCAGCTCCTCGAACACCGCGCGGGCCAGGCCGAACCAGGTGGTCTCGCCGCCGCCGGTGCAGTGCAGCAGCCGCTGCTTGGGCGGATCACCCGCGGTGATCCGGCCCGCCAGTTCGAACAGACCGCGGGCCAGATCCCCGGTCCAGGTAGGAGATCCGCGCTGATCGTCCACAACGGACACGGTGTCGCGCTCGCCGGCCAGCCGGATCATGGTGCGCACGAAGTTGGTCCCGTGCGCCCCGTACACCCACGAGGTGCGCACCACCCAGGCCTGTGCGCCCGACCCGAGCACGGCGTCCTCGCCGGCCAGCTTGGTCAGCCCGTACACCGAGCGCGGCTCGACCCGGTCGTCCACCTCGTAGGGCCGCTCACCGTCGCCGGGGAACACGTAGTCGGTCGACACGTGCACCAGCGGCACGCCGTGCGACGAGCACGCGGCGGCCAGCACCCGCGGACCGTCGGCGTTCACCGCGAACGCCCGGTCCTGGTCGGTCTCGGCGGCGTCCACCGCGGTGTAGGCCGCCGCGTTGATCACGATCGGCAGCCGGCCGTCCCGCGTGGCCTGCTCGGCGAGGGCGGTCACCGCCTCGATCACCGCGCCGGCCTGGGTCAGGTCCAGCTCGGCCCGGCTCGCCGCCCGGATGTCCTGCCCCGCACCGGCCCGCGCCGCCAGCTCGGCGCCCAGCTGCCCGCTGCCGCCCGGTACCAGGACGGCGATCCCGGCGGCCACCTCAGATCTCCGGCAGCGCGGCGGACTCCTTGAGCGGCTCCCACCACGGCCGGTTGTCCCGGTACCACCGCACGGTGTCGGCGAGGCCGGCAGCGAAGTCGACCCGCGGCCGGTACCCCAGCTCCTCGGTGATCTTGGTGATGTCCACCGAGTAGCGCCGGTCGTGCGCCTTGCGGTCGATCACCGGCTGCACCATCGACTCGTCGGCGTCCAGCTCGGCGAGCAGTCGCGCGGTCAGCTCCCGGTTGGTCAGCTCGGTGCCGCCACCGATGTTGTAGATCTCGCCCGGCCGGCCGCCGTCGGCCACCAGCGCGATCCCCTGGCAGTGGTCGTCCACGTGCAGCCAGTCCCGCACGTTGAGGCCGTCGCCGTACAGCGGCACCTTCCGGCCGTCCAGCAGGTTCGTCACGAACAGCGGGATGACCTTCTCCGGGTACTGGTACGGCCCGTAGTTGTTGGAACACCGGGTGATGCACACCGGTAGCTCGTGCGTGCGGTGGAACGACCGGGCCAGCAGGTCCGCGGCCGCCTTCGAGGCCGAGTACGGCGAGTTGGGCTCCAGCGGGTGGGTCTCCGGCCAGGATCCGTGCTCGATCGAGCCGTACACCTCGTCGGTGGACACGTGCACGAACTTGCCGACGCCCGCGTCCAGCGCGGCCTGCAGCATGGTCTGCGTGCCCGCCACGTTGGTCAGCACGAAGTCCGCGGCACCCTGGATCGAACGGTCCACATGGGACTCGGCGGCGAAGTGCACCACCTGGTCGATGCCGCGCATCAGTTCCGACACCAGCCGGGCGTCGCAGACGTCGCCGCGCACGAACCGCAGCCGGGGACTGTCCGCCACCGGCGCCAGGTTCGCCAGGTTGCCGGCGTAGGTCAGCTTGTCCAGCACGACCAACTCCGCGTCGGCAACCGCGGGGTAGGCGCCGGTCAGGGCGCGCCGCACGTAGTTCGAACCGATGAACCCGGCACCGCCGGTCACCAACACTCGCATCCGCAGAGTGTTTCACGCGCCGGGCAAACCTCGGTGCGGGCCGTTGCGTACTACTCGGTAGCGGCCGCTGATAGCGCCGTTTTCACACTCCGATCAGTATCGTGGAGGCCGACGTGACCGGGGGACGGTGAGCGCGTGGACGAGCGTGCGGAAGACACGGATCCGGCCGGCCCGGAGCCGCCCGCGCAGGCGGCCGAAGAGCCGGAGGCGCAGCCTCCGTTACCCGAGGACCCGCCGCCGAGGCGCGGCCTGGTCCGCACCGTCGGCCTCGGCACCGGCCGGGCGGTGGCCGGCCTCGCCTCGGTCGCCGTGCTGCTCACCGCGGGTTACGGCTGGTACGCCGTCGGCGGCGACATCGCCGAGGACACCGTCACCACCGAGGTGATCGACCACGACGTCGCCGACACCCGGGTGCCGCTGGACGGCGCGGTGGACATCCTGCTGGTCGGCATGGACAGCCGGACCGACGCCTACGGCAACCCGCTGCCCCGCGAGGTGCTGGACATGCTGCACGCCGGGTTCAACGACGGCGAGCGCAACACCGACACGATGATCCTGGTGCACATCCCGGTGGACGGGACCCGCGCCGTCGCCTTCTCCTTCCCGCGCGACTCCTGGGTGGAGATCGCCGGCGGGTTCGGCAAGCACAAGCTGAACTCGGCGTTCGCCTACGCCTACAACGACGCCCGGCGGGACCTGGCCAAGCAGGTCACCGACCGCAAGCAGCTCGACGACCAGGCCGCCGCGATCGGACGGCGCAACCTCATCGCCACGATCGAGAACCTGATCGGCCGGGCGGTCACCATCGACCGGTACGCCGAGGTCAACCTGGCCAGCTTCTACGAGATCACCAAGGCGATCGGCGGCGTCGAGGTGTGCCTGAACGAGGCGGTCGACGAGCCGAAGTCCGGCGCGTCGTTCCCGAAGGGCCTGCAGACCATCTCCGGCGCGGCCGCGCTGTCGTTCGTGCGCCAGCGCTACGACCTGCCCAACGGCGACCTGGACCGGATCGTGCGCCAGCAGGTGTTCCTCGGCGCGCTGGCCGACAAGGTGCTCTCCGCGGAGATGCTGACCAGCCCGAGCAAGACCCGGGAGCTGGTCGGCGCGGTGCAGCGGTCGGTCGTGCTGGGCAACGGCTGGCAGCTGGGCACCTTCGCCGCGCAGATGCAGGGCCTGTCCAGCGGGGCGATCGACTTCTACACGATCCCGACGCAGGGCGGCGCGCGGATCGGCGGCGCCGACGTGATCCGGGTCGATCCCGACCAGGTCCGCCGGTTCGTGGCCGGGCTCACCAGCGACGGGCTCGCGCCCGAGGTGTCGACGCCGGCGGACGAGCCGCCGGTGGCCGGTCCGCCCGTGCCCACCACCACGACGACCACGACGACCAAGGCCCCGCGCCCGACGCTGGAGGAGACCGGCGCCGGGCCGCAGATCCGCCAGCCCGCCGCGATCACCGTCGAGGTGCGCAACGCCACAGCCACCCGGGGCCTGGCCACGACCGTGCAGGACCGCCTGGTCCAACAGGGGTTCCAGCGCGGCGCCACCGGGGACGTGTCGATCCAGGAGGTCTCCGTGGTGCGCTACGGCGCCGGGGAGCAGTACAGCGCCCAGCTGGTCGCGGGCGCGCTGGACCGGCAGTTGGCGCTGGAGCCCGACCTCAGTCTGCCCGCCGGACACGTCCGGGTGATTCTCGGCACGGACTACCCGGGCGGCGCGCCACAGGGCATGGCGCGGCGCCAGCCGGTGACGTCCGGCACACCCGGGCCACCCACCAGCACGCCGAGCACGTCTGCGCAGCCCACGCCCATCGTCGCCGGCCGCCTCACCTGCGTGAACTAACACCCGTCCCGGTTAACCTGATTGAGGGAGGGAGGTGGGCAAATGAGTGACGAGGCACCTACGGACTTGTTCGCGGCGATCGGCGTGCTCGACGAGCCACCTCCGCGCCGCCGGGGGTTCTCCCGGGTCCTGCTGGTCATGGTCCGGGTGCTGGTCACGCTGGTCTCGATCGCCGTCGTGGCGGGCTCCGCGGTCGTCTACGCCCAGGTGGACCGGCTGCAGGACAGCGTGAACACGACCGAGGCGCTCGCGCAGGCCCAGGCCGCGCCGGACGCACCGGATCCGGGCGACGGGGCCAACGACATCCTGCTGGTCGGCAGCGACACCCGGACCGACCTGCAGGGCCGCCCGCTGCCCGAGCGGCTGCTCAAGGAGCTGCGCACCGAGGCCACCGACGGAACGCTCAACACCGACACCCTCATCCTGCTGCGCTTTCCGGACGGCGGCGGCAAGGGCTACGCCGTGTCGATCCCCCGGGACACCTACGTGCAGGTGCCGAACTGGCGCGAGGAGAAGATCAACGGCGCGTTCGGTGTGACCAAGGCCAAGACCGCCGAGCGCCTGGTGGCCGCCGGCGAGAAGGACCGCACCAAGATCGAGCGGGAGTCCGACGCCGCCGGCCGGTCCGCCCTCGTGCAGTCCGTGCAGGGCCTGACCGGCGTGCGCATCGACCACTACGCCGAGATCACGCTCTACGGCTTCTACCTGCTCACCGAGGTCATCGACGGCGTCGACGTGTGCCTGAACCATGCCACCTCCGATCCCGACTCCGGGGCCAACTTCCGGCGCGGACCGCAGACCGTGCGCGGCGCCGACGCGGTGTCGTTCGTGCGGCAACGCAACGGCCTGCCCCGCAGCGACCTGGACCGGATCGTGCGTCAGCAGACTTTCCTGTCCTCGGCGATGAACAAGGTGCTCTCCGGCGGGATGCTGACCGACAACGCCAAGCTCGGCGAGCTGGCCGACGCGGTGTCCAAGACCGTGATCATGGATCCCGGGCTGCACTTCCTCGACCTGGTCAACCAGGCGCAGGCGTTGGCCTCCGGGCAGGTGCAGTTCGTGACGATCCCGGTGACCGGCGTCGGAGCCCGCAACGACCGGGGGCAGAGCATCATCACCGTCGACCTCGCGGCGGTGAAGAGCTTCATCGCGGCGCTGGCGACCAGCGCCGCGCCGCCGCCGCCGGCCCCGGTGTCCACCCCGGCCCCGGTCACGGTGTCCGCTCCGGCCACCCCCGGTCTGCTCGGCCCCCGGCCGCTGTCGTTGAATGGCGGGCGGAAGGCCGTTCCCTGCATCGACTGACTGGAGAGTCGTTGAGCATCACCGAGGCGCTGCTCCGTCCGCTGCTGACCACCGCGCCGGGCCGTCCGCTGATCACCCAGTACGACGACACCACCGGTTCCCGGGTCGAGCTTTCCGTTGCCACGCTGGCGAACTGGGCGGCCAAGACGGCCAACTGGCTGGCCGAGGAGCACGACGTCGAGCCCGGCACGGACGTGGCGGTGCTGCTGCCGGCGCACTGGCAGACCGCCGGCATCCTGCTCGGCGCCTGGTGGTGCGGGGCGCACGTCACCCCCGACCCGTCATCGGCGGCGATCACCTTCACCGCCCCCGGTTCGGCCGCCCTGCCCGGCGTCGTCGCGGTCGCCTCGCTGCACCCGATGGGCCGCGACCTCGGCACCCCGCCCGAGGGGACGCTGGACTACATCGCCGAATGCCGCATCCACGCCGACGATTTCCTTGCCATCGACCCGGTTCCGGGCACCACCCCAGCGCTCGCCGGCCACACCGTCGACGAGACCCTTGCCGCCGCCCGTTCCCGGGCCACCGCGCTGGCCCTCACCCGCGAGTCCCGGGCGCTGTCCACCCACCCCTGGACCATCCCGGACGGCATCCTGACCGCGCTGCTCACCCCGTTGGCCGGCGGCGCCTCCCTCGTCCACGTCACCAACCCCGACCCCGGCCTGCTCGACACCCACCGCAAGACCGAACGCACCACCGTGGACCTTTAGGGCTCCCAGGCCTCCCCGTCCGGGCTCGCGACGACGACGGTGTACCCGTCCGGATCCTGGATCCACACCTCTCGGTGTCCGGGCCCGTTTCCCTGGCCCTCCGGCGGATTGCGGTGCGGCGCGCGCAGCACGGGCGCGCCGAGTTTCTCCGCACGGGCGACCGCGCCGTCGAAGTCGGCCACCTCGCCGAACCACAGCAGCACCCCGTTGCCGACCTCACGGTCCGGGTCACCGATCTTCCCGTGATGGTGCTCGACATCGCGCTGATGTAGCTGCAGCACCAGCGTTCCGTCCGCGAGCAACCGTTCGTACTCGGTCCCGCCGTGATCGCTGTGCAGCCCGAGCACCTCCTGGTACCACCGGCTGGACGCCTGCACATCCCGGACCGAGATCATGGTCTGCGGACGCGCGGTGTGCACCGGAGCCACCACGCCGATCCGGTTGCCGGCCGGATCCTCGACCTCGACCAGCCACCGCTCGCCCCCGTCCAGCCACGGCCGGCCAGCCACGGTCC
>NZ_DASTBH010000284.1:0-2389 GCF_035712165.1 Actinophytocola sp. | reverse complement strand
GCGCGCTCTGCTCAAGGAAGAGCTGCTGACGCTGGTCGGCACCGACTTCGACCGTGCCGTGAAGACGGAGAGCGGGGAGGACACCCCGGGCGTGATCATGGTCGTCGGTGTCAACGGCACCGGCAAGACCACCACCACCGGCAAGCTGGCCCGGGTGCTGATCGCCGACGGCCGCACCGTGGTGCTGGGCGCCGCCGACACGTTCCGCGCCGCCGCCGCCGACCAGCTGCAGACCTGGGCCGAGCGGGTGGGCGCCGAGGTGGTGCGCGGCCGCGAGGGCGCCGACCCGGCCGCGGTCGCCTTCGACGCGGTCAAGCGCGGCGCCGAGGCCGGGGTGGACGCCGTGCTGGTGGACACCGCGGGCCGGCTGCACACCAAGACCGGCCTGATGGACGAGCTGGGCAAGGTCAAGCGGGTGGTGGAGAAGCAGGCCAAGGTGGACGAGGTGCTGCTGGTGCTGGACGCCACCACCGGGCAGAACGGCCTGACCCAGGCCCGGGTGTTCGCCGACGTCGTGGACGTCACCGGCATCGTGCTCACCAAGCTGGACGGCACCGCCAAGGGCGGCATCGTCTTTCAGGTGCAGCGCGAGCTGGGCGTGCCGGTGAAGCTGGTCGGCCTCGGCGAGGGCGCCGACGATCTCGCCCCGTTCGAGCCCACCGCCTTCGTGGACGCCCTCCTGGGCTGATCCCGCGCCGGGGCGGCAGGATGGACCTCATGGCCAACATCGATGTCGATCGTGCCGACGAGATCCTCACCCCGGACGCCATGGACTTCCTCGCCGGGCTGCACACCCGCTTCGCCGGCCGGCGCGACGAGCTGGTTGCGCGCAGGCGGGAACGCCGCGATGAGGCGGCCCGGACCGGCCGGCTGGACTTCCTGCCGGAGACCGCCGAGGTGCGCTCCGGCGACTGGCGGGTCGCGCAGGCCCCGGCCGACCTGCGGGACCGCCGGGTGGAGATCACCGGTCCGACCGAGCGGAAGATGGCGATCAACGCCCTCAACTCCGGGGCCAAGGTGTGGCTGGCCGACCTGGAGGACGCCAACACTCCACATTGGACCAACGTGATCTCCGGTCAGGTGAACCTGAAGGACGCCGTTCGGGGGACGATCGCGTTCACCTCCGGTGAGGGCAAGAGCTACGCGCTGCGCGACGACGTCGACCACGCCGTGATCGTGATGCGCCCCCGGGGCTGGCACCTGCCGGAACGGCACCTGACCTTCGACGGCCGCGCGGCGGTCGGCGCGCTGGTCGACTTCGGCCTGTACTTCTTCCACAACGCCAAGGCCCTGCTGGAACGGGGCAGCGGCCCGTACTTCTACCTGCCCAAGATGGAAAGCCATCTCGAGGCGCGGCTGTGGAACGAGGTGTTCACCCACGCGCAGGCCGAGCTGGGCATCCCGCACGGCACCATCCGGGCCACCGTCCTGATCGAGACCATCCCGGCCGCCTTCGAGATGGAGGAGATCCTCTACGAGCTGCGCGAGCACGCCTCCGGGCTCAACGCGGGCCGGTGGGACTACCTGTTCAGCTTGATCAAGTACTTCCGGGACGCCGGGGCCGACTTCGTGCTGCCGGACCGCAACAGCGTCACGATGACCGCGCCGTTCATGCGCGCCTACACCGAGCTTCTGGTCCGGACCTGCCACAAGCGCGGCGCGTTCGCCATGGGCGGGATGGCGGCGTTCATCCCGAACCGGCGCGATCCCGAGGTGACCGCCAAGGCGCTGGACAAGGTGCGGGAGGACAAGCGGCGCGAGGCAGGCGACGGCTTCGACGGCTCCTGGGTGGCCCACCCCGACCTGGTGCCGATCTGCCGCGAGGTGTTCGACGAGGTGCTCGGCGAGCGGCCCAACCAGCTCGACCGGCTGCGCGAGGACGTCTCGGTGAGCGCCGGGCAACTGCTCGACGTGGCCGCCACCCCGGGCCGGGCCACCGACGCCGGGCTGCGCGCCGCGGTGGACGTCGGCGTGCGCTACATCGCCTCGTGGCTGGGCGGCAACGGCGCCGCCGCGATCCACAACCTGATGGAGGACGCCGCCACCGCCGAGATCTCCCGGTCCCAGGTGTGGCAGTGGGTGCGCAATGAGGTCGTGCTGGACACCGGCGTCAAGGTCACCGCCGGCCTGGTCCGGGAGGTGCTCGCCGAGACCCGGGCGGCGCTGCGGGACGAGGTGCCGGCCGGGCAGCTCGACGCCGCCTGCCAGCTGTTCGACGAGGTGGCACTGGCCGAGCAGTACCCGGACTTCCTGACCCTGCCGGCCTACGAGCGGATCGAGTGATGATCCGCACGTCGCTGGACGGTGCCATGATCGCCGACATCGCCGCGCGACTGTCGGCCGCGCAGGCGCCGGCGCCCGCGCGTGGCCGCCAGCCCGTGCACACCTG
>NZ_DASTBH010000283.1:0-25515 GCF_035712165.1 Actinophytocola sp. | reverse complement strand
CGTCGTTGAGGTAGCCCGGGTCATGCTGTTGCGACTGCCGGGGGTGTACCGGCCACAGGACGACACCACCTTGCTGGCCGAGGAGATCGGACCGGCGGCGTTGCCGGCCGGCGCGTCGGTGCTGGACATCGGCGCCGGCAGCGGCGCGCTGTCGGTGGCCGCCGTCCGGGCGGGCGCCGGCTCGGTGCTGGCCGTCGACGTGTCCTGGCCGGCGGTGCTGGCCACCTGGCTCAACACGGCGCTGCGCGGGTTGCCGGTGCGGGTGCGCCGGGGCGACGCCCTGGAACTGGCGGCCGGGCGGCAGTTCGACGTGGTGCTGGCGAACCCGCCGTACGTGCCGAGCCCCCGTCCGGACCTGCCGGCCCGGGGCCGGGAGCGGGCCTGGGACGCCGGCCTGGACGGGCGGGGCGTGCTGGACCGGGTGACTGCGCTGGCGCCGGTGCTGCTCGCACCGCGCGGCGTGCTGCTGATGGTCCACTCGGCACTGTGCGGGGTGGACCGGACGCTGCACCAGTTGCGCGGCGGTGGTTTGAAGGCCTCGGTGGTGGCCCGCCGCAGCGTGCCGTTCGGTCCGGTGCTGCGCTCGCGGGCGCAGTTTCTGCGCGAGCGGGGGTTGATCGCGCCCGGGCAACGGCACGAGGAACTGGTGGTGATCCGCGGTGACCGCACCGAACGCGCAGCCTGACGGGCCGGAGTTGGTGGCGGGGCCGGTGGATCTGGTCCTGCCGGACGGCACCCGGGTGCGGTCGGACCGGTTCATGGTGGCGATCTGCACCTGCCGGCGCAGCAAGCGCTATCCCCTGTGCGACACCAGCCACCGCCCCCGGGTCCGTACCGACCGCCCGTCAGCCGAGGGGCCGGCGCAGTGAGGTGGTACCGGCGTCCCAGGCGGTGCGCAGGTGGGTGGCCAGCCGCTCCTCGAGCAGTTCCGTGGCCTGTACCCCGAGCACCACGTCGGCGGCCAGGTCGGGTTCGCGGTCGAGCAGGTCGCCGACGACGTCGCGACGCATGACCTGTTCGTGCACGGCGTCGGCCTCGATGTGCTCGGTGTAGAACCGGATGCACGCCTGCGGCAGACCCAACCGGCGCAGCGCCAGCGACATCCGGTAGGCGCTCGGCGCGGTGGTGATCTCGGCGGCGGTGAAGTGCCCGACCAGTGCGCCGCGCAGCGCGCGGTGCAGTCCGAACAGCGACATCAGGTTCACCGTCGCGATAGCCGGTGCCGGCACGACGTCGAGGTAGTGCAGGTAGCCCGGGTTCAGGCCGGCGGCGGCCAGCAGGTCGGCGAAGAGCTGGGCGTGCACCCGGTCGGCGTGCCCGCCGCCGAACTCGTCGAACTCCACCGCCACCAGCGCGGCCTTGGCCCGCCCGGACAGCCGGGGGATGACCCAGGCATGCGGGTCGGCCTCCTTGAGGTGGTAGATCGAGCGGTGCACGAAGTACTCCCGGACCTGCTCGAGGGTGCCCTCGTCGCGCAGCCGGTGCGAGATCCCGTCGCCGGGCACCGGCTCGACCAGTAGTGGGTCGAGCGTCGCGGCCACGTCGGCACCGCCGGGCACGTCGTCGCGCACCGCGTCCAGGAACACCCGCTCCAGCTCGGCGCGCAGCGCCAGCAGGTCGGGCTGCCACTCCCAGTCCGCCCGCACCGACCGGAAACCCCGGTAGTGCAGTTCGTAGCAGACGTGCAGGGCGAGGGTGAGGTCCTCCCCGTACGGGTCGGCCCCGGTCACCGCCGGCAGCGCGACCCGGGGTGGCGGGTCGCGGCGCAGGGTGGCGATCACCGCGTCGGACAGTGGCCCGCGCGGCTGCGGCAGCAGCGGCACGGACTGGGCGAGTAGCTGGGCGGTCACACCGTCTCCCGGGTCTGTTCGGACAACATGCGCAGCACGCCGAGCGGCCCGGCGCCCGCGGCGCGGCGTTGCCGGTCGGCGCCGGTTCCTTCGGCGGTCAGGGTCGCCAGGGCGGCCCGCACGGTGGTCAGGTCGCCGCTTTCGGTCAGCGCCGGCTCGACCCACGCGACCAGTTCGGCGAGCAGGTCCGTGGCCGGCGCCTGCCGGCCGGTGCCCGGGTGCACTCCGGGCCCGCGCAGGCCGTACCGGGCGGCGGTCCACACCGCCGCCGCGGCCAGTTGGGCGTTCACCGGCCGGGCCTCGCGGCCGGTCGCGAGCGCCGCCAGCGCGGTGTGCACCAGCGCCCGGGACAGCGCCGCCTGCAGCACCGCCTCGGTCACCGTTGCGGCCGCGTCGGCCACCCGCAGTTCCACGGTGGGGAACCGGGAGGAGAGCCGGGCCAGCCAGAACGACTGGTGCGCGTCGGCCAGCACGCCGCAGTCCACCAGCGCGTCGACCTGCCGGTCGTAGTCGGCCGCCGAGCCGAACCAGGGCGCGGTCCCGAACCCGGGAAACCGGGACTGGGTCACGATCCGCCAACTCGCGTAGCCGGTGTCCCGGCCGCACTCGAACGGTGAGTTCGCCGACAGCGCCAGCAGGGTCGGCAGCCAGGGCGCGAGGTGGTTCAGCACCGCGACGGCCAGTTCCCGGTCCGGCACCCCGACGTGCACATGGCAGCCACAGCACTGGTATTCCGCCACCACCCCGGCGTAGGTCCGCATGATCTCGGCGAACCGCGCACCGGGGCTGGCCGACGGCGCTGCGCCGGGGCAGACCGGCGTGCCGGTGGAGACCAGCCACAGCCCTTCCGTCCCGGCCGCGGCCGCCAGCGCCCGGCGTCCCGCACCGACCTGCGCGCGGACCTCGGCCAGGGTGCGGCAGATCCCGGTGGCCGACTCGACCTGGGACTGCAGCAGTTCGGGCTGGAGCAGCGCTTCCGGGGCGTTCGGGTGGTCGGCCCGGGCCAGCACCCGGCACGCCGCGTCGACCGGCGCCCCGGTGGCCGGGTCGATCAGCAGGAACTCCTCCTCCACGCCCATCGTGGTGCTCATCCGGGTCCGCTCGCGCTCATGCGGCAGACATACCCCGATCGGACCGCATGGACACCCCACGGGATGGGTATCCGTCGTCATCCGACAAGGAGGTGTGTCGTGCCGAAGGCATGGAGTGACAAGCGCGAACGGCAGTATCAGCACATCAAGTCCTCGGCCAAGGACCGGGGCGCGTCGACCGACCGGGCCGAGGAGATCGCCGCCCGCACGGTGAACAAGAACCGGGCGCAGTCCGGGGAGGCGAAGAAGTCGAGCAGGAGCTCCACACAGGACACCTCCCCGCAGCGGCGCGGCGGCCAGCGCTCCGGGCAGAAGGGTCCGAAGGGCCCGACCCGCGACCAGCTCTACAACGAGGCCAAGAAGCGCAACATCAAGGGCCGGTCGAAGATGACCAAGAGCCAGCTCGCCAAGGCCCTCGGTCGCTGAACCAGCCGTGCGGTTACGACGTAGCGACTGCGGCTCCCGGGGCGTCCGGCGGCTTCGGCGCGGACGCGGGTTCACCTACCTGGATCACGAGGGCAACCCGGTCGACGCCGAGACGCTGGAACGCATCCGGGGCCTGGTGATCCCACCGGCCTGGCGGGACGTGTGGATCTGCCCGTACCCCAACGGACACATCCAGGCGGTCGGTTTCGACGACGCCGGGCGCAAGCAGTACCTGTACCACACGGAGTGGCGCAAACGGCGCGACGCCGAGAAGCACGACCGCGTGTTGGAGCTCGCCGAGCGGCTTCCGGTGGTTCGCAAGAAGATCCGGGACGATCTGGTCTCGCCCGGGTTGACGCAGCAGCGGGTGCTGGCCGGAGCACTGTGGATTCTGGATCGCGGGGTGTTCCGGACCGGTGGCGAGGAGTACGCCGAGGAGAACGACTCGCACGGGGTCACCACGTTGCTGCGCGGGCATGTTCGGTTGCGCGGCGGGGAGCTGCGGTTCCGGTTCCCGGCCAAGAGCGGGGTCGAGCGGGTGGCGGTGATCCGCGACCCGGAGCTGGCCCGGCTGGTCGCGGCGTTGCGCCGGGGCCGGTCCGACGACGAGCGGTTGTTCGTCTACCGCGACGGCCGCGGGGCTCGGCATGAGCTGACCGCCCGCGATGTCAACGAGCGGTTCAAGGAGCTGGCCGGGGACCGGTTCACCGTCAAGGACATGCGGACCTGGACGGCGACCGTGCTGGCCGCCGCCGAGTTCGCCGGACAGGACCCGGCCACCTCGAAGCGGGCGCACAAACGCGCCGAGGCGGCGGTGATGCGGGCGGTCGCCGAACAACTCGGCAACACCCCGGCGGTGGCCCGCCGGTCCTACGTGGACCCCCGGGTCATCGACCAGTACGCCGACGGTCACACCATCGACCCGCCCAGCGGCAAACGCGAGGACATCGAACAGGCAGTGCTGCGGCTGCTACGCGAATAGGGGGTTTGGGGCCGCGACCCGTGGGCAACTCTGCAGACAACGGAAGGAGGTTGGGATTCGATGAGTACGGACGACAAGTTCGACGCCAAGGCCGACGAGCTCAAGGGCAAGGCCAAGGAGACGGCCGGCCGGATCACCGACGACGAGGACCTGGAAGCCGAAGGCCGGGTCGAGAAGGCGAAGGGTTCCCTCAAGCAGGCGGTGGAGAAGGTCAAGGACGCCTTCAAATAGATCCGCAGGACGGTTCGGACCGGCCGGGACGCGCGCAGCGTCCCGGCCGGTCTTTTGTGGTCAGTGGTCCTGGGTCGTGAGGGGTTCGAGCAGGGCGATGGTTGCCGGCTGGTGGAAGTGCCGGGCCCAGTCCAGCGGGGTGGCGTCGAACCGGTGGTCGCGCAGGTCGGGGTCGGCGCCGAGGTCGAGCAGCAGGCGGGTCAGCTCGACGTTGCCGGTCACCGCGCCGTGGTGCAGCGCGGTTTCCCAGGCCTGTTCGACCGGTGCGTCGCCCCGCCCGTAGGCGTTCACATCGAAGCCGAGGGCAGCCAGCAGCGTCACCGTGTGGACGGGCGCCTGGGTCGCCGCCCACACCATGAGGCCGGGCCGGTCGCGGCGGGCCGCCGCCACCGTGTCGGGGTGCTCGGCGCGGATCCGGTCCACCGTGGACTCGTCGGCCCGGAAGGCCGCGGCGATCAGCTCGCGCACCGGGTCCGGGGCGGGCGGCGGGGCGCCCTGGGCGAGCAGGTAGCCGGCGATCTCGGTGTCGCCGTACTGCTGGGCCAGCTCGACCGGGGTGTGGCCGTCGCCGGGACTCCAGGCCGGCCCGTCACCCTCGAACGGCGAGCGGAAGTCGACACCATGCTCGACCAGCAGGCGCACCCGGGCGCGCTGGTGGTGCTCGATCGCCCAGCGCAGCAGAACCCGCAGCCACCGTGCGGGCGACCCCAGCTCGGGGATGCGCCGCCACCACGGGCCGCCGTCGCCGGCGCCGAGCCCGTACTCGAACAGCAGCTCCAGATGTGTGTCGTCCGGCTCGAACATCCGGTTGTAGAGCGTCTGCACATCGTTGGGGTCGGCGCCGGCGTCGAGCAGCAGCCGGCCGAGCGCCCGCCAGTGCGGGTGCCGGGGCTGGCGGGCCACTCCCAACTCGCCATGGCCGAACACCCCGGTCAACAGCGTGAACGGGCACGGCAGCGCGTCGAACAGGTAGCCGTCGTTCGGATCGGCGCCGGCGTCGAGCAGCTGCTGGGCCACCGCGAGCACCTGCTCGGCCGGCACGGCCGGGTCGAACCGCGAGTATGCGAGGTAGAACAGCGGCCGCCAGCGCAGCGGGCCGCCCCGCAGCGCCGCCAGCGCGGGATCTTCGGCCAGCAGCCGGCCGACGTCGGCCGGCCGGGCGGCCGCGGCGGCGGCCCAGATGTCGTTCGTGGTCAGCTCGGGGTGCCCGGCAAGCAGTTGCCGGGCCTGCGCCCAGCGCGCCGGGCCGTCCTCGCGGCCGTAGGTCAGGCAGGCCAGCCGGCAGAACTCCGCCGCCGGACCGGCCGCGGGACGCGCCGCGAGCCCGGTCTCCCAGCCGTGTTCGGCGACGGTACGCAGGTAGCGGCCGAGCCGGGGCCAACTGGCGAACCCGTACTCGCGGGCCACGACCAACTGTGCCGCACTGAGCCGAAAACCGGTGACGTCCCCCGGCGCCCCGGCGGGAAGGTGGCGGGCCAGCCGCGCGCGGGCGTCCGGGTCGCCGGCCCGCACGGCGCGCTGCAGATCGCGGGCCTGCCGGCGGAAGCTGTCCAGATGGGGACGGTCGGGCAGGGGCAGGGTCGACACGACGGCCTCCTCTCGTATGCCCGATGTCCGCTCGCTCAGGCCGAAAGGAGAACGACAGGTGACACGCCCGCGCCTACCCAGGTGGGCTGAGCCCATTCCCGCGGACCGGCGGCTTCCTGGCAGCCGCCGCCACTCTAACGCAGGCCGCGAAACGCCGAGGTGGGCGGCGGGCCTCCCTGCGAGCCCGCCGCCCACGAATTGCCGTCTCGGTCAGCCCAGCCGCTTGGCCAGGATGGCCTTGCCCTGCTCGGCGCCCTTACGGCTTTCGCCCTGTGCCCGGCGGAAGAAGTCCGCCAGTTCGTTGTCCCCCTCGCGCTGCGCGTCCTGGATGTAGTTCTCCAGGCGCAACGCGTTGCTCAGGCATGCCTCGACGAACCAGATGATGTTGTAGTCCTTGTCCGTGGTTCCTGTGACCTGGCCGGTTTCGGTGGTCGACACGCCGCCTCCTTCCTCGTGGATATTTTGCGTTCCGCATAGGGGTTAACCCGTTCGTTCGCCGTCAATCCCCGTTCGGGGGATGAGGTTCGACCGAGTTCAGCTGGGTAGCCGAACCCGGCAACCCCAGTCAGCTCACGGAAGGACTGTCGTGCGCGCGTTGATTCTGAACTGCAGCTTGAAGAAGTCGCCGGAGCCGTCGAACACCGGGCGGCTCGCCGAGGTGGTGGCGACCGAACTGCGCCGGCTTTCGGCGGACGTGCGGACCATCCGGTTGGCCGACCTCGACATTCCGCCGGGCGTGCGGACCGATCTCGGCGACGGCGACCCGTGGCCTGAGGTGCACCGGGAGATTCTGGGCTGCGAGATTCTGATCTTCGCCTCGCCGACCTGGCTCGGCCGGCCGTCGTCGATCGCGCAGCGGGCACTGGAGCGGATGGACGGGATGCTGTCCGAGACCGACGACGAGGGCCGGCCGGTGGCCTACAACCGGGTGGCCGGCGTGGTCGTGACCGGCAACGAGGACGGGGCGCACCACGTGATCAGCGAGATCACCGGCGCGCTGGTCGACATCGGCTACACCGTCCCGGGTCAGTCCTGGACCTACTGGAACATGGGACCTGGCCCGGGTCCGGACTACTCCGACACCGACCACGGCCACGACTTCTCGGAGCAGACCGGAAAGGCGATGGCACACAACCTGTTCTCGGTCGCGCACGCGCTGCGCAAGGTGCCGATCCCCGCTCAGCCCTAGGGTTCCGCGCCGGGCTACGGTTGGCGGCATGATTCTGCGCCATGTGACCATCGACTGTGCCGAGCCGTACGAGCTGGCGAGGTTCTGGAGCGCGGTGACCGGGTGGGCGGTGTCCGATGAGGACGCGCCGGGGGACGCCGAGGTGCTCCTCGAGTCGCCCGCGCCGGTGCCCGGCCTGCTGTTCATCCGGGTGCCCGAGGGCAAGACGGTGAAGAACCGGGTGCACTTCGACTGGATGCCCACCGAGCGGACCCGCGACGCGGAGGTGGAGCGCGTCATCGCCCTCGGGGCGTCGGTGTTCGAGGATCACCGGGCCGCCGACGGACGCGGCTGGGTGACCCTGCTCGACCCCGAGGGCAACGAGTTCTGCGTGGAGCGCGGCGAAGGCGAGCGGGCCGGCTGAGCGGGGCGTTCCTGGGTCGAACTGTCCACTCAGGACGTGGAGGCGCGCGGTTCGCTGACGGTGTCGCTGAGGGCGTCGTGCAGCGTCGGATAGATGTCCAGTTGGGTGTCCAGTCCGGTCACGTGCAGCGGCTGCTGGGTGCACCGGGACGCGGCGACCACCCGGACGCTGGTGTCCCTGGCGGCCAGGTGGGTCTCGATGAGCACGTGCAGGCCGGCCGAGGCGAGGAAAGTGACGTCGGTGAGGTCGATCACAAGGACCGGTGGCCGGCCCGCGAGCGCCTCGGTGGCGGCCTCGAGCAGCACCGCCTCGGTGATCATGTCGACCTCGCCGATCACGTGCAGGACGGTGGCGCAGCCGCGCGACTCCAGGCGGGTGGTCAACGGGACGGCCACGCGCGGGGTGGGTGACTGGCCGGTGTAGACGGCCAGCCGGTCGGCCAGCACGTCGTCGTCCAGGGCGCGCAGGTGCGGCGGGCTCGCCGGGCCGGCCGGGGCGGCGGTGGCCCGGAGCAGCCGGGTGGCGAACTGGGCGACCCCCCGCGGCGTGGGCAGCACGTCGAGCCCCTGGTAGGCGACGACCTGCAGGTCCTGGCCCCGGGCGGTCTCCACGGCGAGGGCCCAGCCGTGCAGTTCGTGCCAGAGCAGCGCGGTGTCACGGCCGGGGAACGCGGGCAACCGCTGATCCAGCGGCAGATAGGCGCTGGCCGGTGGGTCGAGCTGAACCGTCCAGCCCGGCCCGCTCAGCCCCAGTGCCCCGGCTACCAGGGCCACATAACGGCGCAACCCGCGAGCGAGTGCGCCATCGACATCCAGATCCACACGGGTCTCCACGTCACTCGTACAGACGTAAACGGGGTAAACGCCGGCTTCTTGACGCACCACTACCCATGGTAGCCCTGCTCATGTCCCACGATCGGGCCAAGTTGTCGCGCTCACCGCCGACCGCCGAACTCCCAGTTGTGCACCTCGATGGCGGCGTAGCGGTCCGGGGTGAGCACGGCGCGGGCGGTGTCCGGGTCCGGCGCCTGGAGCAGCACGGCGGTGCCGAGCCAGGCGGTGCCGTCGTCGGACAGCAGCGGCCCGTAGGCGACCAGCGCGGTCCGGTCGGCCGGCACGGTGCGGTCGGCGGCCGGCTCCGCGCCGAGGCCCAGGACCAGGTACCGGTTGCCGCCGGTGCGGCCGCCGGGGAACTCCCACATGGTGCGGCCGAGCAGGTTGCGCCACCGGCGGATCAGCACGTCCCGGTAGGCGCCGGCCTGGTAGGTGGGCTCGTCGAAGGCGAACGCGCGGGCGGCGGCGGAGTCGGGCAGGTCGACGATGTGCACGCTGCCGGTGGTGATGTCGCCCTCGAAGGTGGGGCCACGGGCGATCAGCTCCGCCGCGAACCGATCCATGTAGGACCAGTGCGCCTCCACCAGCTCGTCGCGCAGCGCCGCGGAGCCGGGTCGGTCCCGGTGATAGCAGAAAAACTCCATGCCGGTGATCTTCGAGGAAAACGGTCGTACTTTGGACCGATTTATCGCGGCCGCCGGGCTCGTACTATGGGCCGGTGTTCGAGGTAGCCCGATCCGTCTGGGCCGAGCCCCGGCCGGCCAGCGCGCCGGGACCGGGGTGGCGGGACTGGGCGCTGGCCGGGATCGTCGCCGTCGCCGCGATCGTGGAAACCGCGCTGCGGACCGATCTGCCGGCGCCGGTGCTGTCGGCGGCGGTGACGGTCGGCTTGGCGCCGGTGTTGCTCTGGCGGCGCGTCCGGCCGCTGCTGATGGTGGCGATCGGGTTCGGGGTGTGCGCGCTCGCCCCGCTGCTGACCGGCGACGAGCTCGACCTGAACACGCTGGTCTTCGTCCTGTTCCTGCCGTATGCGTTGTACCGGTGGGGATCCGGGCGGGAGGCGGTGTTCGGCAGCGCGATCATCCTGGGCCACCTGGTCCTGTCGACGGCGACCGGCGGTCTGACCCTCGGTGAGGCGGCCGGCGGGCTGTTCCTGCTGTCGGCGACCGTCGCGCTGGGCGCGGCGATGCGGTACCGGGCCCGGGCACGCTTGCGCGAGTTGGAGGGGGCCAAGCTGCTGGAACGCGAACGGCTGGCCCGCGACCTGCACGACACGGTGGCCCATCACGTCTCGGCGATGGCCATCCGGGCGCAGGCGGGCCTGGCGACGATGGGCTCCTCGCCCGACGCCGCCGCCGACGCGTTGCGGGTGATCGAGGCCGAGGCGTCCCGCACCCTGGCCGAGATGCGCACCATGGTGCGGGCCCTGCGCCGCGACCAGCCGGCCGAGCTTGCGCCCAGCCCGGGCATCGCCGAGTTGACCCGGCTCGCCGACCACGGCGACCTGCCGGCCGTCGAGGTGCACCTCGCCGGAGACCTGGGCGACATCCCGCCCGCGATCGGCGCGGCGGTCTACCGGCTGGCCCAGGAGTCGATCACCAACGCCCGCCGGCACGCCCGGCACGCGACCCGGGTCGAGGTGCACGTCCTGGCCGACGACACCTCGGTGCACCTGCGGGTGAGCGACGACGGCGACACCGCGACGGCTGGCGCGGCCGGCTACGGGCTGGTCGGCATGATCGAGCGGGCCGACCTGCTCGGCGGCACCTGTGCGGCCGGGCCGAACCCCGGCCGGGGGTGGACGGTGACCGCCGTGCTGCCGCGGACCGGTTCCGGTACATGACCATCGGCGTGGTGGTGGCCGACGACCAGGAGATCGTGCGCACCGGCCTGACGATGATCCTCAACAGCCAACCGGACATCGAGGTGGTCGGCGAGGCGGCCGACGGCCGGCGCGCGGTCGAGTTGGCCCGGCGGTTGCGCCCGGACGTGTGCCTGTTCGACATCCGGATGCCCGAGGTGGACGGCATCGAGGCCACCCGACGCATGGCCGGTCCGGACGTCGCCGACCCGCTGGCCGTGGTGGTGATCACCACGTTCGACCTGGACGAGTACGTCTACGCCGCGCTTCGCGCCGGGGCGAAGGGGTTTCTGCTCAAGGACGCCGGTACCGAACTGCTCGGCCAGGCGGTCCGGGCCGCGGCGGCCGGCGACGCGCTGATCGCGCCGAGCGTCACCGCCCGGCTGCTCGAGGCGTTCGCCGGCACCGGGCCGGCCGGGGCGCCTGCGCAGCCGATCGAGCCGCTCACCGAGCGGGAGGAGCAGATCCTCGCCGCCGTCGCATGTGGACGGACGAACGCCGAGATCGCCGCCGAGTGCTACATCACGCTGAGCACGGTCAAGACCCACATCGCCAGCCTGATGGCCAAGCTCGGCGCCCGGAACCGGGTCGAGGTCGCCATGTGGGCCTACGAGACCAACCGGGTGCGCGCTGGAGCACGCCGCCCGGCCAAGGAAAAGTAGCCGAAAGTACGGTCCGGCCGCGGCCCATCTTCCGATGATCCGGACCCGGTGCGAGCGCCACGATCTTCGGCATGACATCGCGTCAGTGGGTACCCGCAGCGCTGGTCCTGCTCAGCCTCCTCCCGGTGGTCGTCGGAGCCGCCCGGGTGTCGAGCATGGTCGGCGGCGCGCCCGAGATGGCGGACGACGCACGGATGCAGACCATGCCCGTGCCCGTCCTGCTGCACATCGTCTGCGCCAGCCTGTTCCTCGTACTCGGCGCGTTCCAGTTCGGCGCGCGGGGCCGCCGGCATCGCGTCGCCGGGCGGCTGCTGGTTCCGCTGGGCCTCGCCGGGGCGCTGTCCGCGTTGTGGCTGACGGTGTTCCTGGAGCATCCGCCGGGAGACGGCGTCCTGCTGGCCGCCTTCCGGCTCGCGGCCGGCTCGGGCTGGGCCGCCGCGCTCGTCATCGCGTTCGCCGCGATCCGGCGGCGGGAGGTGACCCGGCACCGGGCCTGGATGATCCGCGGCTACGCGCTGGCCCAGGGCGGGGGCACCCAGGCGCTGGTCTTCCTGCCGCTGGGCGCGATCAGCGGCGAACTGCCCGGCGGCACGACCCGGGCGCTGCTGCTCGGCGCCTGCTGGGCGGTCAACCTCGGCGTGGCCGAGCTGATCATTCGAAACCAAGGAGGGAAACGTCATGAAAGCGATCACGCAGGACCGGTACGGACCGCCGGACGTGTTGCGGCTGACCGAGGTTGACCGGCCGGCGGCACGCGGCGCCGAGGTGTTGGTGCGGGTGCACGCGGCGGCGGTCAACGCGGCGGACTGGCACTACATGCGCGGCGACCCGTACCTGGCCCGGGGCATGATGGGGCTCGGCGCGCCCCGGACGAAGATCCGCGGCGTCGACTTCGCCGGCCGGGTGGCCGCCGTGGGCCCGGACGTGACGCGGCTGCGGCCGGGTGACGAGGTGTACGGCGAGGCGCGCGGCACGTTCGCCGACTACGTGTGCGCCGAGGAGGGCGTGGTGGACACCATGCCGGCCAACCTGACCTTCGCCCAGGCGGCCGCGGTTCCGATGGCGGGCAACACCGCGCTGCTGGGTCTGCGCGATGTCCAGCCGGGCCAGCGGGTCCTGATCAACGGGGCGTCCGGCGGGGTGGGCACGTTCGCCGTGCAGATCGCCAAGGCGTTCGGCGCGGAGGTGACCGCGGTGTGCAGCCACCGCAACGTGGAGTTGGTCGGTTCGCTCGGCGCCGACCGGATCGTCGACTACCTGCGGGAGGACTTCGCCCGCACCGCGCCGGGCCAGGACCTCGTGTTCGACCTGGTGGGCAACCGGTCGCTGGCCGACCTGCGGCGGGCGCTGCGCCCGAAGGGTCGGCTGGTGCTCTCCGGCGGCGGCGTGTCCACCGGGGGCAGCGTGGTCGGCCCGATGGGTCTGATCATGAAGGCCCGGCTGCTCGCCCCGTTCCTGCGCCACCGGGTGCAGGTCCTGTCCGCCAGACAGGGCACGGAGAACCTGGCGACGCTGCGTGACCTGATCGAGTCCGGCAAGGTCAAACCGGTGATCGACCGCAGCTACCCGCTGGCGGAGACGGTGGAGGCGATCCGCTACCTGGAGGACGAACACGCCCGCGCGAAGGTGGTCATCGTGGTCGCGGACAGCCACTCGGATGATGCTAACATCTGAATGGTCATAGTCTTCGAGTAGGGAGCGGCGATGGTGCGGTTGACCCGGACGCAGCAGCAGCAACGCACCCGTGCCGCGGTGCTGGCCGCCGCCCGGGCGGAGTTCGCCCAGCGCGGGTACGGCGAAGCCAGGGTCGACGGGATCGCCGAGCGGGCCGAGCTGACCAGGGGAGCGGTGTACTCCAACTTTCCGAGCAAGCGCGCGCTCTACCTGGCGGTCCTGCTCGACGCGGTGGACGGCGCGACCGGGCCGGTGGCGCCGGGCCCGCCGTCCGGCCTGGCCGGCGCGGTGGGCGCGTTCACCCGGACCTGGCTGGACCGGCTGCCCCTGCCCGGGGACACCCCCGCCGCCGGGAACCTGGCGCTGCGCTCGCTCACCGGGGTTTTCGACGACGAGCCGGGCCGCGCCGCACTGGCCAACCTGGCCCGGCTGGAGGCGGTTCTGCTCGGGCTCGCGCTGGAGGCGTGCCGCCCGCACCGCCGGCGGGTCCGGCTGGCCGAGCTGGTGCTCACGTTGCTGCACGGCGCCGGTCACCTGGCCGAGACCGCGCCCGGGTTCGGCGACCCGTTCGACGTCGTCCGCGCCGCCGAGCACCTGGCCGGTCTCGATCTCGCCGACGCCTGGGACCCGCCGCACCTGCCGTTCGTCGAGCCGGCGCGACCCGTCGACGAGGCCTGGACGCCGCCCGCGGACCTGCCCGACCTGTGCACCGGCCGGCCGGTCGGGCTGGGCGCCGACGGGGTGGTCGCGGTCCTCGGCACCGGCCGGCTGGACGCGGCCGAGGAAGCCGTGCGGGCCGCCCGGCCGGACGACGCGGTGACCATCGCCGTGCAGACCGGTGACCCGGCCGAACTGGGCCGGCTGGTGCGGCTGCGGATCGGCGACCTGGCCGGCTGCCTCTGCCGGGTGTTCGGCCCGGACCACCCGGACGCCCGGCCGCGGCTGGTCCTCGACGAGGGCGGCGCCCTCGCGCACGCTCTCGGCGTCGCCGCGACCGACGACACCGAGGCGGCGGTGCGCATCCGGGCCGGGCGGATCGTCGCCCGGGCCGGCGGGCGCGGCGCCGGCCACGCGGCGGCCGGAGCACGAGGATGACCGCGGCCGACCTGCTGGTGCTGCATTCCCTGCGCTGCATCGGGTTCGCCGGGCTGGAACGGGTGGCCGAGGCGGCCGGACTGGCCCAGCCGGACACCGAGTCCGAGCTGATCGACCTGGCGGTGGCCGGACTGGTCACCAAGACCTCGGGCGCCTTCGGCGGCTGGGGGCTGACCGAGGCGGGCCGGACCGCCGACGCCGAACGGATCTCCGCCGAGCTGGACGCGGCCGGCGCCAGAGTCCCGGTTTCCGTCGCCTACGAGGAGTTTCTCGAGCTCAACCCGGAGCTGCTGGACCTGTGCTCGGCATGGCAGCTGCGGTCGGAGGAGGGCGTGGTGACCCCGAACGACCACGCCGACGCCGGCTACGACGCCCTGGTCCTCGACCGGCTGGCCGACCTCGACCGGCGCGTGGGCGTCGTGTGCGCGGACCTTTCCGCCCTGCTGCCCCGGTTCCAGCGGTACCGGGTCCGGCTCACCGCCGCGCTCACCCGGGCCCGGGCCGGCGAGCTGGACTTCGTGACCAACGACCTGGCGTCGTACCACTCGGTGTGGTTCCAGCTGCACGAGGATCTCCTTGTCACGCTGGGGATCCCGCGATGAGGTGGGTCCACCGGCTGTCCGCGGACGCCGAGGTGAGCGCGGACCTGGTGGGCGCCAAGGCTTACGGCCTGGTCGAGCTGCACCGGCTGGGCCTGCCGGTGCCGCCGGGGTTCGTCGTCGGCACCGGGGCGTGCCGCGCGTTCCTGCGGGACGGGCGGCTGCCCGACGGCCTGCGGCGCGAGCTGGCGGTGGCCGTCGGTGAGCTGGAAGCCGTTACCGGCCGGGGTTTCGGCGCGGCCGCGCGGCCGCTGGTGGTGTCGGTGCGCTCCGGTGCGAGCGTGTCCATGCCGGGAATGATGAGCACGGTCCTCGACCTCGGGCTGACCGAGACGGCGACCGCGGGGCTGGCCGCCGAGACCGGCGACCCGGCCTTCGCGCACGACTCGCGCCGGCGGTTGCTCGCCGGTTTCGCCGCGGCGGCCGCCGGCCCGGTACCGGACGACCCGGCAGAGCAGCTGGACCTGGCCGTCCGCGCCGTCTTCGCCTCCTGGAACGCGCCGCGCGCCCGCACCTACCGTGCGCTGCACGGCATCCCGGACGAGCTGGGCACCGCGGTCACCGTGCAAGCCATGGTGTTCGGCAACCGGGACGCCCGCAGCGGGGCCGGCGTGGCGTTCAGCCGCGACCCCAACACCGGCGAGCCGGTCCCGTTCGGTGAGGTGCTGTTCGGTTGCCAGGGCGAGGATGTGGTGCTCGGCACCGCGGCCACCCGGCCCCTCGCCGAGCTGGCCGGCCGGGAACCCGTGGCATGGAAGGAACTTCTGGCCGCCCTGGCCCGGCTCGAGGAGCACTACCGGGACGCCTGCTCGGTGGAGTTCACCGTCGAGGCGGGCCGGCTGTGGCTGCTCCAGGTGCGGCCCGGCGGCCTCGGCGCCCGCGCCGCCGTCCGGGTCGCGGTGGACCTGGCCGACGCCGGCGTGATCGACCGGCGCACGGCCGTGCGCCGGATCTCCGCACGCCAACTCGAATCCGCCCGCACCCCACGCCTGGAACTGACCGGCACGCGGGAACTGCTCACCCGTGGTCTGGGGGCCTGCCCCGGCGTGGCCACCGGCCGGGTGGCCACCACGACCGGGGCGGCCGTGCGGATGGCGGCCGCCGGTCCGGTCATCCTGGTCCGCCCGCACACCTCGCCGCTGGACCTGCCGGGCCTGGCCGCCGCCGCCGGCGTGGTCACCGCGACCGGCGGTCCCACCAGCCATGCCGCCGTCGTCGCCCGCGGCCTGGCCAAACCGGCCGTGGTCGGGGCCACCGACCTCACCGTCACCCCCGCCGCCGTGCGGACCCCCACCCGCACCATCGCCGAAGGCGCCCTGCTCACCATCGACGGCACCACCGGCGAAGTAGCCCTCGGCCGGCCCGGCATCGCCCCCGTCCCCACCGATCCCGCACTGCACCGCCTGCTCGACTGGGCGGCGGAGATTCGGTGAAGGTTCCCCCCTGATCCAATAATCAGCTTGCCGCGGAGCGAGGTGGATCAACGATCCGCCGAGGCCACCCAAACCGGCCGGAGGCCGGCGCCTGCCGGCCTCCGGCCGGCCGGTGTCGCCGCGCATCGCCGGCCTGGCGGCTGGGCGGCCTGCCGCCACAGATCCGGGCCTTCGGCCGGGTCGCGCGCAGCTGGTCGCTTTGGTCGGAGCACCTCCGAAACAGGGGCTAGGCGCAGCTTGCCGGGGTGGGTGGGCCGGGCGGGAAGGCGAAGCGCAACGCCTGGCAGAGGCGGGCGGTGGCGGCCGCGGTGTGCACCGGCCAGGGCGTGATGGTGTTGTCCGAGCTGGCCGAGAACAGCGTGCCGCCGTCGGGCGACCAGGCCAGGGCGTTGATCCGGGCCCGGTGACCGGTCAGGCTGGCCCAGGTCTCGCCGGTGGCCGCCTCCCACACGGCGACCGTGCGGTCCTCCCCGCCCGCCGCCAGCAGCCGCCCGTCCGGGCTGAACGTGACCGCGCGGACCTGGCCGTTGAGCCCGCGCGGCCGGACCGGCTCGGCCGGGTTGGCGTTCTGGTCCCACACCGCGACCACCCCGTCGGAGCCGATCGCGGCCACCCGCCGGGCGTCCGGGCCGGCCGCGACGCCGAGCGCGGGCGTGCCGAGACCGGCGTAGCGCGCGGTGACCGTCCAGCTGGCGGTGTCCCAGACCGCCACGTCGAGGTAGCCGGTCAGCAGGTGCCGGCCGTTCGGGCTGAACGCCAGGCTCAGCGCCGTGACCGCGAGCGCGGCGCGCCGCACCGGCTGGGCGGACGAGACGTCCCAGACGGTGGTCCCGTGGTCGCCGGCGACGGCCAGCAGCCGCCCGTCCATGCTCAGCGCGATGGCCAGGGACCGCCCGGATCCCGGCCCCGGCACCGTGGCGACCGGCGCCGCGGTGTGCGCGGTGTCCCACACCGCGACCGTTCCGGCGTCCCCGGTGGTGGCCAGCCGGCTGCCGTCGCGGCTGAGCACCTGTTGTACCAACGGTTCCGGCAGCGGTGAGCTGACCGGTTCACCGCGTGGGCTCCAGCGCCGCAACAGGCGGTCGGCCCCGGCGGAGACGGTGTTGCCGGTGCGCCGGTCCACCGCGACGTCCGCCACCGGGCTGGTGTGGCCGAGCAGTGGCAGCCAGTCCCGTTGCCAGGCAACGATCGTGGAGTCGGTGGCGGCCAGGATGGTGCGCCCGTCCGGGCTGGTCGCGAGGCCGTGCACGGGGTTCGGGATGCCCGCCGAGAGCGTGGCGAGCAGTTGCTCACCCTCGACGTCCCACAGCATCACCTCGGTGTCCCGGCCGACCGCGAGCATGGCCGGGCGGCCCGGGACGAACGCGAGATGCTGGCCGGTGGCGGGGAGCACCTTCGAACCGAAGGTCGTGGTGTCCCACAGCACGACGGTCGCGCCATCGGCCGCCGCCAGCAGTTGGCTGTCCGGCGAGAACACCGCCCCGGGCAGCGCGCCACGGGCCAGGGCCAGCCGCGCCACCTGCCGCCGGGCCGGCACGTCCCACAGCACCAGCGAGCCGTCCCGCCTGCTGCCCACCAGCAGCCGCCCGTCCGGGCTGAACCGCAGCGAGGCCGGCGTCCAGTCGGTGCCGGGCAGCGCGCCGCGGTCGGTGCCGCCGACCGGGTTCCACAACCGCAGCCGGCCGTCCGCGCCGCTGGTGGCGAGCAGGTCGCCGGCCGGGCTGAGCGCCGCCGCGGTGGCGCCCGGCTGGTGTCCGAGCAGCCGGGCGACCGGCGTGCGGGTGGCCACGTCCCAGACCACCACCCGCCCGGAGCCCGAGCCGGTGGCGAGCAGTTTTCCGTTGGCGCTGAAGGAGATCGCGGGCTGGCCGGCCTCGGGTCCCTGACTGGCGGCGATGCTGTCCGGCAGCGCGCCGAGCGCGGCGAAGGTGCGCGGATCCCAGAGCAGCACACCACGCTGCGGGTCGCGGGCGACCAGCAGGTCGCCGTGCGGGCTGACCGCGAGCTCGGCCGGATGACCGAACGGGACGGCGAACTGCGCGTGGTAGCTGGGCCGGCCGGCCAGGGTGAGCAGCACGCTGCGGGCCTCGGCCGACGGGTAGGCGTGCAGGGCGTCCAGGGCGTACCGGACCGCCTCGGCGACGTCGCCGGTGGCGGCCGCCTGCGCCTGCGCGGCGAGTTGGCGGGACAGGGCGAGCCGGCCCTTGGCACTGGCCTGGCTCTGCTCGCGGACCGCGATGGCCGCTCCCGCGACCGCGCAGATGAGCAGCACCGTCGCGGCGATGGCCAGGGCGCGAACCCGCCGGGCCCGGTGCCGGTGCAGCGCGGACTCCCGTTCGTCGGCCTGGATGCTGTGCCGGACGAACTCGCGTTCCGCCGGGGTCAGCTCGCCGCGCCGGGTGCTGCGCGCCATCCAGGTCCGCGCCCGGGCCAGCCGGACGCCCCGGAACAGCGCGCCGGGGTCGCGTCCGAGCCGCTCCCACTCGCCGGCGGCGTCGGTCAGCTCGCGCAGGAAGCGCAGCCGGTCGCGGTCGTGCTCCAGCCAGCCGTGCAGCCGGGGCCAGGCGGTGATCAGCGCCGGGTGGGCCAGCCGCACCGTGTCGCCGGCAATGGTGATCAGCCGGGCGGCGGCCAACTGGTCGAGCACGGCAGGCGGCACGTCGGCCAGCTCGTCGTGCGCGGCCGCCCGTGCGGTGTCCGGGGTGCCGTCGCCGGGTGTGATCAGGCGCTGCAGCAGGCACCGCGCGGGCGTCGCGGCGGCCAGGTCCAGCCGGGCGTAGACCTCCTCGGCGGCTCCGGCCAGGATGCCGGAGATCTCGCCGGCGGCCCGGTATCCGTCCACCGTCAGCGCCCGGCCGCGCCGGCGCCGCCAGGTCTCCCGCAACGCCCCGGCGAGCAGTGCCAGCCCACCCGGCGCCTCGGCCAGTTCCTCGATGAGCGTGGCGGTGAGCGTCCGCTCGACGATCAGACCCTCGGCGGCGGCCGGCTTCACGATCATCTCGCGCAGCTCGGCCGGGCCGGGCGGCTCGATGTCCAGTCGCGGTCCGGAAAGCAGCTCGGCCAGGTCGGGATGGCCAGCCCGGTCGGCGCGGATCGCGACCACGACGCGCAGCCCGCGGTCGCCTCGCCGCGCGCTGTCCAGCACGGCGAGGAGGGCGGCGCGGTCGGCGGCCCGCAGGCCGGGCAGCTCCTCGAACCGGTCGACGACCAGGGTTCCGCTCCAGCCGGGCGGGCAGTGACCGCCGGGCGCGATCTCCAGCACCGGCCCGGAAAGCCGCGGCACGAGACCGGCCCGCAGCAGCGAGGTCCGGCCGCACCCGGATGTCCCGGCCAGCACGACGAACGGATGCCGGCCGGTCAGCTCGACGAGGTCGGCGATGAGCCGGTCCCGGCCGAAGAACCAGCCGGTCTCCGCGGTCTCGAACGGTCGCGCGCCGGGAAACGGCGCGGCCGCGCCGCTCTCGTCCGCCGCGCACGCCGCCTCGGAAACCTCTTGTGCGGCCCGGCGCCAGCGCAGCGTCCACTCGCCGGTGTCGCCGCCGCAGGCCCGGACATAGGCCAGCACGACCGGCAGCGAGGGCAGCCGCTCGCCGGCGGCGGCCTGGGAGAGCGCGGGCGCCGAGTACGCCACCCGCGCTGCCATCGCGCGATACGTGGGGGTGCCCGCGGCCTGCCGCAACCGCCGCAGCTCCCAGGCGAAGCGCTGCCCGGGGCCGGCGTTCGGATCCACCGGACTTTCCCGACGACCCAACGGATCCCCCTCTCCGGCCACGGTGCCATCCCGACGTTAGAAGCAGGGCCCGCGGACCGGCAAGCGCTGGATTGATAACCGCCGCGCGGGGCGGTTGCTTATCAACCCCGGCGCCACTGAGGTCCCATACATCGGCCTACTGCGGCGGGAGATGGACCATGCGTAGGAGTTCGCCATTCCGGAATTCGACCGCGCTCGCCGGGGTGCTGGCCACGGCACTGGTGCTCAGCGGCTGCGGCGACGGGACCAGCGGCGAGGGCGGGGGTGAGACGCTCGTGGTCGGCATCGACCTGCCGCTGCAGGGCGCGTCCAAGGACGCCTCGGAGGCGACCGTCAACGCGATGCGGCTCTATCTGGAGCAGCGCGGCGGCAAGGCGGGCAGGTTCGCGATCGAGCTGAAGGTGTACGACGACTCGACGGCGGCCAAGGGTTCCTGGGACGACGCGACCTGCGCCAAGAACGCCCAGGACCATGTGGGCAACGCCCGCGAGGTCGCGGTGATGGGCACCTACAACTCGGGTTGCGCCAAGATCGAGGTTCCGGTGCTGAACCAGGATCCGAGCGGCCCGCTGCTGATGATCTCGCACGCCAACACCAACCCGGGCCTGACCAAGCCCTGGGATCCCGGTGAGCCGGACAAGTTCTATCCCACCGGGCAGCGCAACTTCGCGCGCGTGATCACCACCGACGACTACCAGGGCACCGCGGCCGCCCAGTTCACCGCCAAGGACCTCAAGGTCAAGCGCTGCGCGGTGCTCAACGACAACCAGACCTACGGCCAGGGCGTGGCCAAGGCGTTCGCGGACGAGGCGCGCCGCCAGGGCATCGAGATCCTCGGCAACGACGCCTGGGACGCCAAGCAGCCCAACTACACGGCGCTGTTCACCAACCTCAAGGGGCGCAACCCGGACTGCGTCTACGTCGGCGGCATCTTCGACAACAACGGCGGCCAGATCGTCAAGGACAAGGTCCGGATCCTGGGCGACAACGCCACGGTCAAGCTGATCGGACCGGACGGCTTCACCGGGTTCCCGGACCTGGACCGGCTGGCCGAGGCACAGGGCATGTACATGACCTTCGCCGGCCAGGCGGGCGAACAACTGCGGGCCTCCGGCGGGGTGGGCGGTCAGTTCCTGGACGCCTACAAGGCGAAGTACGGCGCCGACCCGGCGACCAACTACGCGCTCTACGGGGTGCAGGCGCTGCAGGTGATCATGGCCGCCATCGAGAAGTCCGACGGCACCCGCAAGAGCGTGCGGGACCAGGTGCTCGGCGGTGAGGGCATCACGATCCCGGCGTCCACCTCGATGCTGGGCAAGGACGTGAAGATCGAACCGAAGACCGGCGACGTCAACGTGCGGGACATCTCGGTGCTGATCATGAAAGACAACAAGGAGGCCTTCCACAAGGCCTGGCCGGTCACGGTCGCCTGACCGCCGATGACCGACACCGTACTGCGAACCGAGTCCCGGCCGGCCGCCGTCGCGGTCCGGCCGGGCGTGCGGCTGCGCCAGCTTGCGATGCGGGCCGTGCTGGTGCTCCTGCTGGCGCTGGGTGCGGTCTGGCTGGTGGCCAACCTCGTGCACGCGCCCGCGCAGTTCTTCAACTCGGCCATCCTGGGGCTGTCCAACGGCGCGCTGTACGCGTTGATCGCGCTGGGCTACACGCTGGTCTACGGGATCATCGAGCTGATCAACTTCGCGCACGGCGACCTGTTCATGATCGGCACGCTGTGCTCCGGGCTGCTGCTGACCACGGTGCTGCACCAGACCGCCTCGGGCGGGACGGCCTGGCTGCTGTTCCTGCTGACCCTGGTGGCCACCATGGCGTTCTGTGGCGGGGTGAACGTGGCCATCGAGTTCCTGGCCTACCGCAGGCTGCGCCGCGCGCCCCGGCTCGCACCGCTGATCACCGCGGTGGGGATGAGCTTCGTGTTGCAGCAGGTGGGCCTGTGGTGGAACGGGTCCACGCAGAAGAGTTGGCCGAGCGTGCTGCCCCCGGGCGGAGTGCGGATCGGCGAGGTCACCATCGACTACACCTTTCTCATCGTCGTTTCGGTGACCGTGCCGGTGCTGCTGGTGCTCACCTGGGTGGTGAAGAAAACCAAGCGGGGCAAGGCGATGCGGGCGACCGCGCAGAACCAGGACGCGGCCCGGCTGCGCGGCATCAACGTCAACCGGACCATCTCGTTCACCTTCCTGCTCGGCGGCGCGCTGGCCGGGGCGGCCGGCGTGATGTACCAGCAGGTCATCGGAACCACCCGGTTCGACCTGGGTTTCCAACTCGGGCTGATCGCGTTCACCGCCGCGGTGATGGGCGGCATCGGCAACCTCACCGGCGCGGTGCTCGGCGGCGTGCTGATCGGCCTCGTGCAGGGCTTCAACGACGGGCTTCCGTTCGGGCTGGGCCAGAAGTGGTCGCAGACCGTGGTGTTCTCGATCCTGATCCTGCTCATGGTGTTCCGGCCCGGCGGCCTGCTGGGCCGGCCGCTCGCGGAGAAGGTGTAGCCGTGCTCGCCCGATGGCGCTGGCCGCTCGGCTTCCTGCTCGCGGCGGTGGCGGTCTACGTGTGCTACGAGTACCTGCTGCCGATGGCGGACCCGGCGGTGCAGGGCTGGGTGAACCGCTGGTTCCCGCTGATCTCGCTCAACGAGGCCCTGGTCTGGGCGATGTGCGCGCTGGGCCTGAACATCGTGGTCGGCTATGCGGGACTGCTGGACCTCGGTTTCGTCGCGTTCTGGGCGATCGGCGGCTACGCGGCGGGCTGGCTCATGTCGACCTTCTTCCTGCAGCAGAACGTGCACTTCTTCGGCTCGGTCGCGGCCGGCGTGCGCGGCATCCACCTCAACTTCACCGTGGTGCTCGTCGCCGGGGCCGCGCTCTGTGCGCTGTTCGGGGTGATCATCGGAGCGCCCACCCTGCGGCTGCGCAGCGACTACCTGGCGCTGGTGACGCTGGGCTTCGGCGAGATCATCCCGCAGGTGTTCACCAACGGCGAGGACATCGGCGGGTTCAACCTGTCCAACGGCAACAAGGGAATCGTGCCGATCGACCCGATCAAGATCGGCGGTGCGCCGCTCGGCCCGTTCGACCTCACGCAGAAGTTCGCGATCTTCTGCGTGCTCACCGGGCTGGTGCTGTTCATCTCGCTGCGGCTGCGGACCGGGCGGTTGGGCCGGGCCTGGCTCGCCATCCGCGAGGACGAACTGGCCGCGAGCGCCATGGGGGTTCCGTTGATGCGCACCAAACTCGCCGCCTACGCGGTGAGCGCGGTGGCCGGCGGGCTCGGTGGGGTCGCGTTCGCCACGCACGTCAACGGCGTGCTGCCGGACCGGTTCAACTTCTCCATCTCGATCACGTTGCTGGCCATGGTGGTGCTCGGCGGGATGGGCAACGTCTGGGGGGTGCTGGTCGGCGCCCTGGTCCTGGCCTGGTTCAACTCGACCGGGCTCGCCCGGGGCGGGGAGGCGTTCAACGACACGTTCGGCACGGACATCAACTTTCCGGCGAACACCTACCTGATCTTCGGGGTGGCCCTGGTGCTGATGATGCTGTTCAAACGGGAGGGATTTCTGCCGGAGTCGCGGACCCGGCTGGTGCTCAAGGAAACCCGCGATGGGTGAGACGCTGCGGGCGGAGGGGGTCACGGTGGCCTTCGGCGGGCTGGTCGCCGTGGACGCGGTCAGCCTGGACGTTCCGGCCGGGGGGATCGTGAGCCTGATCGGACCCAACGGGGCCGGCAAGACCACGCTGTTCAACGCGCTCACCGGCCTGCACCCGATCTCCACCGGCCGGATCTCGTTGGGGGAGCGCAACATCACCGGCCTCGGCGCGCACCGGATCGCCCGGTTCGGGGTGGCCCGCACGTTCCAGAACATCCGGCTGTTCGGGTTGATGACCGCCGAGGAGAACGTCAAGGTCGCCATGCACGGGCGGCTGCGCAGCGGCGCCGCCCGGACCGTGCTCGGCACCCCCCGGCAGCGCCGCGAGGAGCGCCGGGCCCACGACGATGCGGTGGAGCTACTGGAGTTCTTCGGCCTGGGTGCGGTGGCCGGTGAGTACGCCCGCAACCTGTCCTACGGCGACCAGCGCCGGCTGGAGACGGCGCGGGCCCTGGCGCTGCTGCCCTCGGTGCTGCTGCTGGACGAGCCGACCGCGGGCATGAACCCACGCGAGTCCGCCGAGTTCACCGCGATCGTGCGGCGGATCCGGGACGAGAAGGAGGTGTCCGTGCTGATCATCGAGCACGACATGAGCGTCGTGATGGAGGTTTCCGAGCGGATCACCGTGCTGGACCGCGGCCGCACGATCGCCCAGGGCGGTCCGGCGGACATCCGGTCCGACCCGAAGGTCATCGAGGCCTACCTCGGCCGGGAGGCGCGCCGGTGACCGCTCTGCTCGAACTGACCGATCTGCATGTCTATTACGGCAATATCGCCGCCGTGCGGGGACTTTCGCTGCGCGTGGAGCCGGGCGAGATCGTCACCCTGATCGGCTCCAACGGCGCCGGGAAGTCCACGACCCTGCGGACCATCTCCGGCCTGCAGCGTCCCCGGCGTGGCGCGATCTCCTTCCAGGGCAAGCGAATCGACACCCTGCCGACGCACGACATCGTCCGGCTGGGAATCGCGCACGCGCCCGAGGGCCGGCAGATCTTCGCGAAGATGAGCGTGCGGGAGAACCTCGAACTGGGCGGGTTTCTGCGCGACGACACCGAAGGCCTCGCGGCCGACCATGAGTCCATGCTGGAGCTGTTCCCCCGACTGCGCGAACGGCTGGACCAAAAGGCGGGCACCATGTCCGGCGGCGAACAGCAGATGCTCGCGGTAGCCAGCGCGCTGATGGCCCGCCCGGTGTTGCTGTTGCTCGACGAACCGTCCATGGGCCTGGCGCCGGTGCTGGTGGAGCTGATCTTCGACACCATCGCCCGGATTCGTGAGCAGGGCACCACCGTGCTGCTGGTCGAGCAGAACGCCCGGGCCGCCCTGGCCGTCGCGGACCGCGCCTACGTGCTGGAATCCGGTGTGCTGCGCCTGTCCGACGACGCCGCGACGCTGGCCGCGGATCCGGCGATAACCCAGGCTTACCTGGGCGGTTGAGCTATGCCCGTACCAGTTCCACGATGTCGTCCAGCGCGGCGACGGCGGCGCCGGCGATGAGTCCGGCCAGCGCCGCGACCACGGTACCGGCCAGATCGGACTCGCCGGCGGCGGCGAGGCCGAGCAACCCGGCCGCGGCGACCGCGATCAACAGACCATTTCGGACAATATGCCGTGGTCCGAGTGGTGTGCTGGACGCACCGAAACACCGGCACGGCGCGCGGTTTCCGGTACGCAGGCTGAGACCGATGGCGACGGTGAAGGCCGCGAGCAGGCCGCCGGCCACCACGAACCCGGCGGCGGCCGCCAACTCGACCGGAACCGCCAGCAGGACGACGGTGAGCGCCTCGAGGACCACCGTGACCCGCGCGGCCGGACCGGCGGCGCGCGGCGGCAGCACCGCCATGCGCGTCAACGAACCGGTGAATGCCGCGAAAGCCGCCTTACTGGAAACCTTCCCGACGACGGCGACGAGAAATACCGTACCGAGCAGGAAACGCGCGGCGACGTCCAGGTAGTGCACGACGCGAAACGCTATCAGGCCGGTGTCAGCCGGGCCACGACATGGCCGATGACGAGTTCGAGGGGGATCGGCCCGAAGACCCGTGAGTCGTAGCTGCGGTCGTTGTCGCCACGCACGTAGACCCGGCCGGCGGCGATGATCGTGCCGGCCGCCGGACCGGTGCCCGGCGGGGGGTCGTAGTCGTCCGGCATCGGGTCGCCTGCCACCGCGACCACCCGCTTGATCAG
>NZ_DASTBH010000282.1:0-6917 GCF_035712165.1 Actinophytocola sp. | reverse complement strand
CGATGACCGCGACCTTCTGCCCCTTGCCGGTGGCGAACCGGTGCAACTCGTCGAACCTGAGCTGGATCTGGCCCCACGGCTTGTTGGGCAGCACGACCCCCTGGTTGAGCGACTCGACGCACCGCGTCTTCTGCTCGTACGGCAGGTCGGGCTTGCCGTCGTCCGCCGGCACCGGCGTGCCGGCCGGCAGCGGTGGCGGCTTGGCGTACCCCTCGCCCTGGTCCAGCGGCTGCGCGACGGCCGGAGCCGGGATGGCCAGCACCAGCAGCCCGGCAACGGCCAGCCTGCCGACGGTTCTCGCGACCCTGCCCATCACAGCCCGAGATCCAGGTGTCGCAACGTGCTGTAGAGATCCATCACGGCCAGGGCCAGCGGCAGCACCACGGCGATGCAGATCGCCTCGATGATCTCCACGGTGCGCCGCAACGGCGGTGAGAACCGCTGTTCCGGGAAGATCACCCCGAGCACCAGCGCGGCCGCCCCGATGAGCAGCAGCGAGCCGAACACCCACAGCAGCCGGTCCTGCGGGCTGGCGCCGATCATCCAGCCGATCATGATGCCGGCGGCGGCGAAGATCCCGGTGGCCAGCAGCGCGATCGCCTGGCTGCCGTTGGCGTAGGTGCGCGCCCGCAGCAGCAGCACCAGGGTGGCCACCACGGCCAGGCTGATCGCCCACACGTCCCGCGCCGAGGCGGTGACGATCGCGCCGATCGCGGTGACCACACCGCAGCCGATGATCATTCCGGTCAGGTACTCGTGCGCAAGGCCGGCCCGCTTCTCGATCGAGCGGTAGTCCGGGAACCCGGTGTCCTCCTTGAGGTCCTCCGCGCTGCCCGGCACGTTCGGCAGCGGCAGCCGGGCCAGTTGGATGGTCAACCGGGGCAGCACCGACAGGGTGGCCAGGGCCACCGCGACCGTGCCGGCCGCGATGCCGGGCGCCGGGTGCGCGATCAGGGTCGCCACCGTGAACGCGATCACGCCGAGCGCGGCGGCACTGCCGGCGGCGACGAACGTGGTGACCCCGGACCCGATCAGCATGATCGAGGCGGCGGCGACGATCAGCACCAGCGCACAGGCCAGCAGCAGGCTGGCCCGCCCGGTCTCGCCGGGCACGATGTAGAGGCCGGAGACGAACGCCATCGGCAACCCGCCGGCCGCGGCGATCAGCACGCCGGGCGTCTCCGCCTGGTACGCGCGGGCGATCACCGCGCCGAGCGCCACCGCGGCCACCGCGGTCGCACCGGCCGCGATCGCCGCCCCCACCCTGCCGCCGCCGCCCAACGGCCCGGCCAGCAGCACGGCGACCGCCGCGGCGATCATGGCGAGGGCACTGGCGACGTAGCCGATCCGGTTGGCGGTCTGCTTGGTCCACGGTCGGTAGCTGTCCGGTGACGCCTCGGCGATGGCGTCCACCACGTCGTCGAACAGCGGTGGCGGCGGGGTCTCCGAGCGCCGGCGCAGTTGCAGCATCTCGCCGTCGACGACGCTGAGCGAGGCCAGCGTGCGGCTGGGGTCGAGGGTGCCCTCACCGAGCTTGGCCAGGCACCAGCCGCCGTGCCGCGCGCCGCCGTCCGGGGTGGCCTCCTTGGCCATCTCCAGCAGCATCGGCAGCAGGTCGGCGACGGCCACGTCGGCCGGCAGCGCCACGTCGATGCGTGTCCTCGGCGCCACCACCGTCACCCGGCTGAACACGGTTGTCCCGGTCGCCACCAAACATCACCCAATCCGTTTGCCGCGTCTTTCGCGCCCGCTGGCCGGCTTACCCGTTCGGGCACCCGGTCAGGCACAGCGCCCCTAGTATGGCCTTGCCGGTAACCATGCGTGGGCCGGTTCGGGCAACTGGCAGTGAGAGGGGGGAGGCCGGGATGGACGAGCGGGTACCGCCGCCGGGCACCAGCGCCGTGCTGCCGGTGTTCGCCCCGATGCTGGGCAGCCTGCGGACGAGGTCGACCGAGTACGAAGAGGTAACGGATCGGTGAGCACGCTGCAGTTCAAGCGGTCCCCCCGGCTGTCCGCACCGCGTCAGCCGGGTGGCGAGGTTCACCTCGAGCCGCCGCCCGAGGTGCCGCGCGTCATACCCGGCAGCATCGTGCTGAAGATGCTGCCCGCGGTGATGATCGTGGCCACCATCGGAATGATGGCGTTCATGTTCGTCGCGTTCCGCGGCAACCCGACGTCCCTGCTGTTCGGCGGCATGATGCTGATGTCGATGGTCGGCATGATGGCCGGCGGCAGCGGGCGCGGCGGCGGCCAGAAGAAGGCCGAGATGAACGAGGACCGCAAGGACTACCTGCGCTACCTCGGCCAGATGCGGGACCGGGCCCGGGAGGCCGCGCTGGAGCAGCGGGCCGCCCTGGAGTGGGTGCACCCCGATCCGCAGGCGCTGTGGTCGATCGCCACCAGCAGGCGGATGTGGGAGCGCCGCCAGTCCGACGCGGACTTCTGCCACCTGCGGGCCGGGCGCGGCTCGCAGCGGCTGGCCACCCGGCTGGTGCCGCCGCAGACCGGTCCGGTCGACGAGCTCGAGCCGATCGCGACGCTCGCGCTGCGCCGGTTCGTCCGGGCCCACTCGATCGTCCCGGAACTGCCCATCCAGATCGCCATCCGCGGCTTCGCGGCGGTCGGCCTGTCCGGCGACCGGGATCTCACCCGCGGGCTGGCCCGGGCGCTGATCGCCCAGCTGGTGACCTTCCACACGCCCGACGACGTGCTGATCGCCGTCGTCACCGCCGGCAAGGCCAAGCAGGAGTGGGAGTGGGCCAAGTGGCTGCCGCACGTGCAGCACCCGGCCATGGTGGACGGCATCGGCCAGCTGCGGATGATGGCCGGCTCGCTGTCCCAGGTGGAGGAGTGGCTCGATGACGAGCTGCGGGACCGGCAGCGGTTCACCCGCAACGCGCCGCCGCAGCCGGACCAGCCGCACATCCTGATCGTCATCGACGACGGCGAGGTCACCCGCGAGGAGCAGATCATCCTCGAGGAGGGCCTGGTCGGCGTCACGCTGTTGGACCTGTCCGAGTGCCTCGGCAACCTGACCGCCCGGCGCGGTCTGCGCCTGGTGGTGGAGGAGGACCGGCTCGGCGCCCGCAGCGCCAGCGGGGTCGAGTGGTTCGCCCGCCCGGACCGGCTCACCGTGGCCGAGGCCGAGGCGCTGTCCCGCAAGCTGTCCCCGTGGCGGCTGGGCGCGGCGGCCGCCGACGTCGGGGACGAGGAGCCGCTGCTGTCCAACCCGACGCTGCTGGAGCTGCTCGGCATCCCCGGCGACCCGATGACCTTCGACGTGCAGCAGGCGTGGCGGCCGCGCTCGGTCCGGGACCGCTACCGGGTTCCGTTCGGGGTCGGCGAGTTCGGCCAGGCGGTGGAGCTGGACATCAAGGAAGCCGCGATGGAGGGCATGGGGCCGCACGGCCTGTGCATCGGCGCGACCGGGTCCGGCAAGTCGGAGTTCCTGCGCACCCTGGTGCTGGGCATGCTGGCCACGCACTCCTCCTCCACGCTCAACTTCGTGCTGGTGGACTTCAAGGGTGGCGCCACGTTCCTCGGCCTGGACAAGGCGCCGCACGTCGCCGCGACCATCACCAACCTGCAGGACCAGCTGATCCTGGTCGACCGCATGAAGGACGCGCTGGCCGGTGAGATGAACCGCCGGCAGGAGGCGCTGAAGAACGGCGGCAACTTCAAGAACGTCTGGGAGTACGAGCGGGCCCGGGAGAACGGCGCGGACCTCGATCCGTTGCCGGCGCTGTTCATCGTGGTGGACGAGTTCTCCGAGCTGCTGAGCGCCAAGCCGGACTTCATCGACCTGTTCGTGGCGATCGGCCGGCTGGGCCGTTCGCTGCAGATGCACATGCTGCTGGCCTCGCAGCGCCTCGAGGAGGGCAAGCTGCGCGGTCTGGACTCGCACCTGTCCTACCGGATCGGTCTGAAGACGTTCTCGGCGGCGGAGTCCCGGGCCGCGATCGGCGTGCCGGACGCCTTCGAGCTGCCGTCCGTCCCGGGCTCGGGCTACCTGAAGTTCGACACCTCGACGATGGTCCGGTTCAAGGCCGCCTACGTGTCCGGGGCGTACCGCCCGGCCGGCATCACCGGCGCGGTCGGTCCGTCCGCGCCGGTCACCGGCGACCGGCGGGCCAAGCTGTTCGTGCCGGACTACGTGGAGATCCCCAAGGAGCCGGAGAAGCCCCGGGAGGCCCCCCGGGAGGCGCCGAAGCAGGAGGGCCCCACCGAGGTCAGCGACCTGGACGTGATCGTCGGCCGGCTGGTCGGCCAGGGCCCGCCCGCGCACGAGGTGTGGCTGCCGCCGCTGGACACGTCGAACTCGCTGGACACCCTGTTGCCGCCGTTGCAGCCCACCGAGGACCGGGGGCTCTCGCCGGTCGGGTTCTTCGGCAACGGCCGGCTCCAGCCGCCGCTCGGCCTGATCGACAAGCCGTTCGAGCAGCGCCGCGACCTGCTGTGGGCGGACTTCTCCGGCGCGGCCGGGCATGCGGCGGTGGCCGGCGGTCCGCAGTCCGGCAAGTCCATGCTGCTGCGCACCCTGGTGATGTCGATGGCGCTCACGCACACCCCGGAGGAGGCCCAGTTCTACTGCGTCGACCTCGGCGGCGGCACGCTGGGCACGTTGGAGAGCCTGCCGCACGTGGGTGGCGTCGCGGGCCGGCTGGAGCCCGACAAGGTGCGCCGGATGGTGGCCGAGGTGTCCAGCCTGGTCACCCAGCGGGAGTTGCTGTTCCGCAACCGGAGCATCGACTCGATGACCGACTTCCGCAACCGCAAGCGTCGCGGCGAGTTGCAGGAGGACCCCTGGGGCGACGTCTTCCTGATCGTCGACGGCTGGCTGAACTTCCGGCAGGAGTTCGAGGCCATCGAGATGCAGGTGGTCAACCTGGCCGCGCAGGGCCTGTCCTACGGCGTGCACGTGATCGTGTCGGCCAACCGCTGGGCGGAGATCCGGCCGGCGCTCAAGGACCTGCTCGGTACCCGGTTCGAGCTGCGCCTCGGTGACACCAGCGAGTCCGAAGTGGACCGTCGGGTGGCGGTGAACGTCCCGGAGGGACATCCCGGCCGCGGTCTGTCCCGGGACAAGCTGCACTTCCTGGTCGGCCTGCCCCGGATCGACGGCTCGTCCAACGACCAGGACGTGGCGGCCGGCGTGCAGGACGCGATCGCCAAGATCCGCGGCGCCTGGCGCGGCCGGCACGCGCCCAAGGTGCGGCTGCTGCCCGAGACGCTGCCCTATGCCGACCTGCTCGCCCTGGACGGCCGGCCGAGCGAGTCCCGGCTGGTGCCGATCGGTGTCAACGAGGACGCGCTGGCTCCGGTCTACCTCGACTTCGACGCCGAGCCGCACTTCATGGCCTTCATGGACGGTGAGTCGGGCAAGACCAACCTGCTGCGCACGATCATCCGCGGCATCACCGAGCGGTACACGGCGAAGGAAGCGCTGATCATCCTGGTCGACTACCGGCGCACGATGCTCGGTTTCGTGGAGTCGGAGCACCTGCTCGGCTACGCGGTGTCGTCCAACCAGCTCACCGGCATGGTCGGCGACGTGCGCGACTCGATGCTCAAGCGGCTGCCCGGCCCGGACGTCACCCAGGAACAGCTGCGCAACCGGTCCTGGTGGAAGGGTCCGGAGCTGTTCCTGATCGTCGACGACTACGACCTGGTGGCCACCCAGGCCGGCAACCCGCTGCAGCCGCTGGCGGAGTTCCTGGCGCAGGCCAAGGACGTCGGGCTGCACATGATCGTCGTGCGGCGCACGGGCGGCGCGTCCCGGTCGATGTACGACCCGGTGATCGGCAAGCTGCGCGAGATCGCCAGCCCCGGCCTGGTCGGTAGCGGAAGCAAGGACGAGGGGGCGCTGCTCGGCACGGCCAAGCCGAGTGCGCTGCCACCCGGCCGCGGCATTCTGGTCGGCCGCAAGGTCGGCCAGCAGCTCATGCACGTCGCCTGGATCCAACCGGAGTGACACTCCGAGTCGCGGTCGACTTCGGCACGTCGAGCACCTGCATCGCCGTGTCCGTCGGCGGCCGCGAGCCGCAGGTGGTGGCCGTCGACGGCAGCCCGCTGATGTCCTCGGCGGTGTACGCCGGCCCGGAGGGCACGCTGTTCGTCGGGCAGGAGGCCGACCGCCAGGCGGCGATCGACCCGTCCCGGTACGAGCCGCATCCCAAGCGCCGCATCGACGAACCCGAGCTGTTGCTGGGCAACACGGTGGTCGGGGTGCGCGAGGTGATCCGCGCGGTGCTTGCCCGGGCCGTCGCGGAGGCCCGCCGGGTGGCCGGCGGCGCGGCCGTCGAGCAGCTCGTGCTGACCCATCCCGCGGACTGGGGCGGAACCCGCACCCAGGCGCTGCGCGCGGCCGCGGCTGGCCTGGCCGGCCGGCTCACGCTGATCCCGGAGCCGGTGGCGGCCGCGGTGTTCCACGCCGCGAGCTTTCCCACCGAGCACACCGGTCCGGACGGGCCCGCGCTCGCCGTGCTGGATCTGGGCGGGGGCACGATCGACGTGAGCGTGGTGCGCCGCCAGGGCGCGGCCTACCGGGTGCTGGCCACGCACGGCGACCCCACGTTCGGCGGCGCCGACATCGACCAGTTGCTGCTCGACCATGTCGGCGGTCTGGTGTCGGCAACCGACCCGGACGCGTGGCGGGCGCTGGTGGAGGGCCGGGAGCTGGCGGACCGCAGGCGCCGCCGGGTGATCCATCAGGATGTCCGGGCCGCCAAGGAAACCCTGTCCCGGCACAACTACACCGATATCCCGTTCCCGCAGCCGTTTCCGGACACGCATGTGACCCGTTCCGATCTGGAGCGGTTGGTCGCCGGCCCGTTGCGCCGGGCCGCCGACCTCACCGAGCGCACCATCCGCGAGGCGGGCCTGCGCCCCGCGCAGTTGGCCGCGATCTTCCTGGTGGG
>NZ_DASTBH010000281.1:0-9031 GCF_035712165.1 Actinophytocola sp. | reverse complement strand
ACCGCGCCCAACTCGTCGTCCTCGCCTACGAGTCCGGCCTCGTCACCCCGCGCAACTCCTGACCTAACCCAGCGGCACCCGCCAGGTCAGCCGGGTGCCGCCGCGCGGGCCCGGGCCGATGCTGGCGGTTCCGCCGCACTCGCCGGCCCGGCGTTCGATGCCGAGCAGGCCGCTGCGGGCGAGGTCGGCGGGCAGCCCCACCCCGTCGTCGCAGACGTCCACGACCAGGTCGTCGCTCACCTCGACGGTCACGATGATCTGGTGCGCCTGGGCGTGCCGGATCGCGTTGGACACGCCCTCGCGCAGCACCGCCAGCGCGTGCTCGCCGACCTCCGCCGGCACCAGGGTGTCCACCGCCCCATTGATCCGGATCGTGGGCGACGCCGCCGCGTCCGTGGACACCTCGGCGACCACATCCAGCATCCGCCTGCGCAGGCTCACCCCCGAGCCGTCGGCGCTGGTGTTCAGGTCGAAGATCGACGTGCGGATGTCCCGCATGGTGTTGTCCAACTGCTCGATCGCCCGCAGCACGCGCCGCCGGGCCTCCGGGTCGGCGATCCGGCGCACCCCGCCCTGCAGGCTCATCCCGGTGGCGAACAGTTGCTGGATGACGTGGTCGTGCAGGTCTCCGGCGATCCGGTCGCGGTCGGCGAGCAGGTCGAGCTGGCGCTGGGCGCGCTGCTTGTCCGCCAGCTCAAGGGCCAGCGCGGTCTGGTCGGCGAACGAGGCCAGCACCGGCACCTGCTCCTGGGCGAACTGCGCGGAACCCTTGTCCCGCAACGCCAGCAGCACGCCACTGACCCGGCCGCCGGCACCCAGCGGCACCGCGAGCGCCGGGCCGTACCCGGGGTCCGTCTCGCCGAGGCCACCCGGCATCGCGTGGGTCAGATCGGGGATGAGCGCCGGGATCGCGCCGGACACCACCTCGGCGATGGCCGGCTCGGCCACCGAAACCGCCGCCGAGAGCAGCCGTTCGGCGTACTCCCCGGCCCCGGCCCGAACCACCAGCCGGCCGTCCTGCTCGGGATCCAGCAACAGGATGAGCGCGCAGTCGGCGGCCGCCAGGCGCAGCACCCGGTCCACGATCAGCCACAGCGCCTCGGCGCCGCTGGCCCCACCGAGCAGGCTCCCGTTGACCTCGGCCGAGGCCTGTAACCACCGCTCCCGCAGCAACGCCCGCTCGAACAGCCGGGAGTTCTCCACCGCGATCCCGGCTGCGGTGGCCAACGCCTGCAACATCACCTCGTCGTCGGCGGTGAACTCGCCCCCGCCGCGCTTCTCGGTGAGGTAGATGTTGCCGAAGATCGCGTCCCGCACCCGGATCGGCACCCCGAGAAAACTACGCATCGGCGGATGGTTGGCCGGAAAACCCACCGACGCGGGATGTTCGGCCAGGTCCGGCAACCGGATCGGTCGCGGATGCTCGATCAGCTCACCGAGCAAACCCTTGCCCTGCGGCAAATGTCCCATCAGCGCACGAACCGGCTCGTCGATTCCCACGTAGACGAACTCGCTCAGACCGCCCTCGGCGCCGAGCACTCCCACGGCCCCGTACCGGGCGTCGACCAACTCCACCGCGGTCTCGATGATCCGCCGCAGCGTGCCGTGGAGCTCCAGACCCGAGCCCACCGCCAGCACCGAGTCCAACAGCCCCTGCATCCGGTCCCGGGTACGGGCGATCTCGGTCAGCCGGTCCTGCACCTCGCCGAGCAACTCGTCCAACCGCAACCCAGCCAACGACACCCGAACCTGCGCCGAGGGCTGCCCGTCCACCATGCCGACCCGCCTTTCGCCGGGTTCACTGTGACATGTGGCCCCGCCCGCGCCAAGACGCTCTCACCCGGCGGTCCGGCTCACCGGATCAGTTCGGAGATCGGCATGCGCGGGCTGGGCGTCGCCGGGCGGGTCGGGTAGCCGAGCCGCAACAGGGCCTGCGGAAAGCCGGGCAGGTCGAGGTGTTCGGTCAGTCCGGCGCGAACCTCGGGCACCTGCAGCGGCTGGGTGAGGATCGAGCCGGCCAGGCCGGCGTGCGTCGCGTGCAGCCAGATGCGCTGCGCGGCCTGCCCGGCCCGGACGTGGTCGGCGATACCGTCGTCGGGAGTGTGCACCAGCAGCAGGAATTCCCGCCGGAGCCGGTCGGCGAGGACGTCCGGGTCGGGCAGGGACGTGGTGGTGCGCACCAGCCCCGCCCAGGGCAGCGTGTCGTGGCTCAGCCGGGGCCGGGGCAGCCCGCCGCCCGGGGTGTAGCCGCGCTGGGTGTTCGTCCAGGCCGCGAGTTCCCGCTGGTAGACCGGGTCCTGGCGGTATACGAGCCCGGCGTGGTCGAGCAGGGTGGCCAGTACCCCGGCCTCCGCCAGGCCCTCGATGCGGCGGGCGGCCACCCCGTCGGTGTGCGTGGCGAGGAGCTCACCGCGCAGTTCGTCGGGAACCGGCCGGTCCCGCAGCGGCATCCGGTAGCTGTGCCGGTGCGCGATCGCCGCGTGCAGCGCCAGGTCCACTTCGGACGGTTCCCGCGACCGGGTGGCGCAGATCCGGGCCAGCTCGTCGGGCCGGTCCGGGTCGGCGAACAGCGTGGCCGTCGCATCCCGGCCGAGCACCCGCACCGCGAGCAGCAGGTTGGTCAGCGCGGCGCCACAGGAGATCAACCGGTCCCGGCCGGTCGCGTCGTGCCCCGGCAGCGACAGGTCCCACCGCTCGAACAGCGCCACCTCACCGGCACCGAACTCCAGCGCCCACGGCTGGGTGTTGTGCACCGACGGCGCCCGCTGGACCGCGAACGCCACCGTCGCGATCTCGCCCCGGGTCCACTGTGTCCTGGTGCTGGAGCTCATGTGTCGAGGATGGTGGGCGGGAGCCGGTTGCGGCAGTGCCGCAGGGCCCGGGTGCGCGGGACCGAAGTCCCGGTCACCGGGTGCGCTGCCGGACGTCGATGACCCCCGGGATCGCGGCGATCCGGGTGAGCGTGGGCGCCAGCACCGCGCCGGGTTGCCCGGCGCCGGTGAGGAGCACGATCCCGTCGTCCACGCTGACGTGCAGCGGGTGATCCAACTCGTACTCGACCTCGGCCAGGATCTCCTTGTCCGGCCGGCGAAACGCGCTCAGCAGGTCGCGTGCGGTCAGCAGGCCGACCAGCCGCCCGCCGTCCACGACGAAGACCCGCGTCCAGCCGTGGCGGACGAACGTCCGGACGGCGTCGGCGATCGTGGTGTCCGGGGCGATGGCCGGCGCCGGCGCGGTCATCAGCTCGATCGCGGTCAGCCGGCGGCTGCCGGCCCGCCGCCGGTTCGGCCGGCCGCGCAACAGGTCCAGCTCCGACACCAAGCCGATCACGGCCCCGGTCGCGCTGACCACGGGCACGGCACCGGCGCCGCGGTTCGCGAGCAGTTCCAGGATCTCCTTGAACGGCGTGTGCGGGCGGACCGCGTCGGGATCGCGGCGCATCACGGTCGCGACGGTCGTCTCGTTCATCCGTTGCCTCCCTTGCCACCGCCCACTCTCGTCCGGATCCGCGCCGGCCGGCAGCGACTCGAGACCTCGACCGGCAGGGACCTTCGACCCGCGCGACCTGACTATCCACTGTGGGCACAGTAGGTCGCGCGGACCGGGGGTGCTGCCCGATCGGGCAGCGCCGGGTGTCTGGTTCGCGGCCTGCCGGGTCATGATCAGCCCCAGGGGCCCGGTGGCAGGGTGGCGCACATGGCCGAACAGGACGAGAAGAGCTGGTGGGACGAGGCCCAGGAGTGGGTGCACACCCAGGCGAGCGAGCCGGACCAGCAGCCGGTCGCCGTCGAGACCGACGAGCTCACCGCCGAGGAGTTGGAGCAGGCCCGGTGGCAGGCGGAACTGGGCGAGTACATCGACAGCGTGTGCGGACATCTCAAGCTCGAGGTGGATGCCGCCTACCAGCAGGGCAACATCCTGCTCGCGACATCGAACACCTCGACCCGGGAGGAGTTCGAGGCGTTCACCGGGCAGTGCGCGGCGCTGTCCGTCCAGGGTTACACCGCGGCCAGCCAACTCGTCGCCGCCGGAGTACAGGAATGGGTGTACTCGGTGAAGGCGTGCAACGAGGTCGGCCACTGGGCGACGTCGGCCTCCGGGCACGCCGGCTCCGCGGCCACCTCCGAGTCCCCGACCGAGATCCACGGCTTCCTCGGCAGCGCGGTCGAGGACCTGCAGCACGCCTCGGCCAGCATCAACGGCGCCTGATCGCCATGCCCTAGGGTGAGGCCGTGCGGACCTTGCACTTCGGCCTGCGGGTGACCGATCTCCAGCGGTCCCTCGCGTTCTACACCGCGCTCGGCTACCAGGTTCTCGGCACCGTCCCGGAGACCGAGTTCGGCAGCCTGACCATGCTGGCGCTGCCCGGTGACGAGTTCGTCACCATCGAGCTCGTCCATGATCCCGGCAACACCGCCGGCCTCGGCACCAACCGCCTCAACCACTTCGTCATCAAGGTGGAGTCGATGGCGGACACCGTCGCCGAGCTCGCCGCCCGAGGCGTCCAGGCGCAGACACCGGGTTCGCCGGACGGCTCGGCGGACTTCCTGACCACCTGGCTCACCGACCCGGACGGCAACCGGATCGAGTTGGTGCAGTGGCCGCCGGGCCACGCCGACGGCCTGTCCGCGGCCGACTGGCCCTAGTGCCCCGCGCCGGCTTTCTGCGCGATCGCGCTGACGTAGGCGATGTGGCCGAAGAACTCCCCCGCGTCACTGCGGCGCTGGGCCTCGGCCCGAAGCGCCTGTGCCACCTCGGGCCCGATCCGGCCGCCGGCGAGCAGTGCGTCGGTGCCCCGGTCGATCAGCGCGAGCAGGTAGCCGGACGCGGACGGGGCGTCGAGGTAGTTGTGCCCCCGCACCCGGATCCACTCGAAGCCGGCGGCGCCGAGCAGCGCGGGCAGCCGCCGGGCCAGCCACCGGTCGTGCACCAGGAAGCCGACGGCCGCCTCGGCACACGCCTGCAACGGATCGGCGGCCGAGGTGGCCACCGAGACCGTGGTGTAGTCGCCGTCGAAGATCGCCACGTGCCCGCCCGGCCGGAGCACCCGCATCGCCTCGGCCAGTGCCAACTCCGGGTCGTCGACGTGGCAGAGCACCGTGTGGAACACGGCGACGTCGACCGAGCCGGGGGGCAGCGGCAGAGCCTGCGCGTCGCCGGTCATGAACGTCAGGTTCGGCAGTCCCGCACCCAGGGTCTCCACCAGCGGCGCCACCACGGCAGCGTCCGCCGTGGCGATCGTGGTGTACACGTCCGGCATCCGCGAGAGCCTAGTGCGCCGCGTTTGCCTTTCCGTGGCTGCGGGTAGGCCCCGAGCCATGGACGATGTCCTGATAGTCCGGGTCACCGACGAGGTCGACGTCCAGACGGCGCCCGCCCTGCAGCAGACCCTGGACGAGACCCTGGAACGCATGACCGGCGGCTGTGTGGTCGTCGACCTCACCGACGTCGCCTTCTTCGGGTCGCCCGGGTTGGCCGTGCTCGCCAACGCCGCCGTCAAGGCCGACGAGCAGTCCTGCCAGCTTCGCGTCGTGGTCGGCGTCAACCCCATCGTCCGCCGCTCGATCGAGGTCACCGGGCTGGACCAGGTGCTGGTTCTCTGCGTGAACGTCGTCGAGGCGGCCACGCTCTGAGGCGTGCCGCGGGTTACGCCGGGGCGGACGGCTTGCCCGGCTCGTCGCCGGGTTCGGTGGGTGGTTCCGGCTCGCCCGGAGGCTCCTCGTCCCTGGCCGGCTCGGGTTCGGCCGGCTCGGGTGGTGCGACGGGCGCGGGCGGCGCAGCAGGTGGCGCGGCGGGTGGCGGGGGCGCCCCGCCGGCGGGACGGGTCGCGGGCGGGCGGCGGTGAACGACGGCCACCACGAGCAGGACCAAGCCGATCACCAGCAGGCCGACCGGTAGCCAGGTGCTGACCAGGGCGAGTTGGGTGCTGCGCGACTTGGCCCAGTCGGCGCGCTCCTGGACCGACTCCTGCGTCTGGCTCAGGTTGATGTCCAGCACCGGCAGGAGCGGCACCGCCACCGCGCCCAGGGCGGCGGAGGCCATGATGGTGCGCTGGATCGAACTGTCCACCGGCGATCCGAGGTCGGCGTCCGCCCAGACCCCGTACTTGCTGGTGACCGTGTAGGTCAGCGGGATGGGGTCGGGCAACCGGCCGAGCATCGGCTGGACCGCCCGCTGGACCTCGGGCGGCAGGTACGGCAGCAGGGTGCCGGCCAGCGCCTTGGGTAGCCCGGTGGGCAGGTTCGCGGTCAGCACCGGGTTCTTCGCCGGGCCGGACGCCTCGGCGACGTAGTGGTTGGTGGCGCGGCCGCCCCGGTCCTCGGCGCCGACGTACTTCAGCGTGACGCTGGTCTGCGTCGGCGCGTCGTAGAACTTGTAGGAGTCACCGGGTTCCGGCGAGATCGGCAGCGTGATGGTCAGGTCGGACTGCGTCTCGACGGTCATGCCCTCCGGCGCGGTGCCCTGGACCCGGCTGGTCCGGTCCACGGCGTAGACGTGGTTCTCGCCCACGGAAAGCCGGCCGACGTCGAGCACCGTGTCGTCGTGCACGATGGCGACGTTGCTGGTCGACTCGGAAACGTAGACGTGCCGGTCCAGCTTCGCATCGGTCTCGGCGATCAGGGCGTTGGTCCGGTCGCCTGCCATCAGAGACTTGACGTCGAGGCCGGAGCCCTTGCCCGCGTAGTGCACCGTGACGTCCAGATCGGACGGCAGCTTCTTGGCGGCCGGCACGACGACCAACCAGACCACCAGGGCGCCCACGAGCAACAGCACCCCAACGATCCCAAGCACGATGGACGATCGGCGCACCGGAGCTCCTCGGGGTCGTCAGGTCAGTCCTCAAGCGACACTTGCGCCGAATGATCCAACGCCCCTGGGAACCCCGCAACCGCAACTACCGGATGCCGGCGGTCATCCGTCGAGTTTCTTGCGTTGCAACGGACGTGTGGCCGGGCCTTCCAGCACGGCGCCGTCGACGTCGAACCGCGAGCCGTGGCACGGGCAGTCCCAACTGGACTCGGCGCCGTTGAACCGCAGCAGGCAACCCAGGTGCGTGCAGCGCATCGACACGGCGTGCAGCCCACCCTGATCGTCGCGGTAGACGCCGGTCTGCCCGAGGCCGTCCCGCAGCACCCGCGCCTCGCCGCGCGGCACGTCGGCCGGATCGGACACCTCCGCCGGGCGCAGCCGATCCCCGACGAGGTCCACCGCCACCTTCCCGTTGAGCCGAGCCAGCCGGGGCAGACTTCGCAAGCTGAACCGGTGCGGGGTGAACAGCTCCGCCCACGGGTTGCTCTGGCCGGTCAGGATGTCGGTGAGCAGCAGGGCCGCCGCGGTCCCGGTGGCCAGGCCCCACTTGCGGTACCCGGTGGCCACGAACAGGGTTCGCGAACCGGGCTGGTACGGGCCGATCATCGGCAACCCGTCGTAGGCGTAGAGGTCCTGCGCCGACCACCGGTGGGTGATCTCGGCGACGTCCCAGTGCTTCCGCGCGAACGACTCCAGGGTCAGGTAGCGGCGCGCGTCCACCCCGCGTTCCCCGGTGGGATGGCCCTCGCCGCTGACGATCAGCGCGTCGCCGCACGAGGCGATCGACCGCACCGGGTCCCCGGCGTTGATCGCCAGCTCGGCCGGTGGCTCGCCGGACCGCAGCCGGGCCGCGACGCAGTACGACCGCACCGGCTCCAACTGGGCGAAGTACAGGCCCCGGTCCAGGATCGGCGCGTGCGTGGCGATCACGATCCGGCCGGCGCGAACGGTTCCGCGAGCGGTGCGCACGCTCGGCGCGGCGCCGGTGCGCACCTCGAGCACCCGGCTGTCCTCGAAGACCCGGCTCCCGTCGCCGTGCACGGCGGCCGCGAGCCCCCGCAGGTAGCGCACCGGATGCAGGGACAGCTGGTCGGCCAGCAGAACCGAACCGTAGGTGGGAAACGGCAGGCCGCTGCCGCCGGGGTCGAGCTCGACCCGGAGCCCGGCCTGCTTGGCCGCCTCGAACTCCTTGGCAACGGCCGCCCGCTCGGCCTCCTCGATGGCGTAGGTGACCGCCGGACGGCTCCGCAGGTCGCAGTCGATGCTCTCCTGCTTGACGACTCCGGCGAGGGTCTGCACCCCGGCCAGGTTCGCCTCCGCGTAGCCGGCCGCCGCGGCCGGCCCGTGCCGGTCGACCAGTTCCGAGTAGACGGTCGCCTGCAGCGCGCTGACCTTCGCGGTGTTGTTGCCGCTGGCGCCGCTCCCGACCCGGCCGGCCTCCACCACCGCGACGTCCAGGCCGGCCCGTTTCAGCAGCAGCGCGGTGGTCAGGCCGGTGATTCCGGCGCCGACCACCGCGACATCGGCACGCACCTCGCCGGCCAGCGCGGGGTAGTCCACGCCCGGCTCGGAACCGGCCAACCACAGCGACTGTCGTTCGGTCGTCGTCCGCATGGGACGTGGCTACCCAGGGCACCCGGCCTTACACCCGGGTCAGTAGCCGTAGGGCCACCGCGTCGCGGGCGACCGGCCCGGCGCCGCCAGCCGGTGGTCGTTCTCCAGTACCTGCCGGTGAACCTCGGCCAGGGCCGGCGACGGGTCCAGGCCGAACCGCTCGACCAGGACCGTGCGGGCCCGGGCGAACGCCGCCAGCGCGTCCGCCTGCCGGCCGGCCCGGTACAGCGCGCGCATCAGCTGACCCCAGAGCCGGTCGTGCCCGGGGTGCTGCTCGGTGAGCCCGGTCAGCTCCGCGACCAGTTCCGCGCCGGCGCCGATGGCGAGTTCGGCGTCGACCCAGTCCGCGACGGCGGAGATGCGCATCTCGTGCAGCCGCCGCGTCTCCGCCCGCAGCTGGGCCACGCCGCCGAACTCGTCGTAGGCGTCGCCGCGCCACAGCGACAGGGCGTGGGTCAGCCGTTCGGCGGCCACCGCCGGTTCGGCGGCCAGCGCCTGCCGCCCGGCCGCGACCAGGTGCGCGAACCGCTCGGCGTCGAGCATGCCGGGCGCCAGCCGCAGCACGTAGCCGGCCGGGTGGGTCACCACGGTCAGCCCGGCACTGGCC
>NZ_DASTBH010000280.1:0-3544 GCF_035712165.1 Actinophytocola sp. | reverse complement strand
AGGAGGACAAGGAGCCGTTGTTCGACTCGGTGGACCAGCTGGAACTGCTGCTGCCCGCGGTCGCCGGGCTGGTCGGGACGCTCACCTTCGACCCGGACCGGCTCGCGGCGCTGGCGCCGGCCGGGTTCACGCTGGCCACCGACATCGCGGAATGGCTGGTGCGCCAGGGCGTTCCGTTCCGGGTGGCGCACGAGGCCGCGGGCGCCTGCGTGCGCGCGGCCGAGGCGCGCGGCGTCGGTCTCGCGGACCTGTCCGACGCCGAGTTGGCCGGCATCCATCCCAGCCTCACCCCTGAGTTGCGTACTGTGCTCACCGTGACCGGTTCGATCTCCTCTCGCGACGCTTACGGCGGAACTGCCCCCGACCGGGTGGCCGAACAGCTGCGTCGCGTGATCGACCGTGCCGCCGAGCACCGTGCGTGGATCGCGTGATTGACCTGATCGCGCGCGAGGAGTTGGCGGCGGACCCGGTCGATGTGGCTCGCCGGCTGCTGGGCTGTGTGCTCGAGTCCGAACTGCCGGACGGTGTGGTGCAGGTCCGGCTGACCGAGGTGGAGGCCTACCGCGGCGGCGACGACCCGGCCTCGCACTGCTATCGCGGCCGGACGGCCCGCAACGAGGTGATGTTCGGCCCGGCCGGGCACCTGTACGTCTACTTCGTCTACGGCATGCACTTCTGCGCGAACGTGGTGGCGTTGACCGACGGCGTCCCGGGCGCGGTGCTGTTACGCGCCGGCGAGGTGGTGTCCGGAGTGGACGTGGCGACGCGGCGTCGCCCGGGGGCGCGCAGCGAGACCGAGCTGGCCAAGGGGCCGGCCCGGCTGACCGGGGTGCTGGGCCTGGATCGCCGGCACAACGGCGCGGACCTGACCGACCCCGGCTCGCCGATCCGGCTGCTGGCCGCCGAACCGGTTCCCGCCGAGGACATCCGGGTCGGCCCGCGGGTGGGCGTCGCGGTCGCGCTGGACGTGCCCTGGCGGTTCTGGCTGACGGGTTCGCCGACCGTGAGCACCTACCGCCGCGGCGGCAAACGTCAGCGGTCCTGACCACCTTCGTCGAGGTACGCCTTGTTGGTGCGTACCGGCGGCAGCGGCCGCACCGGTTCCCGAACCCCACTGCCGTCCTCCGGCGGAGGTTGGACCCAGACGGTGACCGGATCCCAACGCCGCAGCCGCGATCGGGGCGCCGGCCGCTGGCCGATCACGATGCCGTGCAGCAGCGGGTCGGGACTGTCCGGATCGGGTCCCTGGAGCAGCAGGCCACGGTCGTGCCCGGTGAGCCAGGCGTTCAGCGCCTGCATCCCCCGGAAGTCGGGCACCTCGATCTCGGGCTCGCTCAGTTCAGATCACCGTGATCAACGGTACGCCCGGAAATCCGGTCGTGGCAACGGTCTCCGGCTCGTTACCGTGCCGCCGTGCAGACAACCGAGATCCTTCCGCAGCCCGGCTCCTACGCCCAGGGCGTGCTGGTGACCGGCGCCGAGCGGCTGCTCTTCGTCAGCGGCCAGGTGCCCGAGACGGCCGAGGACGGCATTCCCGAGGACTTCGAGTCGCAGTGCCGGCTGGCCTGGCGCAACGTGGCGGCGGTGCTCGAGGGAGCGGACATGTCGCTGCGGAACCTGGTCAAGGTCACGATCTTCCTGTCCGACCGGAAGTACCGCGCGGCCAACGCCGCGATCCGACACGAGGTGCTCGGCGATCATCATCCGGCGCTGACGATCATCATCACCGGCATCTGGGACGAGGCCTGGCTGCTCGAGATCGAGGGCACCGCGGCGGCCTGACCCCGGTGCGTACAGGAAGATGTGCACGTGCCTGAACACATTCTGGACGAGCTGGCCTGGCGTGGGCTGATCGCGCAGTCGACCGACCTGGACGCGCTGCGGCGCGAACTGGACGGCGGGCCGGTCACGCTCTACTGCGGCTTCGACCCGACCAGCCCGAGCCTGCACGCCGGGAACCTGATCCCGCTGCTCGGCCTGCGGCGGTTCCAGCGGGCCGGCCACCGGCCGATCGTGCTCGCCGGCGGGGCCACCGGGATGGTCGGCGACCCACGTGACGTCGGTGAGCGGACCATGCAGTCGCTGGACACCGTGGCCGAATGGACCGAGCGGATCCGGGGCCAACTCGAGCGGTTCGTCGACTTCGACGGCTCGCCCACCGGCGCGCTCGTGGAGAACAACCTCACCTGGACAGCCGACCTGCCGGTGACCACCTTCCTGCGCGACGTCGGCAAGCACTTCTCGATCAACGTGATGCTGGCCCGGGACACGATCAAGCGCCGGCTCGAGGGCGACGGCATCTCCTACACCGAGTTCAGCTACATGTTGCTGCAGGCCAACGACTACCTGCAGCTGCACAGGCGGCACGACTGCCGGCTGCAGATCGGCGGCGCCGACCAGTGGGGCAACATCGTCTCCGGCGTCGACCTGGTCCGCCGGGTGGACGGAAAGTCGGTGCACGCCTTGACGTTGCCGCTGGTGACCGACTCGGAGGGCCGCAAGTTCGGCAAGTCCACCGGCGGCGGGAATGTCTGGCTGGATCCGGCGATGACCTCGCCGTATGCCTGGTACCAGTACTTCGTCAACGTCGGGGACGCCGACGCGGTGCGCTACCTGCGCATGTTCACCTTCCTCACCCGGGAGGAGATCGCCGAGTTGGAGCGGTCCACCGAGGAGGCGCCGCACCTGCGCGCGGCCCAGCGCAGGTTGGCCGAGGAGTTCACCACGCTGGTGCACGGCGAGCACGAGATGCGCCAGGTGGTCGCGGCCAGCCAGGCCCTGTTCGGCCGGGGCGAGTTGCGCGACCTCGACGCGGCCACGCTCGACGCGGCCATGGCCGAGGCGCCGACCGGAACCGCCCGGCTGGTCGAGTCGCCCACGATCGTCGACCTCCTGGTGACCGCCGGACTTTCGCCCAGTCGCGGTGCCGCGCGCCGGACGGTGAGCGAGGGCGGGGCGTACGTGAACAACGTGAAGGTCGCCGAGGAGGACTGGCGGCCCCAGCAGAGTGACCTACTGCACGGAAAGTGGTTGGTGTTGCGCCGGGGCAAACGCACCACCGCCGGGGTCGAAGTGGTCGGCTGACCTGCGGGTATCCGCCGGCACCCTATCGATTTGACCATTGCGCGGGGCGCGGTGTAACTTCGTTCCCACCGGAACGGAACGGGCTCGGAGATCGGGACCGGGTTCTGGTGGGGGGTCGCGAACCAAGCTCCCACAGCGAGTGGTAGAGTGGGCGACCGTTGGCTCGGAGGGTTCGAGCCGGACAAACCAAAGCAGTGCAAGGCCCCTGCGAGACGCCGTGTGCGTTGACCGGGTGTGCGTGTGTTGTTTGAGAACTCAACAGTGTGCCGATTTAAGCCAGTAGAGCTTTATGAATCCCTTTGTGGGTTCTTTTGAGTTGTTTTTTTGCCAGGTTTTTTTGGAGAGTTTGATCCTGGCTCAGGACGAACGCTGGCGGCGTGCTTAACACATGCAAGTCGAACGGGATCACTGCTTCGGTGGTGGTTTAGTGGCGAACGGGTGAGTAACACGTGGGTAATCT